>CAIOBP010000027.1 GCA_903856295.1 uncultured Rhodospirillales bacterium | reverse complement strand
GATTCTACGGATCGCGGCCTCGCTGCGCACCGGCACGGTGACAGCCTCCCTGATTCTGCGCCAACTGGCCTCCCATCCACGGCAGAACGGCGTCGCCACCGCGTTGCGCGAACTGGGCCGGCTGGAACGCACCCTCTTCACCCTCGATTGGCTGGAAGACCCGGACCTGCGCCGCCAGACCACCCAGGAACTCAACAAGGGCGAGTCTCGCAATAGCTTGGCACGGGCGGTGTTCATCCATCGGCTCGGCGAAATCCGCGACCGAACCTACGAGAACCAGCAGCACCGCGCCTCCGGCCTGAACCTCGTCGTCACCGCGATCATCCTCTGGAACACACGGTATCTCGAGCGCGCCGTCGCCGCCCTGCGCAAGGTCGAGGATGTTCCTGACCACCTGCTCGCCCATCTCTCCCCGCTTGGCTGGGAGCATGTCAACCTGACTGGAGACTACATCTGGCAATCCGGACAAAAAATATCGGAATACCATGACGGAATGCGATTGCTCAGGGACGTCCCGGAGATCACCCGCAAAGCTGCCTGAGTTCCCCTTTTGTCCGCTTATGCGTCAAATCGGGGCGTTTCGTTACTTCGGGCCATGATGATTATGTCAACTGGGGATACTTTCGCGGAGCTTATCAGAACGTTTAACGATGTTATCCATAAGACTAGCTATATACTTGGGGCAATCGGAATCGCGTAAGGACACCGCCAGAAATAACCGCTTCACTCTCGCTTCCGGGGTTCCAACGAATAATTCCACTCTGGGTGGAACTCGTCGCCCGTTATCGCGAGGGCCTCCATTTCTTCATCAGAAACTTTAATTCCCTTTGGGTAGAAGTTGTTGTCTAACTCACAGGCAACCTTCAGCCCAGCCGTGGTCGTAGTAGACGAGATTAGTTTAACAACGGCGAGGAGGCTTGTTAAAGGACGCGCCCGCCAATTCTGAGAAATATGGCAGAACAGTCGATGCTCTATTTTATTCCACTTTGACGTACCTGGTGGGTAATGGCACACATCAAGAGTGAGCCCTGTCTCGTCGGCCAGTTTTTGCAACTCTAACTTCCAAAGGCGGACTCGGACCCCATTACTGCCGCCACCATCTGCAGTGATCAAGAGGCGCCGCATGGTTGGATAGCGCTCACGGCCGAGCAACTCAAGCCAGCGACGAATTGACTGTACTGCGAATTGAGCTGTATCGTGATTGATGCCAACGCTAACCC
Source organism: uncultured Rhodospirillales bacterium (assembly GCA_903856295.1). Classification (GTDB taxonomy): domain Bacteria; phylum Pseudomonadota; class Alphaproteobacteria; order Azospirillales; family Azospirillaceae; genus BOG-933. The sequence continues at coordinate 2,830 of CAIOBP010000027.1, read as the reverse complement.
AACCGGCATTGGCAGATATGTCATACACACCGTAAGGCACGGCTTTTCCTAGGGTCTTATCCGGAAAGTCGTGGCCGTTGACCCGACGAGGACGTTTCTTTGGCCTTAGGTCTGTCCCGCCGTTCTTATAGTTACCAACTAACTCCTTCTTCTTTGTGTCTACCGAAATTACTGGGTGGCCGTCTTTCTGGTATGACAGTACCTTCGTGTTGATGTGCTCGAACTGTGCATCACGGTCGGCATGTTGATGCCCCTCGTTCGCCTTAAAGTTACCCTGGCGACTGTATCCCAACTCCTTGAGCAGGACACCGACCGTTGTTGACCCGACCTTATGGCCCATCTCTCTCAATGCACGCGCAAGTTTTTCCTTGCTCTTTGACACCCAATATAGAGCCCGTTCGGGGTCTCCAAGAGTAATTGGCTCGACTAATTGCTTCAAGTCAGATAGTATCGTCGGCTGCCCATGTGTGATTGACTTTCTTCCTCCCCCTGGTCGCCGGACGCGCCCAGAACTTATATTGTTAATTTGTTCAATATCTCGAAGGCCTCGCCCGATGGTACTTCGAGCGATGCCCGTCGCTCGCGATACAGCAGCGAGGCTGCGGTTACCCAGAGCAACGACCTGAGCCGCGGCGTAAAGGCGTCGGCCCTGTTCGCTCAAATTCGGTCTGAGAAGCTCAAAGCCCCTACGGATTGTATCTTCATCTCTCATGAGCCCCAATCTATCGCATTTTGGGGAGCCCGTGAATCCCCTACCTTTGGTTGGTGCTAACAGATTCGGTTATTCGTGCCGGCGTCCTTACGACGAAATCACCATCGCCCTGCTGCCGGCCTCGCTGCCTTCGTTCGCCCAGTGCCTGGCCTTGATCAAGACCAGACCGCTGCAGACCTCGGCGGAAACCCTGGAGTTGGCCCGGGCCTATGGGGCGGCGGCGGATCTCTACGAGCGGCATCTGGTGTTCTTTCCGGGCGAGGCCGCCTCCTTGCGCGGTTTGGCCCGCTGCCTGCTCGCGGCCGGCCAGCCGGGGCAAGCCCTGGCCGTGCTTTCGGAGCTGCCGCCCGGCGACAAGGAAAAAGCCGCCAACGCCAGCCTGCGGGGCGCGGCCTACGGCGCTCTCGGCGAGGCCAGCCTCGCCGAGAGCCACCACCAGCAAGCCCAGGCCGCAGCACCCGACGATGCCGAGATAGGCTGCGCCTTCTTGCGCGACGCCGTCTTTCAGCCCGGGCTCGGCGCGGCTGGGCTCGCCGAGCACGCCGCCGCCCTGGCCGCCATCCTGCCCGCCAAGACGCTGCCGCCCCCCGAGCCGCTCGCGGCGCCCCCCGTCAATGTCGGCTTTCTGGTTTCGGCGATCCGCGACATCCGCGATCTCACCGTGCTGGAGACCGTCGCCCAGGCCATGGATTCCCGGCGCGTCAAATCGACCTTCTACGGCTACCGGCCGGCCGAGGACCCGATCAACGCCGGGCTCCGGCACTGCGCCGGCCAATGGCGCGACATCAGCGAGTGCGACCCCTTCACCCTGGCGGCGATCATCGAGGGCGACGGCATCGATGTGCTGATCGACATCGGCGGCCACGGCGCGCCCAATCATCTGGCCGCCCTGGCGCTGCGGCCGGCACCGTGGCAAGCGTCCTGGCTCGGCAATCCCGGCGACCTCGGCCTCGCCCAGATCGACGCCGATTTCGTGGACCCGCACGAGACCGGCGGCGAGGCGGGCAGGGCAGGGACGCGGCGGCTGCCGCTCCCCCACGGCGCCTATTGCCGCGAGCAGGCGCCGCCCCGGCGCCGCGACCCCTCGAGGCGCCAGGGCGCGGTCGCCTTCGGAGCCGATATCGCCGTGCCGCAGTTGCACCCGGAGCTGCTGATGGCCTGGTCGGCGATCTTGGAGGCGGTTCCCGGCGCCATCCTGGTGCTGCGCGACCGCAACTTCCTCCAGGCGGGGCTGATCGAGCCGCTCTCCTCGCGCTTCCAACTGGCCGGCATCGCCGACCGCATCGACGTGATCTCCGGCGAGCCCCAGGCGTTCTACGATCAGGTCGACGTCGTGCTGGCGCCCTTCGTCGAGATCAATCCCCACGACACCATCGAGGCCCTGGCCCAGGGCGTGCCGGTGCTGGCTCTGGCCGGCGAGGGACGCCACCGCCGCCAGTCCGCCGCCCTGCTGCGCCGCAACGGTCTCGGCGCCCTGGTCGCGGAGCGCGAGCCGGATTACATCGCCGCCGCCGTGCGCCTCGGCCTCTCCGCCGAGGCCCGCGCGGCCGCCGGCGCCCTGGTCGCAACAGCCCTTGCCGATGCGCCGGTGTTCAAGCCGGCCCAGGTCGCGGCCGGCATCGAAGCCGCGATCCTGGCCCTGGCCGGCCTGGAGAGCTAGCTCCCGGCCGACCATCCCATCTCGCCGACAGGCCGCCAACCAATGACGACACCGACGATCTCGACGACCGAGCGCACTCTTCGCAGCCGGGAGATTTTGACCTCCCGCTTTCCCGATCTGGCCGGATTGCTGGCGGTGCCCGCGACCACGACGCCGGTCCGTGACGGCGAGACCCTGATCGACCTCGACTTCGGACAGGGCCGGCTTTATGGCAACGATGGCCGGACTCTCGCCGCCGAACAGATCGCGGGGTACATGGAAAAGCCGCTGCGCTTCTTCATCACCGATCTTTCCGGCGCCAACATCGCCAGCAAGGGCTCGTTCCGTCTCTTTCAGCGGCTGATGAACGAGCTGAAAAGCCGGGACATCGGCATCGCCGACCTCAGCGCCCGCCCGGAGTACGAGGGCTGCTTCCTGGTCGTGCTCGGGCTCGGCCTCGGCTACCATCTGCAAGAGCT
>CAIOBP010000026.1 GCA_903856295.1 uncultured Rhodospirillales bacterium | reverse complement strand
GTCGGCGTTGAACGGGCCGCGGGTGAAGGCGGAACCGGAGGGATTGGCCCAGCCGCCGATCGGCGTGTCGTAGTGACGGGAAACGATGTGCCAGGCGGCACCGTTGCTGATGATGCCGAGAAAATCGCCGTACGCCCGTAGCGTCACGGCACCATTGTCGGGGCCGGAACCAGCCGGCAGCGTGATGGTGACCGAGTTGCCGGAACTGTCCGACTTCTTGATGATGCCGACCCGACCAGGGCAGTCTCCGGGCAACGGCAGAACGACCTCGACCACGCCGGCCCAGGAGCTGATCAGCCACATCGGCGCTACCGAGAAATCCGGATTGACTGTGCTCTGGCCCTCGACGAAGCGGGTGGCGTAATTGAGGCCCTCGACGGTCAGGCCGGTGACGGTGGTCTCTTTCAGCAGCGCAGTGGTTGGATAGCCCGCGCCGAAGGCCATGTATTCGCGGTGGCCTGTGGTGTCCCAGATCGGCGCGCCGCCGGTGGCGCTGAACAGGCCGATGATCGTGGTGTTGGTCGAGCTGTTGTCGATGCGAATGCCGGGCACGGCGCCCGAGCATTCGGCGTAGAAGTTGAGAATCCGCGTCTGGTCGGTCATCGCCCCGAGCCGGAAGCAGGCTTCGGCGCTGGGATGCAGGTTGGCCTCGCAATCGATGAAGCTGTTGTTGAAGCGCGCCGTCGACAGGAAGAAGCCACAGCCGGTCATCGGCGCCGACAGCGAATAGACCCGGACATCGTGAAACTTGTTGGCGTTCGGGGTGTCGCCGGTGGAAAGCACCGTCATCAGAATCCCGTGCAGACGCGACCGGGCGATCAGGATTCTGGCCAGATGATTCCAGTAGCAGGGCTTCTGGGGATCGTCATAGCCATCGAGGGTGATGCCGATAACGGCGTCCCAGATCGTCAGATTCTCGATGACATTGCGAACGCATGGCCCGGTGCGGCCATAGAGCTTGACCGCCGAGTTGCCGCCGACGATTTTGAAATCGCGGACCTGACAGTAGCCGTCCTGAAGTTCGATGGCATCGAAGCTACTGAGATAGGCCGGCAGCGCATTGACGTCCCAGGGGTCTTCGCGGGCCTGGATCACCGAGGCATCGCCGACGCCGAACAGGCTCTGGCCATAGCCGAGCACGATCGGACTGGCGATCCTCCAGACGCCGGGTGGCACGAACACGGCATCGTTCTCGGCGAAGGCGGCGGTGAAGGCCGGGGCGCAGTCGACGAGCCCGCCTTCGATGGCGCCGTAGTCGACCGGCGTCGCGACCTCGCGGGAGGCCAGATAGCGTCGGAGGTCGAGCTTGGAGACGGCGGCGCCGGCCGCCAGAATGTCGTCGATGCGGGCCATGGGTGAGCCTCTCGGAAAAAGATTGCCTGTTTCGGGCAGAAAGTTGCCCTCTTTCGGCAGTTCGCTGCCGCTTTGTCCGTGGTATAAAAACAGGTCGCAGGGTGGGGGCTGCCGCGTTCGGGACTGCCGGCGCGGAGCGCTGTTCTGGGGATCGGGGACCGGGAGCCCGTATAAGCGCCGGGACCGCGGAGACGCCATCGTGGGGGATGGATCAAGTCGGTGGCGGGGATGGCATTCGCCGGTGCCTGCCAGGGCGGACGTGATAGGTTCGCCCGCGTGGCGCGCGGAGTCGCTCCCGCCACGAGGAAACGGGAACCCGCTGGCCGCCGGCTCCGAGCCGCGCTCGCCGCTGCCGGCGGGATACCCTACAGTTCAGCCGAGGCAAGGATGGTGCCGCCGGTGCCCTTCTGGAGCATGACGGTGCCGGAGGTCAGGCCGGTAAAGAAGCCGCAGGAGATGCGGCCGTTGTGGGCGGTGGCGTCGTGAACGGTGGTGACGCTGGCTTGCGACTGGACAAAATCTGTAGCCACGGCATCGGTGAAGGCCATGGCGGCGTTAGCCTCGTAGCCCGGCACCGACCGCATGTCGGGGTGGGAAAGCACGATCTGCATGTTGGTGGCGGAGTTGGCCTTGCCGATCAGACCCATGCAGGGCCGGAGATAACGGGAGACCAGTATGGTCTCGGTGGCCATCGGCCGCGGCATCATCGGCAGTGCCAGGGAGCCCGCCACCAGTTGCAGATCGCCGAGATAAAGGTTCTTGGTGGTGATGGCGCCGCAGGCGGCACTGATGATGATCTCGATGCCGTTGGAGCAGTCGCCGAGATTGGGAACCGACAGACTGAGATCGGCGTTGGTGGCGTTGGCCACCGCCACCGTGCCGGTGGCGATCTGGGTCACCGAGGAAAAAGTGTCGGCAGCGGTCGGCTTGTTGACGGTGAACGTGTAGGTTACCGAACTGCCGACATCGTGATATGTGCGAGCGGTGACCATGGCGGCGCCATTCGCCACTGATCCGGCATTGCGGGCTTCGATGCGGTGTCGCCAGGACACCGTGCCGGCGCCGGTCAGGGTCGCCGACTGGATTTGACAGGCATAGCCGGATTTGGACAGTGAGGTGACACCGCTGGCCTGGACGATAGTGCCACCGGTCACCGTGCCGCCGGCCGCGACCGCGATCAGGTCCACCGGGCCGGTCTGCCAGGAGGTGGTGAGCGCTTTCGAAGCCCGGTGCGAAACCCGGCAGCAGCCGTTGGTCACCAGATTCCGATAATTGCCGGCCTGAAGGTTGGCGGCATGCAACCCATCGACGGTATCGGCGTCGAAGCCATTGCCGGCCCCCGCGCCGAGCAGGGTCCGGGCCTGAGCGACTGTGATGTCGACCGGGGTGGCGGCGCTGCCCGCATTGTTGCCCTTGAGAGTCAGGGCCGGCATTTGTGCCTGCTTGGCGTTGGTCACCGCTCCGGCCGCGATGGTGGCGGGGAACGACCCGGTACCGGAGCCGGTGACATCGCCGGTCAGGGTGATGGTCTGGTCGCCGGTGTTGCCGCCGCCGAGCACCAGCACGCTGGCGCCGGTGGAATCGCGCCCCGTGAGCTTGCCATCGTCGCCGATGAACAGCTTGATATAGCCGGCGGGCGGATTGCCGGCGGGGGTGCCGGCCTTGAGGGTGAGATCGGCCATCAGGACCAGACTCCGACGTTGCCGTCGACGACCAGCGAGCCGTCGAGGGTCAGGCTGTTGAACACCATCATCTGCCGGCCGGCATCGACGCTGACTGTGGTGCCGGCGGGAACGCTCGACCAGGGAAAACCCGAGACGCCGGCTCCGATCAGCGCCTTGACTTGCGCGATGGTGACGCGGGCACCGCCACCGGCCTGGAGCAGCGGCAACAGGTCGGTATCGGCCAGCGTCGTCGCCGCTGGCAGGTCACTCAGACGAACTGCATCCGTCATGGAACTTACTCCAGGATCAGGGCGAAGGACGGCGTGCCTGGCACGGTCGCGCTGACCGGAGCCGAGAACGGACTGCGGTTGCCGTGGCGATCGACGGCGCGCACCCACCAGACCCGGCTGGCCCCATTGGTGAGGCTGCTCCGCAGCCAGTCGGCTCGCCAGGTCTCGGCGAGGCAGGAGCCGCTGGCGGGATCGCTGACCCCGGACAACGCCTCCCAGACCTCAAAATGATCGAAGTCGCTTTCCGCCTGCTGGCTCCAGGTCAGCAGCACGCCGGAGCCCGAAACGGTGGCGGTGAGACCGGTCGGCGTTGCCGGTGGCAGATCGGCGTTGGCCGGCAGCGACAGCGCCGGAGCCGCATCCATCTCCGTGAGGTCGCCGACCGCGAACTCGTAAACGGCGGGGTCTTCCTCGGTCAGCGTGATGTCGACGCCCATGGTCTCGGCCATTTTCCAGGAGCTGACCACCATCGGCTGGTCGACGAGGCCAAAGCGCGGCAGCGACAGCGCCACGGTCTGGCCGGCAGCCAGACGTAATCCGGCGAGGTTGGCGGGAAACTCGACCGTGATCTGCCGGCGGTTAGCTTCGAGAATGATGCGGGCGATGCGCTGAGCCATGTAGGGCGAGTTGGTGAAGGGCAGATCAAGGCTGCGCGCCACCTCAAGGTCGCCATCTTCGGTCCGGTAGCCGTCGACGGTGACGGGAGGATAGTCGGTCGGCTGGCCGTCCGACGCCGCTGACAGAAACGAGCCGCGCACGGTGTTGATCAGCTCGCGCCGGGACCGCCTCGGCCGTACCGTCACCGGATCGCGCAGGTCGGCCTCGCCGAGTTCGACCAGCGGCGGCAGCCATGCTCCGGCATAGAGCCGCCAGGTACCGGCGGTGTAGGTCAGCCGCCCGGCGCAGGCCGAGAGCAGTTTCGGGACCGTGTCGACCGGTGCCTGATTGAGGTCGATGACGCCGTTGACGGTGTAGCGCTTCTCGTTGCCGCCAGGACGGAGAACCGTCTCGTCGCAGATGTTGGCGGCGGCGATGAACGACGAGAGGTCGATTTCGTCGAGCGAGCAGTTCAAGCCGAACGACGCGCGCAGATAATCGAGAATGGCCAGCGCCGCATTGTCGGACCACGCCGTGGTGCCGGTGCGGGGATCATAAATTTTCCGCCCCCGGACCTTGGCCGAGACGTTGGGCAACCCACCGGGAAAGGCGGTGTCGTCACGGCGAAGCTGGAGATGGAGATAGGCTCGCCCCCGCAGGCGATGGGCGTTGGTCCATTCGTTGTTGGTGTTGGCGACCAGCACGCTGTCGGCGTTCTGGTCGGGACTGCCGAGATGCTTCCAGACGTTGGCATAGATCGTGCCGCTGCGGGCGTAAGGCGCCGAGGTGGCCCCGCCATTGCCGTCCAACGACACCAGGGTGTTGTCGAAATAAACATCGCCGATGGCATCAACCTCATGGGCGGCCAGGACCACGACCAGATGCAGCAAGTCGAGCTTCGAAGACCCCGAGGGCGCTCGCAAATGGGTGTAGACCAGCGGCCCGCCGGTTCGGACCTCGCCGTAGAGGATGCGGTGGGAGGTGATCGGCTGCCGGACCATCCGGGCCGGCGGCGTCACGGTGGTGGTGACGACCGGGACCGGTGGCGGCACGACCGGCGCGGGCGGCGGCGCGATCGGGGCCGGTGTCGGTGCGGGCGCGGGCTTGCTGGGGGTGACCAGAGTCGAGACGCCGATGGTGACGGCACCACCGAGCACCGCACCGAGGATGCCGCCGCCGACCAGTTCGGCAACGGCGGCGCCAGCAACCAGGGCAAGCACAGGGGGCATCAGTAAATCCTCCAGGCGGCGATGATCGAAGTCAGCGGTCGGGCAACCAGCCCGCCAGGACCGGAAGCGGCGACTTCGGCCCCGGCGCACAGACCCAGCGCCGGCCCGACCGGGGTGGTGATCGCCACCACGTCGCCGAGACGGGCGGCGAGCGGACTCTCCAATGGCGGCCCGAGAATGACGCTGGTGGCGGCGAGCAGATCGGCGGTGCCGGTGGTGGCCACCATCAAGCGCAAGGCCTCACGGCACCCGGCGTAGTGGCCAACCGTGCTGGCCACCGGATCGCGGCCGGTGACCAGCGCCACCCAGCCGGCGGCGAAGCGCACGCAATCGGCTTCGCCCCAGGCGAACGGCCGATGGCGCCAGGACCGCAGATAGCGGTCGAGCAGGACGGCGTTCACGCGCTGCCGCCCCAGGGGATGGTCATGGTCTGCAGCGCCGGGACGAACTCCAGACCGCGATCACCGGGATACTCGGCCTGCTGGTCGGCGTCGGTGTAGTTGCGCACCCGCAGACGTTCGAGATCGCGCAGGCGGTTCTCGGCCAGCAGGGTGATGGTGGCGGTAGGGCCGCCGTCACGGATGTCGACGGTGTCCATCAGACCGCGAAAGATCAGCACCGGATCGGGTACCACCGCCCAATCCTCATCCATGAACCCCAACCACAGTTTCACCGGACGGCTCTGGAGCGGCTCGGTCATGACGTGGGTCAGGAGATCGGCGGGCACCCCCGACAGCTCGAAGCTGGCCCCGGCGGCGCGGACTTCCAGCGTCTCCTCGACGCTGGAGACCTGCCCGAGAGTGCCGACGCCGAGCCAGTCCAGACCGTTCCAGGAGAGCGTGCCCAGCCCCGACCACAGGCGCGAGGTGCCCGAGGTGAAGCCAAACTCGACCAGCAGCACCGGCCGGGCGACGATCTTGTAGCTCTCGGCCTCGGCGGCTCCCGACAGGCGACCGGTCATGGCGATACCTCGACAAAGGAGAGACGGTAGCGGGCGCGCTGGGGCGGCGTGGTCGGGCTGGCGAGCGCGGTGCCGCCGGTCAGGCGCATGCGCACCCGGCTGGTGGCGGTCTGGGCCAAACCCGGCACCGGCGGTTCGCGCAGCGGCGGCGCCAGCGTCACCAGGGCGATGCCGTCCTGGTTCACCCCGGTCCCGCCGACCACCAGATGGGCGCGGCCGGGACTGGCCTGGAGAAAGGCGCCTGCAAGCACCTCAATGCCGCCGGGACGGCAGCCAGTCAGCACCAGATAGCCCCGGCAGCCGCCAGCCAGGGTCGGAGGCCCTGCGTCGCCCGCGAAGAACGCCGTGCCGTCGTCGAAGGTCGTGTCGTCATCGAAGCGGGTTTCGCCGATTTCGGCGGCATGAGATTCGAAGGTTTCCGGCGCTGGCACACCCGCCAGCCGGGTGAAGTCGGGCAGCAGCAGTTCGATCACCCCGGCGCGCTGGCGGGTCAGCAGGGCTTCGAGCCAGGGCAAGCGGCCCATGGTCGGCTCGACCGTCAGTTCGGCGACCCAGCGCGCACCCGAACGCCCGAGCACCGGCCCGACTACACTGGGCGCGGCAGTGAGCGTGTGAATGTAGAACGACTGTTCGACCGGGTGCAGGTCGAGCGGCCAGTCGAGCGTCATGGCGTCAGAATCTCGACCAGATCGACCTGATAGGCCGATTTCATCGGTGGCGTGGTCGGGTTTTTGCCGGCGTCGTCGGAGATCAGTCGCATGCGGACGCGGCAATTGCTGGTTACCAGCGGCCCGGCCACCACTGGTTCGCGCAGGCGCGGCTCGACCCGGATGCTGGCATTGCCCGATGCGTCGGCGGCGATGTCGTCGACCACCATGTGGGTGCGCCCGGGGCTGGCCTGGATCAGGTCGCCGGCCGCAAGCACCTTCTGGGCACCGTGCATGAAGCCCGACAACACCAGGGTGCGACCGGTACCCGAGACCAGTTGGGGGTTGCCGGCCAATGATCCCATCGCCGCGAGGCGGCGGAAGTCGGGCACCAGCACTTCGCCCGACGGACCGCGCAGCGAGGCCAGGAACGCCTCGAACGCCCTGGCGTTGGCACTATAAAAATGCAAACTCAGGCTGGTG
>CAIOBP010000025.1 GCA_903856295.1 uncultured Rhodospirillales bacterium | reverse complement strand
TCCTTGACATCATGGAAGAAGACGAACATCAGCAGCGTGCCCTTGAGCCCGGCGGCGGCGGCGGCGCCACACTCCGGACAGGCCAGCAGGTCGATCAGCGGCTTGATGTTGAAGCCGCCGAGCATGGTGCCCAGCAGCTCGGTGGCCTTGACCTTGGAGATCAGCGGCGAAGACTCGAGGCCCTTGGCCACGGCGGCCAGGAAGCCGGCCTTGACCTTGGCGGCATCGTCGACGCCGGCCGGGACGCGATAGGTGATGAGGTCGACCAGCACCTGCTCCTCGCCCTTGGGCGGGGTCGCCAGCAGACCGATCAATTCCTCGGTCTGCTTGGCGGTCAGCGGCAGGGGCGGAATTCCGAGCGCGGCACGCTCAGCGACATGCTGGCGGTAGGCTTCAAGCACGGCGTGATCCTCTCATCTAACGGGGGGGCAGGGTAAGCGGCGGGCGGGCGCCTCGGCACCCCCACAGCCGGATACGATACGATCTCCGGGGGCGCCTGAATTGGAATCATCTTATATAGACAAGCCTTCCGAGCGGCAAGAGCGCGACCAATGCGTTTTGCGAAAACCATGTGCTCGCACCGCTTCAGGCCGGGCCGGTTCAGGCCGGGCCGGCGGCCACGAGAGGGAGCGTGCGGCATGTCTGGAAACTTCCGGTCATGCGTACTATGGTCGCCTGCGACAACGTCCTGACCGGAGCCCGGCGATGGCCATCGAATGGAACGACAGCCTGCATCTCAGCCACGAGCATCTGGACGACGACCATCGGGTGATGGCGGCGCTGATCAACAAACTCTACCTGAGCGTCAACGAGGATTACGGCAAGAGCGCGGTCGCCGCCGCCACCCGCGAGCTGCTGATGTTCTCGGCCGCTCATTTCGGTCATGAAAAGGGCCTGATGGCCACACACGACTATCCCGAACTCACCGTGCACCTTGGCGAGCACAAAATACTGCTCGACGAATTGCAGGGGCTGATCGCGACCATCGAGCGCGATGGCGGGCCGGTGCGGCTGGCCACCGTCGAGTTTCTCGACGACTGGTTCGCCGCGCACCTCAGGGGCGCCGATGCCCGCTTCGCCGCTTTTCTCGCCGAGGCGGGCGTCAGGCCCGTCAGTTCCTGACCCCGCTCAACTCTTGACCCCGCTCAGCTCTTGACGCCGCCGGCCGGCACCGTGGTCGTGCCCGGGGCCGGCGCGCAGCCGGCCTTGACGTAGTCCCAGAATTCCTTCTGCTGCACCGCGTAGTGGTCGGTGTTCGGGCTGCCCGGAATATCCCGCACGTGGCGCAGGCTGGCCACCGAGACGCTGATGTCGAACACCGCGTCGCCGGCCGCCAGGGCCGTCGACACCAGACTGAGCGCGTACCATTCCGCCGCCAGCACGGCGCCCAGGATGCCGCCGCTGAAGACGTTGGTCGGGCCGATCAGCGGCAGGATCAGGTAGGGTCCCGGCGCGATGCCGACCTTGCACATCGCCTCGCTGACCTCGGTGGTCCGGCGCTCCAGCCCCAGCGGGGTCGCGGCGTCGAACATGCCGACGATGCCGATCGTGCTGTTGACCGCGAAACGCCCGACCGAAACCAGGGCGTCGCCCGGATGTCCGGCCAGCAGATTGGTGAACACGAACTCCGGCTCGCTGATGTTCTCATAGAGGTTGCCGCCGATGCGGCGGACGAAATCCGGGGTCACCGCGCCCAGCACCTTGGCCGTCGGTTCGACCAGATAGTCGACCACCGTCGCGTTGACCCCGAACATCGCGCGGTTGAACGGCTCGAACAGGTCGGGCGGCGTGGCGATCTCGGATTTGACCGCCGGCGGAGTCTGGGCGCCCGCGCCCTCCGGGGACGCCGTCAGCAAGGGGACCAGCGCGGTGAAGGCGAGCGCGGCGGTGCGAAAACTCATATCCAGCTCCTGGTCCAGCTCTTGGGGGCGGCGATGCGGCCCGGGGAAACTACCATAGGCGCGTTCGGCCGGCCATGCCGATTCGGTGGCGCTGTCGGCCCTCTCCAAGCAGAACTGTTGCCAAAACGGTGGCGGCGGTCTATCAAGGCGCCATCGTCAACCCCTCACGCGGGCTTGCGGACCGTTAGTACGGCCCGCTCCGGTGTTCCGTTCGCCCGAACGGGACGTGCCTGCGGCGGATCAACCGGAAAGAAGCAGATCATGGCTCTCCCCGTTTTCACCATGCGCCGCCTGCTCGAAGCGGGCGTTCACTTCGGTCACCACACCCGTCGTCGCAACCCGAAGATGCAGCAGTATCTGTTCGGCGTGCGCAACGGCGTGCACATCATCGATCTTGAGCAGTCGGTGCCCATGCTGCACCGCGCCATGACCGCGGTGCGCGACGTCGTCGCCGGCGGCGGCCGGGTGCTGTTCGTCGGCACCAAGCGTCAGGCCCAGGAGCGCATCGCCGAGGCGGCGAGCCGCTGCGGCCAGTATTACGTCAATCACCGCTGGCTCGGCGGCATGCTGACCAACTGGAAGACCATTTCCCAGTCGATCAAGCGCCTGCGCGAGATGGAAGAGCGGCTGGTCGAAGGCACCACCGGCCTGACCAAGAAGGAAACCCTCCAGCTGACCCGCGAGCGCGACAAGCTCGAGCGGGCGCTGGGCGGCATCAAGGAAATGGGCGGCCTGCCCGACATCCTGGTGATCATCGACACCAACAAGGAATCGATCGCGGTCAAGGAAGCCAACAAGCTGGGCATTCCGGTGGTCGCGGTGATCGACAGCAACTCCGATCCCGACGGCGTGGCCTTCCCGATTCCCGGCAATGACGACGCGCTGCGCGCCATCGATCTGTACTGCGAACTGCTCTCGGGCTCGGTGCTCGACGGCTTGCAGGCCGAGATGACCGCCGCCGGCATCGATGTCGGCGCCCGCACCGAGGCGCCGGCCGAAGTGGTGGTCGAGAGCGACGAAGCGGCGGGGAGCGCGGCCTGAGCCGCCCCCAGTTCCAACCGATTGGATGAGATAAAAGCTTATGGCTGAAATCACAGCTTCCCTGGTCAAGGACCTGCGCGAGAAGACCGGCGCGGGCATGATGGACTGCAAAAAGGCGCTGGTGGAAAACGGCGGCGACATCGAGGCGGCGGTCGACTGGCTGCGCAAGAAGGGCCTCGCCGCCGCCGCGCGCAAGGCCAGCCGGGTCGCCTCCGAGGGTCTGGTCGCGGTCGCGACCGGCCCCAACGCCGCCGCCGTGATCGAGCTGAACGCCGAAACCGACTTCGTCGCCCGCAACGACAAGTTTCAGGACGCGGCGCGCACCCTCGCCACCCTGGCGCTGGCCGGCAGCGGTGACGTCGAAGAGTTGCGCAAGGCGACCTGGCCCGATGCCGGCGTCGACGTCAGCCACCAGATCACCACCCTGATCGCCACCATCGGCGAGAACATGAACCTGCGCCGTTCGGTCCGGCTGTCGGTGTCGGCGGGCGTGGTCTCCAGCTACATCCACACCTCGCTGGCCCCCGGCCTGGGCAAGATCGGCGTGCTGGTCGCCCTCGAATCGACGGGTGATCAGGGCAAGCTGGCCGATCTCGGCAAGCAGCTGGCCATGCACATCGCCGCCGCCCGTCCCGAGGCGGTGAGCGTCGCCGAACTCGACCCGGCCAAGGTCGACCGCGAGCGCGCCATCCTGGCCGACAAGGCCCGGACCAGCGGCAAGCCGGAAGCGATCATCGCCAAGATGGTCGAGGGCGGCCTGCGCAAGTACTACGAGGAAGTGGTGCTGACCGAGCAGACCTACGTCATCGATGGCGAAACCAAGATCACCAAGGTGATCGAGAACGCCGCCAAGACCGTGGGCGCGCCGGTGACGGTCGCGGGCTTCGCGCGCTTCGCTCTCGGCGAGGGCATCGAGAAGGAGCAGGGCGACTTCGCGGCCGAAGTCGCGGCGGCGGCGGGTGTCAAGCCGGCGGCTGGCGGCTGAACGGGGGAATGACGCGATGGTGATCCGGCTGACCAAGGGCGACGGCGACTCGGGTCCGCGCTACCGGCGTGTTCTGCTCAAGATTTCGGGCGAAGCGCTGATGGGGCAGGGCGAGTACGGGCTCGAGTCCGAGACCGTCACCCGGATCGCCGCCGAAGTCAAAGCGGTGCGGGAAACCGGTGCCCAGGTGTGTCTGGTGATCGGCGGCGGCAACATCTTCCGGGGCGTCTCGGGCGCGGCCGGGGGCATGGAGCGGTCTTCGGCCGACTACATGGGCATGCTGGCCACCGTGATCAACGCGCTCGCGATGCAGAGCGCGCTGGAGCGAATCGGGGTGCAGACCCGCGTGCAATCGGCGATCCCGATGGCCACGGTCTGCGAACCCTACATTCGCCGCCGGGCGATCCGGCACATGGAAAAGGGCCGGGTGGTGATCTTCGCCGCCGGCACCGGCAATCCGTTCTTCACCACCGACACGGCGGCGGCGCTGCGGGCCTCGGAAATGGGCTGCGACGCCCTGCTGAAAGGCACCCAGGTCGACGGCGTCTACACCGCCGATCCCAAGAAGGTGAAGGATGCCGCGCGCTACGAGCGTCTGCGCTACCAGGAGGTCCTGGCCAAGGACCTGCGGGTGATGGACGCTTCGGCGATTTCCCTCGCGCGCGACAACCGGATTCCCATATTGGTCTTCTCCATCCACGCTCCCGGCGCGTTCGCCGAGGTGGTGGCGGGGCGCGGACACTACACCATCATCACGGAAGAGGGGTAAGGTGGCAGACTCCGAGGTTTCCGACGTCAACCGCCGTATGGACGGCGCGCTTGAGTCCCTGCGCAAGGAATTCGCCGGCCTGCGCACCGGCCGTGCTTCGGCCAGCCTGCTGGAGCCGATCAATGTCGACGCCTATGGCAGCCATCTGCCGCTCAATCAGGTCGGCACCATCGGCGTGCCCGAACCGCGCCTGATCACGGTCCAGGTTTGGGATCGCGGCATGGTCAAGGCGACCGAGAAGGCGATTCGCGAGTCCGGCCTGGGCCTGAACCCCCAGACCGAAGGTCAGACCATCCGGATTCCGGTGCCCGATCTCAGCCAGGAGCGGCGCAAGGAACTGTCCAAGGTCGCGCACAAATACGCCGAGGCGGCCAAGGTGGCGGTGCGCAACGTCCGGCGCGACGGCATGGACGCCCTCAAGAAGGCGGAAAAGGCCGGCGATATCAGCGAAGACGAGCACAAGGCGAAAGCCGAGAAGATCCAGGCCGCGACCGACGCCCATATCAAGAAGATCGATGAGGCGCTGGCGGCCAAGGAAAAGGAAATCATGCAGGTCTGAGCCGATGCCGACCGGGGGTGACAGCAACGGGCAGAGCACGCCGGCCCACGTCGCCATCATCATGGATGGCAACGGGCGCTGGGCCAAGGCGCGCGGCTTGCCCCGAATCGCCGGCCACCGCAAGGGCGCCGAGGCGGTGCGGCGGACGGTCGAGGCCGCGATCGACCTGGGCGTCGGCACCATCACCCTCTTTAGCTTTTCCTCGGAAAACTGGGCGCGTCCCGACAGCGAGGTCTCCGACCTGATGTCGCTGCTGCGCTACTATCTGCGCAGCGAAATCGCCGAACTGCACAAGCAGGGGGTGCGGCTGCGGGTGATCGGCGACCGGGGGCGGCTGTCGTCCGACATAAATCAGCTGATCGACACCGGCGAAACCACCACCGCAAGCAACTCGACGTTGACCTTGATCCTCGCCCTCAGTTACGGTTCGCGCCAGGAGATCGTCCAGACCGTACGCCGGCTGGCCGTCCGGGTGGCGGAGGGTAACCTCAAGCCCGGAGAGATCGACGAAGGGCTGGTTTCGGCATCCCTGTTCACCGCAGGCCTGCCCGATCCGGACCTCGTGATCCGGACCAGCGGCGAACAGCGGCTCAGCAATTTCCTGCTCTGGCAGTCGGCTTACGCCGAATTGGTTTTCATCGACACTCTTTGGCCCGATTTCACCCGGCATGATCTCGAGGACGCGATCAAAGAGTATAACCGGCGGGAACGCCGGTATGGCGCATCGGTTGGAAAAAGATAGAAAAAGCAACCTGCGCGCCCGCGCGCTGTCTGCACTGGTGCTCGGGCCCCTGGTGCTGGGAGTCGTGTATCTGGGCGGCTGGCCGTTCCGGGCCATGGTCGTCGTTGCCGCGCTGCTGGCGCTGCGCGAGTGGGTGCGCATGATCGTGCCCGGCGTGCTCGACCGAACGTTCTTCGTCTCCTGCGCCGCGATTATCCTGGTGGTGACGCTGCATTTGCTGATCGGCCCGGCGACGGCGCTCTCGGCGGCGATGGTCGCGACCCTGGTCGCCGGTCTGGTGGCGGGAACCGGCGCCACCGCGGTGCGGCCCAAGGACCGCTGGTGGTCGGCCTTCTGCATTCCCTATATCGGGTTGAGCTGCGTCGCCCTGATCTGGCTGCGCGACGCGCCGCAGATCGGCACGGCGCTGATTTGTTTCCTGCTGCTCTCGGTGTGGGCCAACGATACCGGGGCGTTCGTGGTCGGCCGGGCGATCGGCGGGCCGCGCCTCGCGCCCAGCATCAGCCCGGCCAAAACCTGGGCCGGCTTCTGGGGCGGTCTCGCCACCGCCGCGCTGGCGCTGGCCGGTGTGGCCATCGGCTATGGTGCCCATTCGCCGCTGATCGCGGCGCTGCTGGCCACCCTGCTGGCGGTGATGAGCAATTGCGGCGACCTGTTCGAGTCGGCGGTCAAGCGCCGCTACAACGTCAAGGACAGCGGCGGCATCATTCCCGGCCATGGCGGCTTGCTCGACCGCATCGACGGTCTGCTGGCGGCGGCGCCGGTGCTGGCGCTGTTCCACTGGCTGGTCGGGGCGAAGCTGGGCTGGTGGTGAACTTTACAGGCAAGAGCGGGGAGCAAGCGGTGGCTAGGACTGAGAAGGCTTCGAAGCGGCGGGTGACGGTGCTCGGTTCCACCGGCTCGGTCGGGACCAACACCGTGGGCCTGATCGCTCTTGAGCCGGAGCTGTACGCGGTCGAGGCGCTGACCGCCCGGCGCAATGTCAAGACGCTGGCCGAACAGGCCCGGCAGCTGGGCGCCCGGCGCGCCGTGATCGCCGAGGACAGTCTTTATGGCGATCTCAAGGACGCGCTGGCCGGCTCGGGCATCGAGGCCGCCGCCGGCGCGGCGGCGGTGGTCGAAGCCGCCGAGATGCCGGCCGACTGGGTGATGTCGGCGATCGTCGGCGCTGCCGGCATGGAGCCGACCCTGGCGGCGGCGCGGCGTGGCGCCACCGTCGCCTTCGCCAACAAGGAATGCCTGGTTTGCGCCGGGCCACTGATGATGCAACTGGTGCGCGATCATGGCGCCACCCTGCTGCCGGTGGACAGCGAGCATTCGGCGATCTTCCAGTGCTTCGATTTCGAGCGCCGCGAGGGCATCGAGCGGCTGATTCTCACCGCCTCGGGCGGGCCGTTCCGCACCATGGACCGCGCGGCGATGGCCACGGTGACGCCCGAGCAGGCGGTGGCCCATCCGACCTGGGACATGGGCGCGAAAATCTCGGTCGACAGCGCCACCATGTTCAACAAGGGGCTGGAGATCATCGAGGCCGCCTTCCTCTTCGACATGCCCGAACACAAGATCGATGTGCTGGTGCATCCGCAGTCGGTGGTCCACAGCTTTGTCGAATATGTCGACGGCTCGGTGCTGGCCCAACTCGGCACGCCGGACATGCGCACCCCGATCGCCTATGCCCTCGGCTGGCCGGCGCGCATCCGCACCCCGGCGGCGCGGTTGGACCTGCTGACCTCGGCCTCCCTGACCTTCCACGCCCCCGATCCCGAGCGCTTCCCGGCGCTGCGCCTCGCCCGCGCCGCGCTCAAGGCCGGCGGTGGCGCCCCGACCCTGCTCAACGCCGCCAACGAGATCGCCGTCGACGCCTTCCTCAACCGGCGCATCGGTTTCCTCGACATCGAGCGGGTGGTCGAGTCGACGCTCACTGCCCTGCCTCACGACGCTCCCCGCGACCTCGCCGACGTCCGCGCCATCGACGCCGCCGCGCGCGTGTTCGCGCTCGGGGTGGTGGAGAGGGCTGGCAAGAGCGGCTGATCGGTCTATAATCGGGCTCTCGTGGCGCGCCCGGCGGGCCGCACCAGCACTGCGGACGGACCCCATGGAAATTCTCAACGGCCTTTGGCACTACGCGGTTCCTTTCCTGGTTGTGCTGACCATTCTGGTGTTCGTCCATGAGTGGGGGCACTACTGGGTGGCGCGGCGTTGCGGCGTCAAGATCGAGGTGTTTTCCTTCGGCATGGGGCCGGAGCTGTGGGGCTGGAACGACCGCGCGGGCACGCGCTGGCGGATCAGCCTGCTGCCGCTGGGCGGGTATGTGAAGATGTTCGGCGACGCCGACGCCGCCAGCACGCCCGGCACCGGCCTTGGGGAGATGACTCCCGAGGAAAAGGCGGTGGCGTTTCACCACAAAACGCTGGGCCAGCGTGCCGCCATCGTCGCCGCCGGGCCGGTGGCCAATTTCGTCTTCGCGGTGATCGTGCTGGCGCTGCTGTTCATGACCGCCGGCCAGCCTTTCACGCCGGCCGACATCGGCGCGGTCAGGCCCGGCAGCGCCGCCGAGGCGGCGGGGCTCAAGCCCGGCGACATCATCGTGGCCATCGACGGCCGGAGCATCGAGCGCTTCGAGGAGGTCAAGGCCATCGTCTCCATGGCGCCCGGCCAGAAGCTGGCGGTGACCGTCGAGCGCGCCGGCAGCCGCCTGACCCTGACCGCCATTCCGCAAAGCTCGAATGTCACCGACCGGTTCGGCAACAGTTACACCATCGGCCTGCTGGGCATCACCCGCCCGGCGCTCGACTACCGCCGCCAGGACCCGGCGACCGCGGTCTGGCAGGCGCTGCGCGAAACCTGGGACCTCACGGGCTCGACCCTGACCGGGGTCGGCCAGATGATCGCCGGGGTTCGGGGGACCGAGGATTTGGGCGGGCCGTTGCGCATCGCCCAGATGTCCGGAGAGGTGGCTCAGACCGGTCTGGTGTCGCTGATATGGTTCCTGGCCGTGCTGTCGATCAATCTGGGCCTGATCAACCTGTTCCCGATCCCTCTGCTCGATGGCGGGCACCTGCTGTTTTACGGCTTCGAGGGGCTGTTCGGGCGGCCGCTCGATGAGCGGACCCAGGAATACGGCTTTCGAATCGGGCTGGCCCTGGTCTTGAGTCTGATGGTGTTCGCCACCTGGAACGATCTCGTGCATTTGCACGTCGTCGCGTTTTTCCGGGGGCTGATCTCCTGAGCGCCCTGGCCCCGGCGCCGGCCGGGGCCGCTATGCTCCGGTCGTGGTGCCGCACTTGTAAGAATGTAGTTTTCGCAGTGCACAGGCTCTGGTATGAACGCGGACGGTATTCACAGCGTGGACTCGCCCCGCCCGCAGGGACGGCATTGCGGCTTCCCGGAGGGTGAGGTACCGGCTCTGGCTTGGCGGGGGGCGTTTTGAGGCTCAGGTTCGGAAGATGGGTGCCGGCGCTGTTGGTGGTCGCCGGGTGTCTTGCCATCGGGACGGGCGCAGCCGCTCAGTCGTTAGGCGACACCGTGCCCTCCGTGTCGAGCGGCGGCACCATCGCGACGATCCGAGTCGAGGGCAGCGAGCGGATCGAGGCCGCGACCATCCGCTCCTACCTCAAGGTCGAGCCCGGCCAGAGCTTCGATGCCGACCGCATGGACCAGTCGCTGAAGGACTTGTTCGCGACCGGGCTGTTCGCCGACGTCGTGCTCCGGCGCGACGACAGCACCCTGGTGGTCAAGGTCACGGAAAACCCGATCATCAATCGCATCGCCTTCGAGGGCAACAAGCACCTCAAGGAAGACCAGCTTCAGACCGAGTTGCAGTTGCGCCCGCGCGTGGTTTACACCCGGACCCGGGTGCAGAACGACGTTCAGCGGATTCTCGATCTGTACCGGCGCACCGGCCGCTTCGCCGCGACGGTCGAACCCAAGATCATCAAGCTCGATCAGAACCGCGTCGATCTGGTGTTCGAGATCGAGGAGGGCGCGCGCACCGAGGTTCGCCGCATCAATTTCGTCGGGAACGAGAAGTTCAGCCGCGGCGCCTTGCAGGAAGTGATCCAGACCAAGGAATCCCACTGGTACCGCTTCCTCTCCAACGAGGATAATTACGACCCCGATCGCCTGAACTATGACAAGGATCTGCTGCGCCGCTACTATCTGGGGCAGGGCTATGCCGACTTCCGGGTCATTTCCGCCGTGGCCGAACTGACTCCGGAGAAGGACGCTTTCTACATCACCTTCACCCTCGATGAAGGCGAGCGCTATCACTTCGGCAAGGTCGACCTCACCACCAACCTCAAGGGCCTGGATCCGGAGAGCCTGCGCGACAATGTCGATTTCGAGCCCGGTGACTGGTACGACGCCAATCTGGTCGAGACCGCGCTCACCAAGCTCGCCGACGCGCTGGGCAACCTGCAGTTTCCCTTCGTCGATGTGCGTCCGCGCATCAATCGCAACCGCGATGAACGGACGATCGACATCACCTTCGAACTCAACGAGGGCCAGCGGGTCTACGTCGAGCGAATCGATGTCACCGGCAATGTCCGCACCCTTGACCGCGTGATCCGGCGGGAACTGCTGCTGGCCGAGGGCGACCCCTTCAATCAGGCCAAGCTGAAGCGCTCGGAAGAGCGGATCAAGAACCTCAACTTCTTCGAGAAGGTCAACATCACCACCACCGACGGCACCCAGGCCGACCAGACGGTGGTTCAGGTCGATGTCACCGAGAAATCCACCGGCGAAATTTCGCTGGGCGCCGGCTTCTCGACCACCGACGGCGCGCTCGGCGATTTCAGCATCAGCGAGCACAACCTGCTCGGGACCGGCCGCGAGCTGCGTCTCGGCGCGACGGTTTCCCAGCGGCGGCAGGAATACGATCTGTCCTTCACCGAGCCCTATTTCCTGAACCGGGACTTGTCGGCCGGCATCGATTTGTTCCGGGTCGACCGCAACAACCAGCTCTACAGCTCCTACAACGAGTCCAACACCGGCTTCGCGCTGCGGTTCGGCTATCCCCTGGCCGAGCATCTCCGGCAGCGGGTGTCGTATAGCCTGACCTCGACCAAGATCGGCAATATTCCCTCCTCGGCGTCGAAGTACATTCAGGAGCAGGCGGGCTCGCGCATTCTGTCCCAGTTCAGCCAAGAGTTGACCTACGACACCCGGAACAGCCGGCTCGATCCGAGCAGCGGCGTGGTGCTGCGCTTGGCCAACGATGTCGCCGGCGCTGGCGGCAGCGAGCGCTTCTTCCGCACCAAGGCCGGCGGCACCGGTTACAAGGCCGTGCCCGGGTTCGAGAAGTGGGTCGGCAGCCTGGGCGGTGAGGTTGGGACGGTCAGCGGTTTGGGCAAGGACGTCTCGATTTCCGATCGCTTCTTCCTCGGCGGCGACACCCTGCGCGGCTTCCGGGTCGCCGGTGTCGGTCCGCGCGACATTTCCACCGGCGATGCGCTCGGCGGTACCCAGTTCTACCGGGCCTCGGCGGAAATTCGCTTTCCGCTGGGGCTGCCCGACGAGCTTGGCTTCTCGGGGCACGTTTTCGCCGATGCCGGCTCTCTGACCAAGGTTCCGGTCTCCGATCCCAACGTCAAGGATTCCAACTCGATCCGGGCAGCCTCGGGCATCGGCCTGCTGTGGCGCTCGCCGATGGGGCCGGTTGGTGTTGACATCGCGATGCCGATTGCGAAAGAATCGTACGATAAGCTTGAGCAATTCCGCTTCAACTTCGGAACCAGGTTTTAAGACATGAACCTTCGAAATCTTCGGTGGACAGCGGCCGCGACGGTGCTGGCGGCTGCTCTCGCGACACTGCCGCTCAGCGACGCACGGGCCGAGATCAAGATCGGTGTCGTCGATTTCCAGCAGGTCATGCACGACTCCAGCGCGGGCAAGGCCGTTCAGCAGGCCGTGCAGGCCAACGACGAGTCCTTCCGCAAGGAAACGACCGGCCGGCGCGAAAAGCTCCAGCAGACCGAGCAGGAACTGGTGCGCCAGCGCAGCTCCCTGTCCGCCGAGGCGTTCGCGAAGAAGCGCGAGGACTTTCTCCAGAAGGCCGGGGAATTCGATCGCGACGTGCAGGCGCATATCAAGGCGCTGCAACAGGGCATGGATGAGGCGTCGCGCACCATCCAGGCCGCCGCCGTCGAAATCATCAACGCGCTTGCCCACGAGCGCCAGACCTCGATGGTCGTGAACAAGGCGCAGGTGATCTTCGTCGAGCCGTCCCTGGATATGACCAGCCAGGTGATCGAGAAGCTCAATGCCAAGCTGCCGAGCGTGCAGGTGAAGATTCCACCCGATAAGAAGTGATCCGATCCGCCTCGGGCCTCGCGGGACGCTTGGCGCCCGGCGAGGCCCGCGGGCTTTCCCGTGCTTGGGGCTCGCGTTGGGGGCTCGCGCTTGGGGATTGATCGGGGGCGGGGAATCGGGCACAAGAGGGACATGTGACGACAGTGCCGGCCGGGGCATAACAGGAGACGGCTGGACGATGGGGGTGATACCAGACATGACTGCGATACCCGACCTCGACATCAACCGCATCATGCAAATGATTCCGCATCGCTACCCGATGCTGATGATCGACCGAGTGATCAACGTTGTCCTCGGCGAGAGCGCGGTCGGGGTCAAGAACGTCACCGTCAACGAACCGTTCTTCCAGGGGCACTTTCCGCAGCAGCCGGTGATGCCGGGGGTGCTGCTCATCGAGTCGATGGCCCAGACTGCGGCCACCCTGGTGGTCGCGACGCTCGGCGAGCAGGCCGAGGGCAAGCTGGTCTATTTCATGACCATCGACGAGGCGCGCTTCCGCAAGCCGGTGGGGCCGGGCGACACCGTCTATGTCCATGTGGCCAAGCAGCGGCAGCGGGGCAATGTCTGGCGCTTCAAGGGCGAGGCCAAGGTCAACGACGTGCTGGTTGCCGAGGCGATTTATTCAGCCATGATCATGAATGATAAGTGATGGCCAACAGCATTCATCCCAGTGCCGTCGTTGACACGGCGGCACGTCTCGGCGACGGGGTCCGGATCGGGCCTTTCTGCTGTGTCGGTCCCGATGTCGAACTCGGCGATGGCGTTAGCCTGGTCTCCCATGTCGTGGTTGACGGTCGCACCCGCGTCGGTGCCGGCACCATCGTCTACCCCTTCGCGGTGCTCGGCACGCCGCCGCAGGACCTGAAGTTCCGGGGCGAGCCATCGGAGCTGGTGATCGGGCGCGACAATCGCATTCGCGAGCATGTCACCATGAATCCGGGCACCGAGGGCGGCGGCATGATCACCAGCGTCGGTGACAGCTGCCTGTTCATGGTCGGCGCCCACGTCGCCCACGACTGCCAGCTCGGCAGCAACATCATTCTGGCCAACAACGCCACCCTGGCCGGGCATGTGGTGGTCGGCGATTTCGCGATTCTCGGCGGGCTGAGCGCCGTGCATCAGTTCGTGCGCATCGGGCACCACGCCATGATCGGCGGCATGTCGGGGGTCGAAAACGACGTCATTCCCTTTGGTCTGGTGATGGGCGACCGGGCGCGGCTGTCGGGGCTGAATCTGGTCGGGCTGGAGCGGCGGGGCTTTGGTCGCGAGGCCATCCAGATGCTGCGCGCGGCCTATCGCATGTTGTTCGGTCCCGAGGGCACCCTGGCCGAACGGGTCGACGAGGTCGAGCGGTCGTTCAGCGGCAATGCCGCGGTCAGCGAGGTTGTCGCCTTCATGCGCGCGAAGTCGCCGCGCGCGGTTTGTCAGCCGCGTTCGGGGAATGGCGGCTAAGCTTGCGATTCTGGCCGGGGGCGGCACGCTGCCGGCCCGGCTGGCCCAGGCGGCGCGCGGAGCCGGACGCGAGGTCGTGATCGTCGCCTTTCAGGGCCACACCGAACCGGCGTCGGTCGAGGGCCTGCCGCATCTCTGGACCCGCCTCGGGGCGGTCGCCGATATTTTCGCTTTTTTGCGCCAGGAGCGGGTCGCCGAACTGGTGTTCGCCGGGCCGATGCGCCGCCCGGCCTTCAGCGAAATCATGCCCGATTGGCAGGGGACCAAGATTCTCGCCCGGATCGGGAGCCGTTCGCTCGGCGATGACGGTCTGCTGCGTGTGCTCTCCGGCTGTCTGGAGGAGGAGGGCTTCCGGGTGGTCGGGATTCACGACATCCTCGCCGAGGTGCTGGCCCCGGTCGGAGCGCTGGGCGCGCTCATTCCGGATGCCGGGGCCTGGGCCGATATCGAGCGCGGCGTCGAGGTTGCCCAGGCTCTCGGCCGGCTCGATGTTGGGCAGGCGGCGGTGGTGCAGCAGGGGCTGGTGCTCGGGGTCGAGGGCATCGAGGGCACCGATGCTTTGCTCGCCCGCTGCGCCGGGTTGCGCCGCGAGGGGCCGGGCGGCGTGCTGGTCAAGCTCAAGAAACCCCAGCAGGACCGCCGGCTCGATCTGCCGACCATCGGCGTCACCACCGTCGAAGGCGCGGCGGCGGCCGGCCTGCGCGGCATCGCCATCGAGGCCGGCGGCGCCCTGGTCATGGACCGCGCGGAAACCGTCGCCGCCGCCGACCGCCTTGGCCTGTTCGTGGTCGGAGTCGAGGGGTCTGGGGCCTCAAGGCCCCAGCGGGTCCAGGGCGGAGCCTTGGTCGTCGAAGACACCAGGGGCGCCGCCCCTGGACCCCGCCAAAGGCCGGCGGCCTTTGGAAACCGGGACGTGCTGACGCTGTTCATGATCGCCGGGGAGCCTTCGGGGGATGTGCTGGGGGCGCGGCTGATCGCGGCGCTGAAGGCGCGGGCCGACCGGCCGGTGCGCTTCGTTGGCGTCGGTGGGCCGCGGATGATCGCCGAGGGGCTGGAGACGCTGTTTCCGATGGCGGATCTGGCGCTGATGGGGGTGTTCGAGCTGCTGCCGAAACTGCCCCGGCTGATCGGGCGACTCAACCAGACGGTGCGGGCGATCCGCGCGCTGCGGCCCGACGCGGTGGTGACCATCGATGCGCCGGGCTTCAGCTTCCGGGTCGGCAAGCGGCTGCGCTCGGGCCAGCAGGCGATGCGCGAGGTGCCGCTGATCCATTACGTGGCGCCGACGGTGTGGGCGTGGCGGCCCGAGCGGGCGCGCAAGATCGCCGGGTTTCTCGATCATCTGCTGGTAATCCTGCCCTTCGAGCCGCCCTGGTTCGAACGCGAGGGGCTGGCGTGCACCTTCGTCGGTCACTCGATCATCGAGTCGGGCGCCGACCGGGGCGATGGCCCGGCCTTCCGCGCCCGCCATGGCCTGACTGCGGCCGAGCGGCTGGTCGCGGTGCTGCCGGGCAGCCGGAGCACCGAACTCAATCGCCTGCTGCCCGACTTCCGCGCCACGCTTGAGCGTCTGGCGCCCAGTCATCCGGGGTTGGTCGCGGTGGTGCCGGCGGTGGCCCATCTTGCCGGGCGGGTGCGGGCGGCGGTCGCCGGCTGGCCGGTGCGCACCATCGTGGTCGAGGGCGACGCCGAGAAATACGACGCCTTCGCCGCCGCCGAGGTCGCGCTTGCCGCCTCGGGCACGGTGGCGCTGGAACTGGCGCTGGCGCGGCTGCCCGCGGTGATCGCCTACCGGCTCAATGCCCTGACCGTCGCCCTGTACCGGCGGCTGATCACGACCAAATTCGCCAATCTGGTCAATATCATGCATGATCGCATGGTGGTGCCGGAGCTGTTGCAGGAAAACTGCACGCCGGACAAGCTGGCCGCCGCCCTCGGGGCGCTGCTCGACGATCCCGCCGCCCGCGCGGCTCAGATCGCGGCGCTGAGCGCGGTCGATGACTGGCTGGGAGCCGGCGGCGCCCCGCCCAGCGTCCGCGCCGCCGAGGCGGTCTGGAACAGCGTCACCCGCAACCGGGGAGAAGACCCATGACCAGTACCGGACGTTTGCTGCACACGATGATCCGGGTGATCGACCTGGAAAAATCCCTCGATTTTTACACCCGCCTGCTCGGTATGACCCTGTTGCGCCGCACCGACTATCCCAGCGGCCGCTTCACCTTGGCCTTTGTTGGCTATGACCAGGAAGCCGTCGGCGCGGTGATCGAGTTGACCCATAATTGGGACCAGACCGAGCCCTATGTTCTTGGCAGTGGCTTCGGCCATATCGCCATCGGCGTGCCCGACATTCATGGCGCCTGTCAGCGGCTGGCGGCGGCCGGTGTGCCGATCCCCCGCCCGCCCGGCCCGATGAAGCATGGCGGCACCGTGATCGCCTTCGCCGAAGACCCGGACGGCTACCGGATCGAATTGATCGAACGGCCCTGACCCCTCCGGCTGCAATGCTCAGTTGTGAGACTAAACCCTGTTTGACGTGGCAAACCGGTGGCATTTTAGCTATATTTTTAAAGCAGCATCAAGAGAGCGCGAGCGGCGAGCCCGCCGGGCGCTTCACGGCAGACGCGACATGAGCGAAAGCGCCGCATTCACCACTCTGCCACCCGTGGCCGGCGAGGCCGGCCCGGCCGGTGAGGGCGGGCTTTGTCAGAGCTTGGCCGACTATTTTGCGCCGCCCGCCCGGGCCGCCATGGCCGGCTTGTTGC
The DNA here is from genome assembly GCA_903856295.1 of uncultured Rhodospirillales bacterium. GTDB lineage: Bacteria > Pseudomonadota > Alphaproteobacteria > Azospirillales > Azospirillaceae > BOG-933. The sequence goes on along the minus strand of CAIOBP010000025.1, from coordinate 68,553 downwards.
GCTGCCATCTTGACGCCCAGCGCCTCACCGTCTCGGAATTATTGCATAATTACAAGGCGCTTAAGACTCTGGCCGCCGATGTCGCCCTGACCGAAGCGGCGATCGGGCGGGCGGCGGAGAGCCAGGGCCGGCTCCCGGGACACAGCAGCGGGGAGCGGCGCGCGGCGATCCTGTCCGCCCTCGAGGATGGGTTGCGCATGGCCGCCGCCGCGGAGCAAAGCCTCGACGGCGTCGCTCACAAGGGGCCGCCCTTCGCGGTCCTCCAGCGCGATCAGAACCTGCGGCCGGGGGATAATCCCGAGCAGGATTATCTGCTGCTCTCGGCGTTGTGCCGCGAGCTGGTCGGCATGCGCGACTGGACCCTGAAGCTGTCCTTCCTGGTCAGTCTCGCCTGTGACGACCCCGGCGGCCGGGTGGCGGCGCTGGTCGACGGCACCATCGCGGATCTGGTCGCCGCCAGCGATGTGCTGACGCGCACCCCCGGCGAGCCAGCCCTGCCGGGGCCTTCGGAGCTTCCGGCAGATGAACTGCACCGGCTGTTGAGTCTGGTCTGCACCGATCTGCCGGCGCCGGACGGCGTTGCCGACGGCTCGCCCCTGTTCGGGCTCAACACCCTGCTGCGCGCGGGCCTGCTGCCAGAAACCCGAACCGAGATTTTGGAGCAGATCCGGCACCTGCTGTGCGGTGGCCAGGCCTTGGGGGCCGGGCCGCGCGAGGCGGAGTTGCACGCCTTTCAGGAGGCCTTGACCGGGCTCGCCGGCCCGGAAGGCGTTATTGGCGGTGCCGCGATGGCCGAAGCGCTGGTGGCGCGCTACGCCAACCGCCTGGAAGAGACCAGCCGAACCGGCCTGCGTCAGGCGATGCAGGGCACTATCGAAAGCCTGCCGGACTTTTTCGCGCGGCTGCGCTTCATTGCGGCGCTGGCCGGTTCGGACCTGGGGCAATACGCCGCCAACGAGCTGGCCATGCTCGCCGAAACCCTGCCCAACAACGAAGCGCTGGTGGAAAGCGCGCTGTTCCATCCCTTCGATCCGGCGGCGCTGGCGGAAAAGCTGCGGGGCGCGGCGGCGGCCTTCGCGGACACCCTCCTGCCCGAAGAGGCCAGAACGCGGTTGCACGACCGGATTACCGGGTTGGTCGACATCATGGTCATGCGCGGCAATTTCGTCGAATTGCTGGACCGGGCCGAACCCGAGACCGCTCGGCGCATCGCGGCGTTCCGCTCGGTGATCGCGGCCGGTCTGGTCAGCGACCATGGCGGCAGGCCGCTGATCGACCAGCATATTCTGCGCCTGACCGAACGGCCCGAGCTGGTGCCGGCCCCCACCGAACCGCCCTCGGACCACCAGCCGATCGTCGTGGCGCGCTTCGGCCGGCATCGCTGTCCCAATTGCTTCGAGTCCAAGGGCGGCACCGGCATGTGCCTCAACTGTGGCTTCGATGAGAGCGAGGGGCCGCGCCCCGGCGTCCATTTGCGCACCGGGGCGGTGCTGCAGGGGCGCTACGTGGTCGGCCGGCTGATCGGCCAGGGCGGCTATGGCGCCACCTATATGAGCTGGGACGAGCGTCTTCAGTGCAAGGTCGCGATCAAGGAATACTTCCCGGTCAGTCTGGTCACCCGTTCGGTCGATTCCTGTGTCCTGGTGCCCTACACCAAGGATCAGGTCGTGACCTTCAAGGACGGCATCGACAAATTCCTGGGCGAGGCCCGGATGCTGGCCGGGTTGCGCAATCTGCGCGAAATCGTCGAGGTCCATGATTTCTTCGAAGCCAACGCCACCGCCTACATGGTCATGGAATTGCTGGTCGGTCGCACCTTGCAGCGCCATTTGCTCGAAGAAGGCGGCACCATCGATTACCGGCAGGCGCTGGGGCTGATTCTGCCCATCGCCAAGGCGGTGCACGATGTCCATCAATTGGGCTTGGTCCACCGGGACATCAGTCCGGACAACATCTTCCTGCTCAACGGCGGCGAGGCGAGGCTGCTCGATTTCGGCGCTGCCCGCCATTATGTCGGCGAGGCCACCGGCAATCTGACCGTGGTGCTCAAACGCGGCTATGCTCCGCCCGAGCAATATGGCTCCGAAAGCCGCCAGGGGCCGTGGACCGACGTCTATGCTCTGGCGGCCACGCTTTATTGCGCCATCACCGGCAAACCGCCGCCGGACTCCTGCCAGCGCCAGTTGGAGGATGCTCTCGAGCGCCCGAGTACCCTCGGTGTCAGTATTCCGTCGCCGGTCGAAAACGCCCTGCTGGCCGGTCTCGCCCTGAATTGGCGGGAGCGCCCGCGTGACATGAAGACCCTGTTGCAGACCTTCAACCGGGCGCTGTCCTAGTCGTTCCGTTTCAGGCAGCGACCGTCTGTCGCAGGCCTGCCTCTTGAAGTTGGTGCATTAATCCCGCAACGCTAACGCATCAACTCTGTAATGGAGCGAAAGGGCTTTCTGGTGATCGAGTGGAGTGACTCGTTGTTGGTCGGCTTCGAACCCGTCGACGCCGAGCATCGGGCATTGGTCCTGCTGGTCGGCGAGTTGTATCGCGCGCTCAGGACGGGGGGCGGGCGCGACTCGGTGGAGAGCGCGCTCTTCGCCCTCGCGGATCATGTCGCCGCTCACTTCAATCATGAAAACGATCTGATGATTGGCTGCGACTGCCCGAAGCGCGCCGATCATCTCCTCGAACACCGGGTTCTGATCGGCCAGCTCGACACTGTGCTCGACAACATTGATTTGATCCGGGACGAGGCGCTGCTGGAGGCGCTCGCTTTCGTCGAGCGCTGGTTTACTGACCACGTGCGAGACGCCGATGCCAAACTCGGGCGGTATTTGAGCGCGCGCGCCGCCGGTTGAGCGGAAAAGCGCCCTTAGCCCTCTCGACTTCGGGACGTGTGGAGGGTAATGTTGCCGCCCGTCTGATTTGGCGGGAAACATAACCGAGGGAATTCCGGTCATGACATGCGATTCTGGCACCACGGAGACGATGTCATGAGCGGGGCATCGATGGCGGCGGTCGCCGCTTTCGCGGCCAAGACGGCGATTGAGGCCGGCAGCGCCATGGAGGCCGCCTTCGCTTCGGTGCAGGCCGGCGACCGCGACGGCGCGATGTATATGGCCAAGGAAGCCACCGGGAAGGCCCTGCTGGCGAAAAAGGCCATGTCGTCGGTGCTGCAACAGCATAACGACGCCGATACCCTGTCCTCCAAGGTCGCTCTCGGTCATGTCGAGGACGCCCGCCTGTTCGCCAAGGCGGCCATGGATGTTTGCCGGGCCTTTGCCCGCCGCATCGCCGACAAGGGCGGTGGCGAGGCCGGCAAGAAGGCCTCCGAAGCCCTGGTGTTCATGATGGCGGCGGCGTCGACACTGCTGGACGTCAAGCGCGGCAGCATCGTCGCAACCACCCTGCGCAAGGTGGCGGCGGCGTCCGAGCGGGCCGCCCAGGCCGCCGAGGAGGCCGCCAAGATCGGTGGGGGCGGCAACGTCCATGCCGAAGAGGCCCAGGCCGCCAAGCAAACCGCCGCCGAAATCGCCCGCCGCACCTTGTGGGCGGTGCGTGAGGCTCAGCAAAAGCACTAGAGCGGGTGCCGATGTCGGAAAAGGTTTATATCTGCGAAGTCTGCGATGGTACGGGCCTTGGGCGGGTGGTCGCCGATCGCGATCTTGGGAAGCCCTGTCAGGCTTGCGGCGGCAGCGGCCATCTTAGCGAAGCCGAGATGGAGCGCATCATGACCGCCGCCCAGCGCCCGAACACCTTCGACTGGCGGTTGTTCGCGCGCGAGAAGCGGGCGTAGACCGGCTAAGTCAAGGCCAGGGCGCTGCCCTGGACCCGCCAAAGGCCGGGGGCCTTTGGAAACCGGTGAATTATAACTCCGGGATGACCTTACCCTCGATGCGGCGGGACTGGCCGCGCATCAGCGCCACCACCTCGCCGGTTTGTCGGGTGACCGTGATGTCGTAAATGCCGCTGCGCCCGCGCAGGAGCTTTTCCTCGGCCACCGCGGTCAGGCCATCGCCCAAGTGCGCCGCCGCCGGATAAACGATGTCGCACCCGGCCGCAACCGTGACGTGATTGCGGTTGTTGCAGGCGTAGGCGAAAGTGGTGTCGGCGAGCGCGAACGTGTAGCCGCCATGGCAAATGTCATGGGCGTTCAGCATGTCCGGCCGTACGGTCATGGCCATGCGGGCAAAGCCGGGGCGGATCTCCAGCACCGTGATGCCCATGCCGCGAGCGGCGTGATCGCGCTGATACAGGGCGGCTGCCACCGCTTCGGCAAGGCGCTGCGCCGTCGCGATGTCAGTCATGAGTGTCGTGTCCCCTGAAACGCCTCAGCGCCCGACAGGCGGCATCAAATGAGGCATGACGCCGAAATAATGCGGCCCGACCCAACCCGGCGCCTGTGCCGGCCGCTCCGGCGCCATCGGCCGCTGCTGGTAGGCCGGAGCGTAGGGCTGGCCGTAGGGCGCGGCGGCGGCGAGCGGCGCGTGAGCGCCATAGGGGGCGTAGCGATCCTCGCGGGCCATGGCCATCGGCAGCGGCGACTGATCGCGCAGGATCATGCCATGTTCGGCGGCCCGGTTCTCAAGTTCGGCCCGCTTCTTGGCCCACACGGCATAGCGTTCGCCCGGGGTCTGGGCCTCGCGCATTTTCAGCCAAGTGTCGTAGCGCTCCTCGTAGGTCATGACCTCGTGGGGCCAGACGGCTCTGGTCGGAAACGGGTGGTGGGCGTTGAGCGAGCGCAGGCCGGTCGGCTGGGAAATCCCGGCCTGCGCCGCGGCGGCGTCGCCGGTCCAGGCACAGGTCGCGGCGGCGAGCATCAAGCCGAACGCGGTCATCGCGACGGGAGCAAAAATCCTCATGACACCCTCCAGCACACACGAGCGGGTAAAGAGTAGCCTAGGCACCTCGTGGCCCTGAAATGCAAGGAGAATCTTTAATGTGCGAAGAGTTTATCGGTCACATCGGCCGTGCCGGTCCTCCTTGAGCCGGGCGAAGATCAGGTGGTCGCGCCAGACCCCTTCGATGCGCAAATATCCGCGCGCCGAGCCCTCGCAGCTGAACCCGAGCTTTTCCAGCAGCGCCCGGCTGGCCTGGTTGTTCGGCAGGCACGAAGCCTCGACCCGGTGCAGGTCCAACTCGTCGAAGGCGTAGTCGAGCACCAGCCGGACCGCTTCGGCGGTATAACCCCGGCGTGCGAACGGCTCGCCGACCCAATAGCCGATGGTCGCCGTCTGCGACACGCCCCGGCGGATGTTGCCCAGCCCAAGACCGCCGACCAGAGTCCCGCTGTCGCGCTCGAAGGTGAGGAAGCTGTAGGTGAGATCGTCGCGCCATTCCGCCATCTGACGCCGGATGCGGCGGGTGAACGAGTCGCGGGTCAGGGTGTCGGCCGGCCACGCCGGCTCCCAGGGGGTCAGGAAACTGCGGCTGCGCGCCCGCAACGCCGCCCAGGCGCTCCAGTCGCGCGGCTCCGGCGGCCGCATCATCACCCGCTCGCCCTCAAGGCGCGTTGGCAGCAGGCTCTGGAACAGGCCCGCGCCGAAGAAGCGAATTATCGACATTCGCTCCTCCCGCCGCCTCCGCCGCCGGCCGTCGCCGCGGCGTGCCTACTCCAGCCGGGTCGCGATCCGGTCATAGGATTCGAGAGTTTCCAGCGGCCCCAACGCCGCCACCGTCGGCCGCTCTTGCCGCAGACGCCTTGCCATGCGACGCACCGTTTCAAGGTCAACGCCGTCAATCTTGCGAACCATCTCCTCGATCGGGATCGGGCGGCCGTAAACCAGCAGTTGCTGCGCCAGATGCTCGCAGCGGGACATGGTGCTTTCCAGCGCCATCAGGGTGCCGGCCTTGAGCTGAGCCCGCGCGCGCGCCAGTTCATCCTCCGTGACGTCGTCCGCGACACGGCATATCTCATGACACAAGAGCGGCACCAGCTCCTTCGCCTCATCGGGACCGGTGCCAGCGTAAATGCCGAACAAGCCGCCATCCTGGTAGGTGCCGGCGAAACTGTAGATCGAGTAGACCAGTCCGCGTTTCTCCCGCACTTCTTGAAACAGCCGGGACGACATGCCGCCGCCGAGCAGGGTCGACAGCACCGAGTGGGCGTAATAATCGGGATCGTGAACGCTCAGCCCCTTGAAGCCGATGATCAGGTGCAGTTGCTCCAGATCGCGGTGCTCGCGGTAATCGCCGCCCCGGTACTGGGCGGGCTCGATCCGGCATTCCGAATGGCGCGGCAGCGACTTGAACGCGGCCTCGGCGAGCCCGACCAGCTGGTCGTGATCGATTCGCCCGGCGGCGGACACCACGATGCCGGGGGCGCCATAGTGCCGCCGGAGATACTCGATCAGGGCCGGCCGCTCGAGCCGGCTCACGGTCTCCACCGAGCCCAGCACCGGCCGCCCCAACGCCTGATCGGGATAGGCGGTGACCTGAAAGTGGTCGAACACGATGTCGTCGGGAGTGTCGATGGCCTGCCCGATTTCCTGGATCACCACCGCCCGCTCGCGCGCCAGCTCCTCCTCGTCGAACACCGAATGCTGAAGCATGTCGGCAACGATGTCGAGGGCGAGCGGCGCGTCCCCGGCCAGCACCTTGGCGTAATACGCGGTGTGCTCGCGGGTGGTGTAGGCGTTGAGATGGCCGCCGACATTCTCGATCTGCTCCGAGATCGCATAGGCGCTGCGGGTCTCGGTGCCCTTGAAGATCATGTGTTCGCAGAGATGGGCGACGCCGTTGATCTCGGCCCGCTCGTTGCGGGTGCCGACGCCGACCCAGCAGCCGAGCGAGACCGTCTCGACGCCGTCCATGGAGTCGCTGGCAACCCGCAGACCGCCGGGGAGGGTGGTGACTCTGACGCTGCTCACACTGCCCTCACGCTGGCTGACCGGCGCCCAGTCGGGCATGACGGCGGACAAAGTCCTGAATCGCTCCGAGATCGGCGGGCAGCACGGTCACGCGCTCCGGCCGCTGCTCCAGATCGGCGAGCCGCGCCGGCAGGGCGGGGTGAACGCCGCACGCGGTCTTCACCGCCTCGGGGAACTTGGCGGCATGGGCGCAGGCCAGCGCCACCAGCGGCACCGACTCGGAGAGCACGCCCTCGGCGCGCGCCGCCCGGGCGGCATGGACGCCAACGGCGGTGTGGGGGTCGATCACCTGGCCGCTGTCCTGCCACACCCGGGCGATGGTGGCGCGGGTCTGGTCGTCGTCGGCCCGATAGGCGGTGAACAGGGCGCGGGCGGTTGCCAGCTCGCTCGGCGCCACCGAGAAGCTGCCGGCACTGCGGAAGCGCGCCATGGCATCGCTGAGGGCGCCGCTCTGCCGCTGATGGAGATCGAACAGCAGCCGCTCGAAGTTGCTGGAAATCTGAATATCCATGCTCGGGCTGAGGGTCGGCGTCACCCCGGCGGCGGCCATGGTCCCGGACGTGAAGAAGCGGGTCAGGATGTCGTTGCTGTTGGAGCCGACCACCAGCCGCTCGATCGGCACGCCCATCGCCCGCGCGCCATAGGCGGCGTAGATATTGCCGAAGTTGCCGGTGGGAACGCTGAAGGCCACCGCCCGGTCGGGCGCGCCCAGAGCCACCGCCGCCCCGACGTAATAGACGATCTGGGCCATGATCCGCGCCCAGTTGATCGAGTTGACCGCCGAGAGTTGCAGCTCGTCGCGGAAGCCGCTGTCGTTGAACATCGCCTTCACCAGATCCTGGCAATCGTCGAAGGTGCCCTCGACGGCGATGTTAAAGACGTTGGGCGCCAGCACGCTGGTCATCTGCCGGCGCTGGATCGCCGAAGTCCGCCCCTTGGGGTGGAGCATGAAAATGTCGAGATGGGCGCGGTCCCGGCACGCCTCCAGGGCTGCCGAGCCGGTGTCGCCCGAGGTCGCGCCGACCACGGTGATCCGCCGGCCGTTCTTGGCCAGCACATGGTCGAACAGCCGCCCGAGCAGTTGCAGCGCCACATCCTTGAAGGCCAGGGTCGGGCCGTGGAACAACTCCATCAGCCACAAGCCGTGATCGAGCTGCACCAGCGGCGTCACCGCCGCGTGGTCGAAACTGGCATAGGCGTCGGCGACCAACGCGCGGAAGGCGGCGGGTTCGATGGCGCCGCCGAGGAAGGGCAGCATCACCCGCGCCGCCAGCTCGGAATAGGGCAGCCCGGCCATCGCCCGCAACTCGTCGGCGCTGAAGCTCGGCCAGCTCTCGGGAACATAAAGGCCGCCGTCGCGGGCGAGCCCCGCCAGCAGCGTCTCCTCAAAGCCCAGCACCGGAGCGGCGCCGCGTGTACTGATGTATCGCACTGGGATGCCGATGATCGAGTGAACGGGCGTACACAGTATCGGTCACCGCCGGTCCGGGCAAGGCCGAGTCTGTGCAGACGCAGCACAGTGTCGGGGTTGCTTGGCACCTGTGACAAAAAAGCGCAGGGCCGGTCAGCCCCCGGCCGCTTTCAGCTCTTCCCGCGCCGCCGTCAGCTCGGCGTAGAGCTGGTGGGCGCGGGCGGAAAGCTCGGGAATGCGCTGCCAGCCGATAGGCAGGTCTTCCGACAAATCATGGAGATCCATCTTGGCCTGGGTGGCGCGGGCGTTGAGCGTCTTGATCCGGGCTTTGAGAGCGTCGATATCGGCCATGGGAAAACGACCCCCTTAGAGCAAGATCGCGAAGAAGTGGAATCGCCTCGTCGCGGGAATCTTGCTCCAGCTATTTGATTTTAGAGCGTAATTTACACATTGACCGTTCGCAGTCTATGTGACCGCGCTCTAATACATGAACATCGGCTTGCCCAGCGGGTCGCGGATGCGCGGGCGGTAGTCGTCGGGGTCGTAGAGCGATGAGACGTCGACCCGTTTCAGGCCGCTGATGCAGGTGTCGGCGGGCACCACGGTGTAGACGCCGTTGCGCAGCGAGGCCATGACGCCGACCTGTCCCAGCTCAAGCTGGCGAATCGCGACATTGGCGAAGGAATTGGCGACCATGCGGTCGAGGGAGTCCGGGGCGCCGGCGCGCATCAAATAGGCGATTTGCTGGTTGACGATCTCGATGCCGGTGATCTTCTTCAGCGCCTCGCCGGTGATCTGGCCGATGCCGCCGAGCTTCTTGTGGCCGTAGGCGTCTTCCTGGCCGTATTCGATCACCTGTCCGCCGGCCATCGCGGCGCCTTCGGAAATCACCACGATGGCGTAGTTGCTGGGATTGCGCTTGCGGTCCTCGACCAGCAACCGGGCCAGGTGCTCGACATCGAAGGGCACCTCGCTGATCAGCGCCCGGTCGGTGTCGGCGAGATAGGCGGACACCAGCGCCGTTTCGCCGCTGTTGCGGCCGAACAACTCGACCACCGCGATGCGCTCGTGGCTGCCGGTGGGGGTGCGCAGGGCGTGGATGAATTCGACGCTTCGGGTCACCGCCGTCGAAAAGCCGATGCAGTAATCGGTGCCGAAGACGTCGTTGTCCATGGTCTTGGGAATCGAGACCACCCGCACGCCTTCCTGGTGCATGCGCACGCCGTAGGACAGGGTGTCGTCGCCGCCGATGGGAATCAGGGTGTCGACCCCCAGCCTTTCGAGCACCTTGAGGACATGGCCGGTGCAGTCCATCACCTTGCCTTCGGGATCGCGGGCGACCGCGGCGCCGACGAAGGCCGGCACCGCCGAGGCCTTGACTTTGCCCGGATTGGTGCGCGAGGTGTGCAGGAAGGTGCCGCCGGCGCGGTCGATGGTGCGCACCCGGCCGCTGTCGAGGGGGATCACCTGTGCGGCATTGTCCTCGGCCGTCCGGTCGAGATCATACTCCAGCAGCCCGGCCCAGCCGCGCCGGATGCCGACCACCTCCCAGCCGTTTTCCTCGGCCCGCGACACCACGGTCTTGATGCAGGGGTTGAGCCCCGGAACGTCGCCACCGCCAGTCAGAACTCCGATACGCATGATTCACCCCTCCCTGCCTGCTTCCCGCGGCCGTCGCCTAACATCAAGGGCGGCCACGAAAAACTCAATAGGGATATCCCCGCGATGGCGGCAGGGATATCTCCGCGACGGCGGCGGGCGGGATGCGCGCGACTAGGCCTTGGCGTTGCGGGTGCCGGCGGGCAGGGTCACGACCAGCCCGTCGAGTTCCTCGGTCATGCGAATCTGGCAGCCGAGTCGCGAGGTCTTGGACAGGCCGAAGGCGAGGTCGAGCATGTCCTCTTCCTCTTCGGTCGCCTCGTTGAGCAGTTCATACCATTCCGGCGCGACGATGACATGGCAGGTCGAGCAGGCGAGCGAGCCCTCGCAGGCGCCCTCGAGTTCGATCTCGTGACGGTGGGCGATCTCCATCACCGACAGGCCGAGCGGGGCGTCGACGGCCTGGCGCCGGCCATCGGGAGAAATGAAGGTCATCTTGGGCATGGAAACGCGCTCCGGAAGGTCAGGGTTCGAATTTCTTGGGCGGACACATTTGCTGGCGCCGTCGCCGGACTTCGGCAGACAGATGCTCCAAACGGTCGAGATGAGCAAGAGCCAGCCGTGCCTCTCCGACGCGTCCGGCCCTGAAAGCGGTGGACAAGGAGTGAATGCAGCCCTCGATGCCACCGACGGTGCGGGCGCCGAGACGGTCGAGGCTGGAGGCGTCGGGGGCGTCCTCGACCGCGCGCGCCAACTCCTCGAGATCGTCCTGATTGAGCCCGTTATGGTTGGCGGCCGAGGCTTCGCCGGTCACCGTCGGCGGCTCGCCCCGGGCCTTGGCTTCGGCGTCGAGCAGGCCCAGCAGATAGCGCGCCCGGGTCACCGGATTCTTCAGGGTCTCGAAAGCGGCCGACATCAGGTCGACATAGTGCTTGGCCAGCTCGCCGGCCTTCGGCGTCTTGATGGCCACCCGCTCGGGATCGAGAGTGCGCCGGGCCGAGGCGTAATGCCGCTCAAGGATCTCCAGGTCGAGATCGAAGCGCTGCTCCAGGCCGAGCAGCGCGAAATGATTGGTTTCGTGCAGGGGCTGAAGGGCCCCGCAACTCGGGCAGCGCAAGGCCTTCGATGAAACCGGACTCTTGCACAGCCAGCAGGTGTGCATGTCGCCATCGATAGCGAATCCATGCCAGTTGCCGGCTCCGCGTTGCGTCGGTTTCATGGGGATCGCCCGGTAAAAGGACGGCGCGGTGCCGGGGCCAGCCTGATCACCAGCCTGCTCAGATGAAAAACGCCAGCAGCGCCTTGAGCGCGGTGGCCACCGACTGGGAGCAACTGGACAGAGCGGTCAGGCTGTCGTTGCCGGCCTGTCCGAACGATCCGTTCCACAGGTCGCCCCAGATCGAGACGAAGGAGCTGGAGCAGGTCTCGGCGCTCTTGCTCGCGGCGGCCCCGGCCTTGCCGACGGCGGTGCCGAACGAATCCACCGCGGTGCCGACCTTGGCCACGGCGTTGCTGGCGGCGGTGCCGAGCTGATTGACCTGCTCGGCGGTGCCGGTGGCCTTGACCACCACATCCTTCATGGCCTTGGCGGCGCTGCCGACCTGAACCGCGGCGTCATTGGCCACCGCGCCGGCCTTGGCGGCGGCGGTGCTGGCGGCGGTTCCGGCCTGCTTGGCGGCGTCGACCGCCAGCGTCCCGGCCTTGCCGGCGACGTCGGAGGCCGCGGCTCCGGCCTGTTTGGCGGCATCGACGGCGATCGTTCCGGCTTGCTTGGCGGCATCGGCGGCGGCGGCGCCGACCTTGCCCGCGACCTCACCGGCCTTCGCGCCCAGCTGCTGCACGGTTCCGGCCGGAACGGGCGGGGGCGGAGCCACGATGGTGGGATCGCCGGCCAACTGAAGATATGAGGACATGACACCCGTCTCCTGCCAATAAACCCGCACAAACCAAACATCGCAGCCACAGCTTAGCCATGGCCGTCCGACATCTTACTCATTTCCTAACACGAGCCTCGGCACGATCCGCAAGAAAAATCGGCTGTCAGGCCGTTGCCGTCACGCCGTCGAGCACGGTTTCGGGCAATTCCATCAGGCGCGGGGCGTCGGTCCAGAGCAGCAGGCAGCGCACCCGGTGGCCGGGATAGATCAACCGCACCGCCGCGCGATAGCTGGCCATCTGGCGCAGATAGCCCGCCGCGACTCCGGCCACGGTCTCGGGCGGCGGCCGGTTGGTCTTGTAATCGACGATCCAGACCTCGCCGTTTCGCACCAGCAGGCGGTCGATCTGACCCGACAGCACCCGTCCGCCGACGGTGCCGACCACCGGCACCTCGGCCCGGCTGCCCGGTCCGAACAGCGGCGCGAATTCGGCGTGATCGAGCACCGCCAGCGCCTCGGCGACCATCGCCTCGCGGCTGGAGTCATCGAGTCCGTGGCCCGGGCGGGCGAGAAAGCGGCGAGCTGCGGCCGCGCGCACCTCGGGGCTCAGTTCGGGCAGGGTTTCGAACAGCCGGTGCAGCAGCAGGCCCCGGCGGAAGCGCCGGCCATCGTCGTTGCCCAGGGGCGAGCGCACCGCCGAGTCGTCCTCGTCGGGCCGCGAGGGGGTCAGCGGCCGGGAGGGCTCGGGCTCGGGCGGCGCCGGGTCGCACGCCCAGGGTGGCAGCGGTGCCAGCGCCTGTGAGACGGTGGCGGCGCCGGGCGCGGCCACCGGGGCGGTCTGGGGCTCCTGAAGCCGAACGCCGTCTCCACCCCAGGGGCCTGTAAATTGAAACGGCGTCGCAATCGGATCGGCGTTCAGCGCCGCGGCGGTCAGGGCGTACCAGCTGCCCTCGGCGGGTTCGGGGCGGCCCTTGGTCAGCCAGCCGCAGACGATCAGCCGGTCTTCGGCCCGGGTCAGCGCGACATAGAGCAGGCGGCGGTATTCCTGGTCGCGGCGGCGGTCGGCGGCCGTGCGCGCCTCGGCGCAGCGGCTTTCCTCCTGGGACCGGCGCGGGGCGTAGAGCGGCACGGTGCGGCCATCCTCGGGCCAAAGGATGCGCGCACTCTGCACCGGCTTGCCGGTGGTGTCGGGCAGGAACACGATCGGTGCCTGCAAGCCCTTGGCGCCATGCACGGTCATGATCCGGACCACGCCGCCCTCGGGGCCGCCTTGTTCCTGCTCGCGCTTGATCTCCGACTCGGCCGAGACCAGCCAGTGCAGAAACGCCTGCAACGATGGCGCGTGGCCGCGCTGGAAGGCCAGGGTGGTGTTGAGGAATTCGTCGAGCGGATCGCGCGCCTCGGCGCCGAGCCGGCCGAGCACCGCCCGCAAGCCGCTGACAGCGTCGGCCGGGCAGGGACGATGCAGCACGCCGGCGAAGAACTCATAGGGCGGGGAGAAGTCGGCGGCGGCGAGCAGCGCCTCCAGCCAGCCATGGGCGCGGCCATAGCGCGACTCCGGCCCCTCGGTGCCGGCCCGTGCCGCCAGCGCCTGCCACAAATGGCCGGTGCGCCCGAAGGCCAGACGATACAGCTCCTCCTCGTTCAGGCCGATGAACGGCCCCTTCAGCACCTCGGCCAGCCGGAGATCGTCCTCGCGCAACAGCAGGAATTCGGCCAGCGCCATCATGTCCATGACGCTGAGCTGGCCGGTCAGCACCATGCGGTCGACGCCGGCCACCGGCACGCCGCGTTCCTTCAGCGCCCGCACCAACTCGGGCACGAAGCCGCCGCGCCGCCGCACCAGCACCATGATGTCGCCCGGCCGCACGGCGCGACCCTTGGACTCCAGCCGTTCGCCCCGGTCGAGCCAGCCCCGGATGGTGGTGGCGATGGCGGCGGCAAGGCGCGAGGAGGGTTGGTCCGCCGCCTCGCGAACCAGGGGCGCCTGCCAGGGCGCCTGCTCCTTCGGCTCCTCGGGACGGACCGGCGGCCACAGCTCGACCAGCCCGCCCTGTCCGCGCCGGAAGGAAAAATGCCGAATCGCCACGCCGGGATCGAAGGCGACGCCGTCGCGCGCCTCGTCACGGGCGAACACGCCATCGACCGCCCGCAGTACCGCCGCCGTCGAGCGGAAGGAAATATCGAGCCGCACCTGCCGCCAGGTCTGGGCCGCCGCCTCGACCCGTCTCCGGAAATGCTCGCGCAGCCGTGCGAATTCCCGCGGATCCGCGCGTTGAAACGAAAAGATCGACTGCTTCTCGTCGCCGACCGCGAACACCGTGCGCACCGGCTCCCGTGGGCCGGGGCGCGCTCCCTGGCCCGAGAAGAACTCTTCGGCCAGCCGCTCGATCACCTGCCATTGCTCGGGGTTGGTGTCCTGGGCCTCGTCGATCAGGATGTGGTCGAGACCGCCATCGAGCTTGAACAGCACCCAGGGTGCCACCCCCTCGCGCTCGAGCAGGTCGCGGGCGGCCAGGATCAGGTCGTCGTAATCCAGCAAGGCCCGCGAGCCCTTGAGCCGGGTGTAGACCGCCAGCAGCGCCTCGGCGAAACCGAGCAGGGCTCCGGTCGCCTCGGCCACTCCCGCCGCCTTCCTGCGGATCAGCGCCGCCTGAAGCCGTGCCGCCTCGGTGGTCAGGATATCCTGAGAAGTCATATCATAAGACGCGGCTTTCTTAGTGATCAGGGTTTTCCGGGGCGTCTCCTCCTTGGTCAGAAACAAGTCGGCATAGTCGCTGAAGCCGGCGAGCCGGTCGGGGGCGGGCGCCGACAGCCAGCCGGCGAGGGTGCGTCCGCGCTCCTGATCGGTGGCCGAGCCCTTGTCCAGGGCGATGCAGGCCCGGCGCAAACCGGTGAGATCGGCGGCCCGGTCGGCGCAGGCGGCGGCGGTGATCGCCTCGGCGCTTTCGCCCGCCGTGACCCCGAGCAGGTGGCGCACTTCGGCGAGAGTCGGCTCCAGCCCGCCGTGACCCTCGAGAATCCGCCGCAGCCGGCCGCGTTCGCCGGCCAACTCGCTCATCAGCGCGCCCAGCCCGTCCTCGTGCAGGTCGGTGGTCAGCCGCGCCAGCGCCCGCCCGAGCGGGCTGTCGGGGTCACGCCGCGCCTGATTGAGCACGGTGCCGCGCGCCTGCTCCAGCAACTCGGTGGCGGTGGCGTCGTCCATCACCTCGAAATGCGGAGCCAGCCCCGCCTCGAGGGGAAAGCGCCGGAGCAACGATTGGCAAAACGCGTGAATGGTCTGGAGTTTCATGCCGCCCGGGCAGTCGATCACCCGCGCGAACAGCCGCCGCGCCTCGCGGCAGCTGTCGGCGCTCGGGCGGGCGCCGGTGAGGGCGGCCAGCGCGTCCTCAAGCCGGGAATCCTCCACGGTCGCCCATTCGCCGAGGGTGCGGTTGATGCGGATCGACATCTCGGCCGCCGCCGCCTTGGTGAAGGTCAGGCAGAGAATCCGCGCCGGCGGCGTGCCGGCCAGCATCTGGCGCAGCACCCGGTCGGTCAGCACCTTGGTTTTGCCGGAGCCCGCCGAGGCCGCGACCCAGACCGAGGCCGCCGGATCCGAGGCGTCGCGCTGGCTGACGTTGGGGTCGCGGACGATCGCAGCGGCGGAGGACATCCGCACTCTCCCATGGCTTCGCGGTAGGCTGGACTATGCCACCGCCGCGCCGTGCCGACAATTGCCCAGAGAGCCGTCAGCAGCCCTTGATTGTCTTGACAGCGCCAGCAGATTAACGGATCGTTAATAACATTGGCTGGCGCTGCGGCGTTCGGCAACCATGGATTTTGTTTGTCGCTGTCAGGTTTCGCCGGATCATGCCCGACCCAACCTCCTTGCGCTCGACCATCCTGATCGTGGACGACGCGCCCGCCAACATCGAGTGCCTGCGGGCGATTCTGGCCGCGGATCACGAGATTCTGGCGGCGGTGAGTGCGCTCGACGGCCTGGAGTTGGCGCTCGAGCAGCGTCCCGATCTGATCCTGCTCGACGTCATGATGCCGGACATGGACGGCTATCAGCTCTGCGAGCGCCTCAAGGCCAGCGTTCGGACCCGGGATATTCCGGTGATCTTCGTCTCCGGCCGCACCGAGGAGGAAGACGAAACCAAGGGCCTGCAAGCCGGCGCCATCGATTATATCGCCAAGCCGATCGTGCCGGCGATCGTCAGGGCGCGGGTGCACAATCATCTGGAGCGCCGTAAGATCGAGGAAGCCTTGCGCCGGGCTCACGACGAGTTGGAAGAGCGGGTGGACGAACGCACCCGCGCGCTCACCGAGGAAATCGCCGAGCGCAAGCGCATGGAATACGAACTGCTGGTGGCCAAGAATCTGGCCGAACGGGCAAGTCAGGCCAAGACGCAGTTTCTCGCCCATATGAGCCACGAGTTGCGCACGCCGCTCAACGCCATCATCGGCTTTTCCGAATTCATGTGTGCCGAGACCCGGGGGCCGCTGGGCTCGCCGATCTACCGCGATTATCTGGGCAACATCGTCACCAGTGGCCATCAGTTGCTGGCGGTGATCGACGATATTCTTGAACTGGCCCAGTTGGACGCCGGCAAGGTGCCGTTGCTCGAAGAGGCGGTCAGGCCCGGAGACATCGTCGACGCGGCGATCGGTTCGGTGCCGAGGCTGCGCAAGCTTCCGCATGCGACGATCGTGAATGCCGTTTCGAGTGATGCGCCCGTCCTGCTTGCGGATCGCAGGGCGCTTAATCAAGCGCTGCGCCATATCATTGACAATGCCGTTAAGTATGCCCATCACAGCGGACGGGTTACGATCGGCTGCACCCGCGCCAGCGATGGCCTGGAGGTGAGCGTCGCCGATACCGGCGTCGGCATTCCGGCCGAGCGCCTGGGCGAGCT
The DNA here is from genome assembly GCA_903856295.1 of uncultured Rhodospirillales bacterium. GTDB lineage: Bacteria > Pseudomonadota > Alphaproteobacteria > Azospirillales > Azospirillaceae > BOG-933. The sequence goes on along the minus strand of CAIOBP010000025.1, from coordinate 51,905 downwards.
TTTCGAGCCGTTCCAGCCCGGCAATACCATGATCACGAGGCGCAACCGCGGGGTCGGTCTTGGCCTGCCGATCGCGAGTTCGCTGATGCGCCTTCATGATGGCGAGGTCAGGCTGACCAGCACGGTCGGAGTCGGGACCACGGTGATTTTGCGCTTTCCGGCCAAGCGGATATTGGCCGGACCGTTGTGAGCGGCTTCGAGGCCGCCCTGGCCGCTCTCGAAACGTCGGTGCGGGCGGACGAACCGCCAGGGTTCGCCGGCTGGCGGGCGCTGTGCGGTCATGGTGTTGCGAACCCGGAGCGGCTTTTCGCCCTCCATGCCCTGATCGCGCTGGCGGCGCGGGTCGAGGTGGCGGCGGCGCTGCCCGCGCTCAGGCACCGGCTGGCCGAGTCGTCGCGGCTGGGCTGGCTGCATCGGGACGATGGTTTCACCGGGGCCGGACTGGCCGACTTTCCCGGCGTCACCCCGTTCGACTGTCTGGCCGCCGCCGCCCCGCCACTGGCCGCCGAGGTGGAGGCGTTGATTTCCGCCCTTGCCGCCGCGCCGGCCCGGTCCGGGCTATACCAGCGTTTGGTGCCGCCGTCGCTGCGCCGGTCGCTTGGCGAGGTCTACACGCCGCCCGGCCTTGCCGCCCACGCTCTTGATCGCTTGGGCTGGCAGCCCGGGCAGGAGCTGCTGGATCCGACCTGCGGCTCGGGGGTGTTCCTGGTCGAAGCCCTGAGGCGGGGCATGGCCGCCGGGGTCGGGGCGGAGCGGGCGCTGAGCGGACTCCACGGCCTCGACATCAATCCGCTGGCGGTGCTGACCGCCAAGGCGGCGCTGGCCGTGACCATGGCGGCGGCGCTCGACCCGGCCCGGCCGGTGGCGATGCCGGTCCGTCTGGGCAGTGTTTTCGATTATTCTGATATCGTAACGATTCCCCGGGTCGGCTTCATCGCCGGCAATCCGCCCTGGGTCAAGGCCAGCCGCCTGCCGCCGGGTCAGGCGGCGGCGCTGAAGCCGCTGTGTCAGCGCTTCGGCCTGAGCGCCGATCATCATTACGTTGGCGGAATAGAAATCGACGTTGCGGCGCTGGTCACCTTGTGCGCTCTCGAGCGCTGGTTGCGGCCGGGGGGGCGGCTGGCTTTCTACCTGACCGGTTCGCTGTTCGCGAGCGCCTCGGGTCAGGGCTTCCGCCGCTTTGCCCCCCCCGGTCCGGCCGGACCCTGCCGGGTGCTGGCGGTGGATGATTTCAAGGCTGTCGCGCCGTTCGACGGGGTGTCGGTCCACCCGGTGCTGCTGCTGCTGGAAGCCGGGAGCGGTGGCACCCAATGGCCGGTGCCCTACCGGGTGCTGGGGCGGGACGGGGCGGCGCGCGAGGTGCTGGCGGCGCCGGTGCCGGGGACCGCCGATGGCCCCTGGCTCAAGGGCAGCGCCGGGCATCACGCGCTTTGGCGGCGCCTGTTCGATGCCGGCGCCCCGGCCGCCTACCGTGCCCGCAAGGGCGTGACCACCGATCGCAACGGAATTTATTTCGTAAGCGCAACGAATGCCGGGGATGGGTTGGTTCGCATTCGTAATCATCCCGAGCTTGGCCGCTCTCCGGAGCTGCCGCGCCTTGAGGCCGAGATCGAACCCACCCACCTGTTTCCGCTGCTGCGTGGCCGGGGGCTCACGCCCTTTCACATCGCGCCCGACCCGGACTTGCGGGTGATCATCCCCCAGCGCGGCATGCATGGCGACCCGGACCTGCCCGCGACCTGCCCGCGCACCTTCGCGTGGTTCCAGCCGTTCGAGGCGGAGTTGCGGCGCCGGGCCAGCTTCCGGCGCTATCAGGCCAGGCAACCCTATTGGTCGAGTTGGAGCACCGGCCCCTACAGCTTCGCGCCCTGGAAGGTGCTGTGGCGGGAAATCTCCAGCCGCTTCGCCGCCGCCTATCTCGGGCCGGTGGAGGATCCGCTGCTGGGGGCCACGGTGGCGGTGCCCGATCACAAACTTTATTTCGTTCCCGTATCGAATGAGGACGAGGCCGCCTACCTCACCGGCCTGCTCAACGCTCCAATCATTTCGGAAGCGATTACATCATACGCCGCCGCTCTCGGTCTGGGGACTGGCGTGGTCGAGACCCTGCGCCTTCCCAGCTACGACCCCGCCAACGCCGGGCACCGCGAAGTGTCGGCGCTGGCCCGCGCCATCACCGGCCGGGGCGGCACGCTGGCTGCCGGCGAGGCGGAAGCGCTCGACAGGCTGGCCCTGTTCCTGGTTGCTTTGCTATAGTTTCGCCATGGCTGCGATCGTCTATTGCCGGGACGCGCCGGGGCACCCCTGGCACGAACCCTATCACGACCAGGAATACGGCTTTCCCGTGAGCTGCGACCGGGCGCTGTTCGAGCGTCTGGCCCTGGAGATCAATCAGGCCGGGCTGTCGTGGCTGACCGTGCTGAAAAAGCGCGCCGCCTTCCGTGCCGCCTTCGATGATTTCGAGATCGCGCGGGTCGCGGCCTATGGCGAGGCCGAGCGCGCCCGCCTGCTCGCCGATGCCGGCATCATCCGCAACCGGCGCAAGGTCGACGCGGTGATCGAAAATGCCCGCCGCCTGCTGCGCCTTCAAGATGAGGCCGGCTCGTTCGCGGCCTGGATCGCCGCGCACCACCCTCGCGCCAAGGCCGATTGGCTGAGCCTGTTCCGCGCCAATCTGGTCTTCATGGGTGGCGAGGTGGTTGGGGAATTTCTGATGAGCATCGGCTACCTGCCCGGTGCCCATCAGCCCGACTGCCCGGTGTTCGCCTGGCTCGAAGCCATCGATCCACCTTGGCAGGTTGCCTGTCGCAACGGTTTCAGCGGCTACAGCCGCTGACGGAACCCCCGACACCGTCCTGGCGCTTCCTCCCGAAACCCAGGCCGCTTTTCTTGGCTCTACGGCCGCCCTTTTATCCGGGCTTGTCCCGCGCGCCTTTACTGTAAGCAACTTTACCCACCCCAAGGGCTTTCGTCACCAAAAATCTTTGTTTTGCAACGCGGTAGTTTAGGCCGGGCTTCGGCGGGCTTTGCCTCGCCGCGCCACGAGTCGCCCCAGTTCGGCAGTGCACGCGGCGCGATCGGGGCTAAAATTTTGTTCGGCCCACCAGTCGCGCACGTCGGCGAGCAGGCGTCCGAGGTCCGGTCCCGGCGCCACGCCCAGCGCCAGCGCATCGGCGCCGCTGACCGGAAACGGCGCGCTGCGCCAACCGTCCAGGACCGTCGTGATCCGATCGAGCCATCCGGCTTCGCTGCCCGTCGTCGCCGCGCCCAGCAGCGCCAAATCCAGGAAGCGCGCGCCATCGCCCAGGGCCGCCGCGGCCCGGCGTAGCGCCGCTGGCGAGTCGCGGGGATCGACCGCGACCGTCGGGGCGACCAGGGCGACCAGCCGCGCGCGCTCGGCCACCGACAGCCGCAGCCGTTTCGCCGCCGCCAATACCCCGGCGCCATCGGTGTCCAGCAGTGCTGCCAGACGAACCACGGCGCGCTCCGGCCCCTCCAGACTCAGGTGCCGCTCCAGGGAGAGCAGAGTGTCGAGCCGGGCAACCCGGGTGGCGGCGGGCAGCAGATGGGGCGGAAGTCCCGCCGTTACCATGAGGGCCCAAACTTCGGCCGGGCGTGGTCCGGTGAGCAGGCGAAACAGTTCAGCCCGCACCCGTTCTCCCGATAAGCCGTTCAACAGTGGCGCCAGTGCCTGACAGGCGGCGAGCGCTTCCGGGTCGGGACTCTCACCGCCATATCTGGCGTAAAATCTGAAATGGCGCAGCAGTCGCAACAGGTCTTCGCGCAACCGGTCTTCGGCCCGGCCGATGAAGCGCACCCGCCGGGCGGCAAGATCGCCGATACCGTCGAATGGGTCGAACACCTCGCCCTCGAGGGTGCAGGAGAGGGCGTTGATGGTGAAATCGCGCCGCGCCGCATCCTCGCGCCAATCATCGGTGAAGGCGATCTCGGCGTGGCGGCCGTCGCAGGCCAAGTCGCGGCGCAGGGTGGTGATTTCAAAATGCCGGCCAGCGGTCACGGCGGTGACGGTGCCATGCTTGATACCGGTGGGGATCACCCGGACGCGCACGGCCTCGAGTCGGCGGGTCACTTCGTCCGGCGGATGAGGGCTGGCGATGTCGATGTCGGAGACCGGCAACCCGAGCAGGGCGTCGCGGACACAGCCGCCGACGAAGCGCGCCGCGCCGAGAGCGGTCATGACGAGACGGCTCTCGGGCGCGGTCATCCAGGGCTGGGGCGGCAGCAGGGGCATGGCGGGGGGCGGGTGGTGGTCGCCCCCCGCTTGTATCACAACCCGGCCAGGGCCTGCTCCAAGTCCTCGACCAGATCATCGGCATCCTCGAGCCCGACCGACAGCCGGATGGTGCCGGGGAAAATGCCCACCCGCGCCCGCTCCTCGTCGGTCAGGCGCTGATGGGTGCTGGTGGCGGGATGGGTGATCAGGCTCTTGGAGTCGCCCAGATTGTTGGAGATCAGAATCAGCTCCAGCGCGTTCATGAGCTTGAACGCCTCGGTCTTGCCGCCATCGACGTCGAAGGCGATCAGGGTGCCGAAGCCGGACATCTGGGCCTTGGCCAGGGCGTGCTGGGGGTGGCTCTCCAGGCCGGGATAAACCGTGCGCCTGATCCGGCTGTGGCCGGCGAGGAAGCGCGCGACCTTGCCGGCGTTGGCGGATTGGGCATGAACCCGTAGCTCCAGGGTTTCCAGTCCCTTGAGCAGCACCCAGGCATTGAATGGGCTGAGCGTCGGCCCGGTGTGGCGCAGGAACGGGTGGACCACCTCGGCAAAGGCGTTCGAACACAGGATGACGCCGCCCAGGCAGCGGCCCTGACCGTCGATATGCTTGGTCGCCGAATAGACCACGACGTCGGCGCCCAGTTGCAGCGGCTTTTGCAGCACCGGAGTCGCGAAGACGTTGTCGACCACCACCAGCGCCCCGGCCTTGTGGGCGAGATCGCACACCGTCCGCAGGTCGATCACCTCCAGGGTCGGGTTGGAGGGGGTTTCGAGAAACACCAGTTGGGTCGGCTTCGAGAGCGCCTGCTTCCATTGTTCCAGATCGCAGCCGTCGATGATCACCGCCTCGATGCCATATTTCGGCGCCAGATCCTTGCAGATGTAGAGGCAGGAGCCGAACAGCGCCCGCGGCGCCACCAACCGGTCGCCGGCCTTGAGCCCGGAGATCACCGCCGCGAACACCGCCGCCATGCCGCTGGCGGTGGCGAAGGCGTTTTCCGAGCCCTCATACAGCGCCATCCGTTGCTCGAACATGGCCACGGTGGGGTTGCGGAAACGGGAATAGACGTAGCGCTGGCCATCGGTGGCGAAGGCGCTCTCGGCATCCTCGGCACGGTTGTAGACGTAGCCCGAGGTCTGGAAAATCGCCTCGCTGGTTTCGTCGAACCCCGAGCGCAGGCTGGCGCCATGGACCAGTTGGGATTGCGGGCGCAACGGCCGGGTCCGGCGGCGCGCGTGTTTGTCGTCGATCTTGGAGAACATGGGGACGGTCACCCTTTCCGCCGGATGACCAGCATCCGGGCCTCTTTAGCGGACTATTTTCACGGCGTGGTCCGCAAGTCGGCCGCGCAAATCACCACGCGCAACTGTTTTACCGGCCGGAGAACAAGAGCGTCAAGCCGTCTTGCCAGCAGCCGGGGGCGTGTCAGACTTGAAAGAGTGTCTGCAAGGCGGCGCGGGCATCGGGCCAGACGGCGTTCATGGTCCCGACGACGGTTTGGGCCCGGTGGGTCCAAGTGTGCTGCGCACGGTAGATCGGCAGGGCGGCCTGGGCAATGGCGCCGGTCTTGCCGGACTTGACGAACTCGGCAATCTTGCGGGTGTCGAGGTCGCAGCGCTGATAAAACAGCATGCTCTCGTCCTCGACAAAGGACTCCCGGAGATACGGCGTGGTGTTGGTCAGCACGGCGCAGCCATTGGCCATGCCGTACCAGATTCTTTCATGCGCGCCGTCGGGGAACTTGTGAGCGATATTGAGGGCGATCTTCGATTGCCGGAACAGGGCGCGGACATCGGTGAAGGTCCGGTAGGTTTCCTGAAAAAAGGTCTCGGGCAACTGGCGGCCCAGCCGCTCGCAGACATGCCCGACCAGGCAGACGCGCAGGCCGCGCAAGCCGTTCAGCACCCGCTCCCGGAACACCGACTGGCTGTAGCCGGAGACGATGTTGACCAAGGTCTCGGCGGTCTTGGCATCGAGCGCGGCGATGGCGAAGCCGCTTTTCTCCAGCGCTTGGCACAGCCCGGCCCCCGGTTCCGCGCCGCCCTCGACAATGCGCTCCACCGCGTCGGTCACGATGGTTTTGACCACCGCGTCGCCTTCGGCGTACTCGGCGGGCGGCAGGGCGGTGTCCATGATGATGTTGCCCGAGAACACGACATCGATCGGGCGGTCGCCGGTTATCGGCTCATCGGGCGCCGGCGGCCCGCCATGGGGCAGGAACACCCGCCGCACCCGGCCGTAGCCCGGAACGCCGACATAGCCGCGATCGACGACGCCCAGCAGGTTGCGCTCATGAAAGCCGGTGAGGTGGGCTTGGCTCCAGGGATGATCGACGATCAGCGAGAAGCGCGGCAGCGGGCCGGTGCCCGGCCGGGTCAGCACCGGTATCTTGGCATTGAGATCGAAGAGAAAGAAGGTCTTGCCCCGGGCGAACCAGTCCCGGCCGATCTGCGCCAGCAGATGCCGGGTGGTTTCATTCTGACGGAGATGCACCGACTCCAGGCCGAGCGCCTGAAAGCCCTGATGAATGTCCCTGAGAAAGGTATCCGCCCAATCGGCGGAATTCTTCCCGTCGCCGCCGGACACGATCACGCTGTCGAACACACAGCCCGAGCGGTCGACCATGACTCAATGCACCAGAAACAGTTTGCCAAGAACGAGCAGCGTCATCGTCATATTGGTGGCCAGCATCCATTTCACCGTACTGAACTCTCCACGCAGGACGGCAAACTCATGACGAATGTCCTGATGCTGCGTGTCGAAACTCGCCATTACCTCAGCAGCCTTGCGAGCCTTCTCCTCGCTGGCTCCTGCGTCTCGAAGGGCATCATACACCTCTGCAACCATCGTGCTCATGGCCTGACCTCCTTGTTGCTAGTATTGCAATATTTCTAGCATTGTAATGTTCGGCGGTCTGTTCAATTCGCTCCCAGAATGCTTCCCCGTGCCCTTAATGACCCGTGCCCTTAATGACCCGTGCCCTTAATGACCCGTGCCCTTAATGAGATGACTCCGTTGTTATGGCGGGATCGCTCATCGAGTTAAGTCCCCGGCTCCGGCCAGCAGGCTGTTGATCGGCGCCAGCAGGCCGTCGCCGAGCATCGGTTTTTCGATGACATGATCGGCTCCGGCGGTGCGGGCGCGCTCGATCGGGTCCTTGGCGGTGGTGCCGACGGCGCCGCCGGTCAGGGCCAGCACCGGGGTTGCGGGGTAGCGGCGCTTGGACTCGGCAATCACGCCGAAGCCGTCGATGCCGGGCATCCAGAGATCGGTGACGACCAGATCGAAGCGGTTGGCTTCCAGCTTGGCGATGGCGTCGGCGCCGTCCACCGCCTCGGTGACGGCGTGGCCGGCGGTTTTCAGCAGCAGGCGGTAGGCCATGCGCACCGCGGAATTGTCGTCGACAACCAGAATATCGGCCATGTCTCACCTGGGCAGAAGCGTTGACAGCCGGCGGATGCCCTCGTCGATGACATCCGGCCCGACCATCGAGAAGCTGAGCCGGCAGGTATTGGCGCCGCTGCGGTCGGCATGGAAGGCGGCGCCGGGCACGAAGGCGACGTTGACCTCGGAGATCGCCCGCTCGAGCAGGCGGGTACCGTCGACGCTCTCGGGCAATTCCAGCCAGACGAACAGGCCGCCGGCCGGGTGGGTCCAGCGGGTGCCGGGCGGAAACCAGCGCTCGAGCGCGGCCAGCATGGCATCCCGGCGCAAGCGGTAGCTGGCGCGGAGGCGGGCGGTCAACTCGGGCCAGATGTCCCGCACCACGTCGGTCAGCACGATCTGGTTGATGGTCGAGGAATGGAGATCGCCGGCCTGTTTCATCAGCACCAGTTTGTGAATCACTTCGGCCGGACCGGTCAGCCAGCCGACCCGCAGCGCCGGGGCCACGGTTTTCGAGAAGGTTCCGGCGTAGATGACATGGCTGGGCCGGAAGCCCTCGCCCGGGCCGGACAGGTCGGCGTCGAGAGCGATCAGGGAGGGCAGGTGCTCGCCATCGTAGCGCAACTCGGTATAAGCGGCGTCCTCGATCACCGGCACGCCGTAGCGCTGGGCCAAGCCGATCACCGCCCGGCGCCGGGCCAGCGAGGTGGTGATGCCGTTGGGATTCTGGAAATCGGGCACCAGATAGAAGAATTTCGGCCCCTGGCGGAACGCCGCTTCCAGAGCGTCGGGCAGCACGCCCTCCTCATCCACCGGCACCGAGAGATAGCGTGGCTCGTAGGGCGCGAAGGCCTGAAGGGCGCCGAGATAGGTCGGGCGGGTCACCGCCACCAGATCGCCGGGGCCGATGAACAGCTTGCCCAGAAACTCCAGCCCCTGCTGCGAGCCGCTGGTGACCACGACATTGTCGGGGGTGGCGCCGAGTCCGCCCCGGTTCTGCTGCTCGCAGATGAACTCGCGCAGCGGCAGCCAGCCCTCGCTGACCGAATATTGCAGCGCCACCGAGCGCAGCGAATTGCTCGCCATCACCCGCTGATAAGCCGCCGCGAGTTCGGCGTGGGGAAACAGCGCGGGGTCGGGAATGCCGCCGGCAAAGGAAATGATCTCCGGCCGCTCGATCACCTTGAGCAGTTCACGAATTTCCGAGGCCTTCATGCCGGCCAGCCGTCCGGCCAGCCGCTCCGCCCACACCACGCTCATCGCCCTGCCTCCACCGCCCCGCGCATCGCGCTCGCCCGGGGTCTTCTGCTCGGCCCGGAAGCTGCGGCACCTAGTCGATCGGCATACCGCTCTTCACGACGAGCCCGGCTTCGCGTTCAGGGGTCATCGTGCGCCCCCGCCTCCGCCGCCGATGATCGGCCCGCCACGCACGGGAGTCAAGATTTGGCAGCGCCGCGTTTGGCAGCGCCGCGCCCCGGGGGGGGATTACGGGCTGCGCCGCAATTGTCGCGGTGGCAATAAGAATCCCCGCCGGCGCGTCCGAAGCGGTTGACAGTCGGCGGCTCTTTTTTGATAAGCTGCGCTTTTATCGGCGGTCCCTGCCGGGGCCTTGATGTGGAGCTGTTTCGTGATTTCCGCAGTGATGCCGACCTACACCCGCGCCGATGTCATGTTCGAGCGCGGTGAGGGGGTTTTTCTTTTCGATGCCGCGGGTCACCGCTACCTGGATTTTCACGGCGGCGTTGCCGTGAGTTCGCTGGGGCACGCCCATCCGCGTCTGGTCAAGGCTCTGACCGATCAGGCCGGCAAGGTCTGGCACACCTCGAACCTGTTTCGCATCGCCGGGCAGGAGTCGCTGTCGGCGCGCCTGATCGCCAACAGCTTCGCCGACACCGCCTTTTTCTGCAATTCCGGCGCCGAGGCCTGGGAGTGCGGGCTCAAGGTGATTCGCAAGTATTTCCATGAGAGCGACCAGCCCGAACGCTATCGCGTGATTACTTGCGCCGGCGGCTTTCACGGCCGGACCATGGCGGCGGTTTCGGCGGCCAAGCAGGAAAAGCTGGTCAAGGGCTTCGGGCCGCTGCTCGATGGCTTCGATCAGGTGTCGTTCGGCAATCTCAACGAGATGCGCGCCGCCATCACCGCCGAAACCGCCGCGATCTGCGTCGAGCCGGTGCAGGGCGAGGGCGGCATCCGCACCGCCACCGCCGACTATCTGCGCGGCCTGCGGGCGATGTGCGATGAGTTCGGCCTGCTGCTTTATTTCGACGAGGTTCAGAGCGGCATCGGTCGCACCGGCAAGCTGTTCGCCTATGAATGGTCGGGCATCACCCCCGACGTGATGTGCTTGGCCAAGGGGCTGGGCGGCGGTTTTCCGGTCGGCGCCTGCCTTGCCACCGAGGCGGCTGCGCGCGGCATGGGCGCGGGCAGTCATGGCTCGACCTTCGGCGGCAATCCGCTGGCCATGGCCGTGGCCAACGCCGTGCTCGAGGTGGTGACCGAACCGGGCTTTCTGGCTCGGGTCGAGGCCACCGGCGAACTGCTCGGGCGGGAACTCGCGGCGCTGGTCCAGCGGCATCCCGCGGTGTTCGAGGAGGAGGCGCGCGGCATCGGGCTGATGCGCGGCGTGAAGTGCATTCCCGCCAACACCAAAGTGGTCGATGCGCTGCGCAGCCAGGGTCTGCTGGCGGTGGTCGCCAGCGACAATGTCGTGCGCTTTCTGCCGCCGCTGATCGTCGGTCCGGCCGAGGTCAATGAGGCCATCGCCATCCTGGATCGCACTGCCGCCGCGCTGGCGCAGGAAGAGGCGGCATTATGACCGGGTCCGTTCGCCATTTTCTCGATCTCGACCAGCTCGACGGCGCGACGCTGCGGCTGATTCTCGATCGGGGTCTTGCCATGAAGCGGAGCCGCGAGGCCGCCGGCAAGCCGCTGGCCGGCAGGACGCTGGCGCTGATCTTCGAGAAGCCCTCGACCCGCACCCGGGTTTCGTTCGAGGTCGGCATGCGCCAGCTCGGCGGCGATGTCGTGGTGCTGGAGTCCCAGGGCAGCCAGCTCGGACGCGGCGAGACCGTGGCCGACACCGCCCGGGTGCTGTCGCGCTATGTCGACGCGATCATGATTCGCACCGACAGCGTCTCCAAGCTCACCGAATTGGCCGAACACGGCTCGGTGCCGGTGATCAACGGTCTGACCGACCGCTCGCATCCCTGTCAGGTCATGGCCGACGTCATGACCTTCGAGGAGCACCGCGGCCCGATCAAGGGCCGGGTGGTGGCCTGGAGCGGCGACGGCAACAATGTGGCCAACAGCTGGATTCACGCCGCCGCGCGCTTCGGTTTCACGCTGCGGCTGGCCTGTCCCGAGGCGCTGAAGCCGCCCCAGGCCCTGCTGGACTGGGCCAACGCCAGCGGCGGCGCGGTCAGCTTCGCCGACAGTCCCCAGGCCGCCGTCGCCGGTGCCGATTGCGTGGTCACCGACACCTGGGTCTCGATGAATCATCTCGACCGCAGCGAGCGCATCAACCTGCTGACGCCCTACCGGGTCGATGAACGCCTGATGGCCGGCGCCCGGCCGGACGCCGTGTTCATGCACTGCCTGCCCGCCCACCGGGGCGAAGAGGTTACCGACGCGGTGATCGACGGCGCCCGTTCGGTGGTCTGGGACGAGGCGGAAAACCGCCTGCACATTCAAAAGGCCATTCTGACGTGGTGCCTGATTGACTGACACACCGTCGACCGACCGGATATTGCCGTTCCAGACCGAGCGCACCAGCCTGCGTGGCCGGCTGGTCCGGCTCGGACCGCTGCTCGATCATGTGCTCGGCCGTCACGAGTATCCGCCGCCGGTGGCGCGCCTGCTCGGCGAGACGGTGCTGCTGGCGGCGGCGCTGGCCTCCAATCTCAAATATGAGGGCGTGTTCACGCTCCAGATCAAGGGTGACGGTCCGGTCGGGCTGGTCGTGGTCGATGTCCTGGGCTCGCTCGCCGCCACTCCGCGCGTTATTCGTGGGACGGCCCGTTTCGATCGCGACGCCGTTGCGAAGATGTCGGCCGATCCCCACATGCTGCAAATGTCGCTGGCCGGCAAGGGCTGGCTGGCCTTCACCGTCGATCAGGGGCCGGACACCGAGCGCTATCAGGGGATCGTCGAGCTGCGCGGGCGGACGCTGGCCGAGTGCGTTCAGCACTATTTCCTGCAATCGGAACAGCTTGCCACCGCCCTGAGCGTCGCCATCGACAAGCAGGACGGTATGTGGCGTGGAACGGCGTTGCTTATGCAACGGCTTCCCACCAATCAGGCGCCGCCCGGCACCGGCGAAGAGGATGATTGGCGCCGGACCATGGTGCTGATGGCCACCCTGGGCGTTCCCGAGCTGCTTGATCCCGCCTTGCCGGACCAGGATTTGCTCTGGCGGCTGTTTCATGAGGATGGCGTCCGGGTGTTCAGGGAGAATGGCCTTGTCCCAGGATGTCGCTGTTCGCGTGACAAGGTGATTGCGACGCTACGATCCTTGGGGCCGGCCGAGACGGGGCAGCTGCTCGAGGACGACGGCGTGGCCAGGGTGACCTGCGAATTCTGCAATACCGAGTATCGCTTCGACGACCGAGAGTTGGCGGCGTTGCACGACGCCCCCTGACCGAGGAGACCTTGACCCATGGCCACCGACACCGATTTCGACCTGATCACCATCGGAGCCGGTTCGGGCGGCGTCGCCGGCAGCCGCAGGGCGGCGAGCTACGGCGCGCGGGTGGCGATCTTCGAGAACAGCCGGGTCGGCGGCACCTGCGTGATTCGCGGCTGCGTGCCGAAGAAGCTGCTGATGTACGGTGCCCAGTTCCGCGACGCCTTCGAGGATTCCCGTGGCTTCGGCTGGGCCGCCGACGCGGCGCCGGGGTTCGACTGGCCGGCCCTGCTGGCGCGCAAGAACGCCGAGATCGACCGGCTCAACGGCCTCTACAAGACCATGCTCGGCACGGCCGGGGTGACCCTGATCGAACAGCGCGCCCGGCTGGTCGATGGCCAGACCGTCGAGGCCGGCGGGCGCCGCTATACCGCCAAGACCATTCTGATCGCCACCGGCGGCCGCCCGACCATGCTGCCGATTCCCGGCATCAAGCTGGCGATGAGTTCCGACGATCTGCTCGAGATGCCCGAGTTGCCGAAGCGCCTGCTGGTGATCGGCGGCGGCTATATCGCGGTGGAATTCGCCAGCATCTGCCGGGGCTTCGGTGCCAAGGTCGAGATCGTGATTCGCGGCCAGCACATCCTCAACGGCTTCGATGACGACATCCGCATCGCGCTTGAGGCCGAACTGACCCGCCGGGGCATCACGATCCACAATGGCTTCGTCCCGGCCAGCCTGGAGACGTGCGCTTCGGGCCTGCGACTCACCGCCCGTGACGGCAGGACGGTCGAGGCCGACAAGGCGCTGTGCGCCACCGGCCGCCATCCCAACAGCTCCGGGCTGGGGCTGGAGGCGGTGGGGGTGCAGACCGACGAGCAGGGGGCGATTCGCGTCGATGATTGGTCGCGCACCAGCCTGCCCGGCGTTTACGCGGTCGGCGACGTCACCAACCGGGTCAATTTGACGCCGGTGGCGATCTCCGAGGGCCGGGCGCTGGCCGAAACCCTCTACAACAACACTCCGACCCAGGTGAATTACGCCAATATCCCGACCGCGGTTTTCACCAACCCGGCCATCGGCACGGTTGGCCTGACCGAGCAGCAGGCGCGCGCGCAGGGCTTCGAGGTCGATATTTACCGCACCGGTTTCCGCCCGATGAAGCACACTCTGAGCGGCCGCGAGGAACGGGTGCTGATCAAGCTGCTGGTCGACCGCGCCACCGAGCGCGTGCTCGGCTGCCACATGCTCGGCAATGATGGCCCGGAAATCGTCCAGGGTCTGGCCATCGCCCTCAATTGCGGCGCCACCAAGCGCGATTTCGACCGCACCATCGGCCTGCATCCCTCGGCGGCGGAGGAGTTCGTGACCCTGCGGGAAAAGCTGTGAGGCCGTGCCGTCTCACTCGCGGTTTTCGGGGGTGATCCTGGGAAACGCCAGCTCGAACGCCGTGCCGTGTCCGGGTTCGCTGTGCACGGCGATGTCGCCGCCAAGGGTGGCCGTGACCTGGGCGTAAACGATGTGCAAGCCCAGCCCGGTGCCGCCATCGCCGCGCCGGGTGGTGAAGAAGGCGTCGAAAATGCGGCCGAGATTCTCGGGCGGCACGCCCTTGCCATCGTCGGCGCAGCTCAGGCGCACGGTGTCGCCGTCCAGCCCCAGGGTCAGGGTGATCCGTCCGCTCTGGCCATCGTCGAAGGCGTGCTGGGTGGCATTGAGGACCAGATTGGTCAGAATTTGCGCGATGGCGCCGGGAAAGCTGTCGACCTTCAGGCTGGAGAGGCCCTCGACCCTGACGATATGCCCGGTCTGGCGCAAACGCGGGCCAAGGCTGACCAGGACTTCGTGAATATAGCCGGCGAGATCGAAAGTCCGGCGCTCCTGGCAGGTCTGGTCGACGGCGACCTGCTTGAAGCTTTGCACCAGCTGGCCGGTGCGGCTAATGTTTGCTTCGATGCAGTGAAGCATTTCGCCAATTGTCTCAAGATAACCATCGAGATGCTTGCGTTGCAGCTGCTTGTCGTCAAGCAGCTGTCTGACCTCCCTGGTCTTGCCCGAGAGCAAGGTGCTGGCGGTGAGCACGACACCGACCGGCGTATTGATTTCATGGGCGACGCCGGCGACCAGCAGACTGGTCGCGGCCATTTTCTCGGCCTGGATCAGGCTTTGCTGGGTGCGCCGCAACTCGACCAGGGTTTGTTCCGCGGTATCCTTGGCATGGCGCAGATCGATCTCGTGGGCCTTGCGCAGGGTGATGTCGACGATGCCGACCAGCAGGGCCGGGCCATCGACGGCATCGATCCGGCGGATGGAAAACGAGCCCCAGCGCGTCGGCCCGGACATCACCCGGCAGGCGGCGTCGAACTGATCCAGATAGCCGTCGGCGGCCAGGCGCGCCTTGACGTGGTTCCGGTCCTCCTCGGCGGCGATCAGATCAAACAGAGACAGCCCATCCAGCGCTTCATCGGAAGCGCTGAACAAAACACACGCCGCGGAATTGTTGAACACGATGCGCGGAGAGTCGCCCTGGCACAGTAAAAGGCAGATCGGCGCGGCTTCGATGACCAGCAAGGTCTGCCGGCTGGCTTCGGCCATCGCCTTGTTCTGCCGCGCGTCTTCTTCGGCGCGCCGGCGCTCGGTGACATCGGCGATCGCGCCGGAAAAGCCGTTGTATTTGCCATCATCGTCAACGGTCGGCATGCCGCTGATCAACAGGATACGAACATCGTCCGCCCGTCCCGGCACCTGGAATTCGAGATCGCGAAAGGTCCAGTTGTTCTTGATCGCCCGGATGATCTTGTCGGCATTGGCGAGCCCGACCGGCTCCTGGATGATGCACTCGATCAGCGGGCGTCCGGTCATCCGCGACATATCGACATGCAGGGATTTCATCGGATCAAGACGAATATGGCCTTCGCGGTCAATGGACCACAGGGCATCGATGAACAGTTCCGACAGATCACGCCAGAACTTGTCGCTGCGAATCGAGGCGTCACTATCGAGTTCCGGCCAAGTATGATCGGGCGTGGACATGGCTCCAGGGCCTATCGTGGTGATGCCAGGGACGATAAGTGCCGTTTCGCTTCATTCATGATTTGCGAATGCTCGTGGTGAGGGAACGGGCTGCAGGGAGCATTGGAGCGCCTCGGCGGCACCGCGCCTTCGATCAGGCGCTCTTGGGGCAGGAGAATCGTCATGGTCGTGCCTTCGCCCTCGACGCTGGCGACGTCGACCGTGCCGCCATGCAGAGCGACCAACCCCTTGACGATGGCCAGACCAAGGCCAATGCCGGCGAAGGAGCGGGTGATGTCGGCGTCGAGCTGGGTGAAGGGGCGGAACAGGCCGTGGAGGCGGTTGGCCGGAATGCCGATGCCGTGATCGCTGACCGTGATCGTCGGTCGGCCGTCGGCCGACCGTACCACCGACAGCTCGACCGTCCCGCCCCGGGACGAAAATTTGATGGCGTTGGACAGCAAATTATCGAGGACCTGCAACAGCGCGGTTTTATCGGCCAGCAACAACGGCACCTGCTCGGAGGCGTGAACCGTGAGCGTGACCCCGGCGGCGTTGGCCCGGTCCAGTGCGGCGGCCTTGGAGGCCTCCAGGAAATCGACGACGGCGAGCACCTGCTCTCTCAAGTGATAGTGGCCGGCGTCGATGCTGGCCATGTCGATCAACTCGTTCACCACCGCCAGCAGCAGTCTGCCGTTGTCCAGAATTTCCACGACATACTCAAGGGTCCGCTGGGAGAAGTCGGAGGCCTGACCCTGAGACTTGATAATATCGGCAAATCCGATGATGGCATTCAGGGGCGTGCGAAGCTCATGGGAGATACTGGCCAGGAACTGGGATTTGCTGCGCGCCGCCAGCAGCACTTCCTGTTCGGCGTGAATGCGCGCCGTGATCTCGGCATAGCCCCGCAAGGCCGCGATCACCGAGGTATAGAGCGAGTGGGCGGTGAGTTCGTTCTTGAGGCGATAGTCGTTGATGTCGTAGTTGCAGAAAACATCGCGTTCGGGGGCGCGACCGGGCTGGCCGGTGCGCAGAATGATCCGCATCGCCCGCATCTGCAATTCGTCGCGAATCGTGGTGACGAGGCGCAAGCCGGCATCATCGGTTTCCATCACCACGTCGATCAGCGCGGCGGCGGTGTCGGGGTGGCGCTCCAGCAGATGCCGCGCCTCGGCGGCGGAGCGCGCGGTCAGCATCTGGATGTCCCGGTCGGCATAGCGGCAGCCATCCAGGACCGCGCGGGTGACCGCGATCATGTCGGGGCTGTCATCGACCACGAGAACTCGCCAGGGCGGCTGTCCGGACGGATCGCTGGCGCTGCTGACCTCAACATCGTCAATCAGGAAGTCGTCACCGCTCATCATCGTCTCTTGGGTCGTCGGTTGCCAAGTCTGGCCGGGTTTGCACAGTGGGGGCCGGAGGGACCGCGACACCGCGAAGGCCACTATACATGAATCGGGAGTCCCTGCAGTCCCGAGTTTGGCGGCGGTGGCACGGCCTCGCGGCTAGCAGGCATCTGCCTCGGCATGGCCCGCGGGCAGGGTAACCCGGAGGCGGGTCCGGCCCGGGATGGTGGTGTCAAGGGTGATCGCGCCGTTCTGGGTTCGGGCGATCAGCATCGCCGAATAGGTGCCGAGGCCGGTGCCGCCCTTCTTGCCGGCGGTCACGCATTTCTCGAAGAAGCGCTCGCGGATCGTCTCGGGCACCGCGCCGCCATTCTCGATCGCGAT
Source organism: uncultured Rhodospirillales bacterium (assembly GCA_903856295.1). Taxonomy (GTDB): domain Bacteria; phylum Pseudomonadota; class Alphaproteobacteria; order Azospirillales; family Azospirillaceae; genus BOG-933. Next base: position 34,921 of record CAIOBP010000025.1, on the reverse strand, counting down.
CACGACCTCGGGCCGGCAAGTGAAGCCGATGGTGATCACGTCGCCGGGCGGCGAGGCCTCGATGGCATTCCGGCACAGGTTCGAGAGCATCGAATGGCACAGCAGCGGTTCGGCCATGGCCTCGACCCATTGCCGGGCGTCGGCGTCGGGATCGTCGATCCGGATGTCGACCCGCAGTCGCTTCGCCGTGATCGCGGTCGCCAGTTCGGCCAGCGCCCCGCGCATCACGGCATAGACGTTGATGCGTTCCGGCCGGAACTCGTAGGTCCCGATCTCCATCTTGTAGATGTCGAGCGACCGGTTGATCATGTCGAGCATCCGGTATCCGGACTCCATGATCACGGAGAGGAAGCCGCGCTGCTGCTCGGTGAAATCGCATTGCATCAACAGGATTTGCGGCAGGCCGATGATGGCGTTCAGGGGGGACTTCAGGTCGTGGCGGGTGATGTGTTCGACATCGTCGCGCAGACGGGCCGCCTCGATCAGCGCCTTGTTCTGGATTGCCAGCTGGCGGCTGGCCTCGGCCAGGGCGATGTGGGTGTGGATGCGGGCGCGCAGAATCGCCGGCTTGATCGGCTTGGTGATATAGTCGACAGCGCCGAGGGCCAGGCCGTGCGCCTCGTCGTCGCTCTGGTCGCGGGCGGTGACGAAGATCACCGGAATGTCGCGGGTGGTCGGGGCGTCTTTGAGGCGGCGGCAGATTTCATAGCCATCCATATCCGGCATCGTGATGTCGAGCAGGATGAGGTCGGGCGGTTGGGACTGGGCGATCTGGAGCGCCAGCGCGCCGCTGGTCGCGGCCTTGACCGTGTAATCCGGGACCAGCAGCGACTTGATGATGGCAAGGTTCTGCCGGGCGTCGTCCACAGCCAGGATGGTCTTTTTGCAGCTTGGCTCGCTCGTCATCGGTTCTTCCCGGGAAAGATCATGACAGCCCCTGGATCAGGGGATCGATTTTCGTGACCGCACCAGCGAAATCAAAGTGCCCGACCCGTTCCGACAGGCCGTTCAGGGCGGCGGTGAGTTCAGGGTCGGTGATATCGCGCCGAATCTCCGACAGCAGGTCTTCCGCCTCGCAATCATACTGCTCCAGCATGGTGCGCAGCCGTTCCAGGCGGGCAAGCAGGTCGGCCGGCGGCACCGCGACCGCGCATGGCCGGGGCTGCGAGTGCCCGCAGGCGTCGATCGCGGTGATCACCCGTTGGAGTTCGCTCTCGGCGGTGGTCATCAGCTCGTCGAGCACGCGGGAGTCGCCGTGGCCCAGCCCGGCCTCCAGGTCGCGCACCGTCCGGAGCAGCGCGGTGGCGCCGATGGTGCCGGCCACGCCCTTCAGCGTATGGGCGAGACGCCCGGCCAGGGGGATGTCGCCGTGCTGCACGGCCCGGGCAATCTCCGCGATGGCGCCGCGCTGGTCTTCGGAAACGGTGACGAGCAACCGGTAGTACGCGGCGACGTTGCCGGACATGCGGGCCAAGCCGTCGGCGGTGTCGATCCCCGGCAGGTCGAGGCGGCCGGGGGCGTCGCGTTCAGGCGGTTCCGGGGGGTGAAGAGGCGGCGGCGGCGTGGCCGCACCGGGGCGGGCCAGCTGAATCCGGGCGAGCAGGCCATCCAGCTGGCCCCACTCGATCGGTTTGGTCAGGAAGTCGGTCAGCCCGGCCGCCATGTAAGCGGCCCGGTGTTCGGCAATGGCGTCGGCGGTCAGGGCGACGATCGGCACGCCGGCGACCGGCCCCGGCAGCGCCCGGATGCGCCGTGTCGCCTCGGTGCCGTCCATCTCCGGCATTTGCATGTCCATCAGGATCAGGTCGAAAGGCTGGCTGGCGGCGGCTTTCAGCGCCTGGGCGCCATTTTCGACCATCGTGATCCGGTGGCCGCGCATCTCGAGCCCGAGCTTGACGACCATCCGGTTGACCTGATTGTCCTCGGCCAGCAGAATGGCCATGGGGGGAACCGCCACCGTCTCGGACAGGGCGATGACCAGATCGCCGCGGGTGGCCGGTTCGACCAGACAGGTAAAGCTGAACACGGAGCCGCGTCCCAGCCGGCTGGTGGCGGTGATGTCGCCCCCCATCATTTCGACCAGCTTCTTGCTGATCGACAGCCCCAGGCCGGTGCCGCCATATTTACGGGTCGTGCCCTTGCCGGCCTGGGAGAAGGGCAGGAACAGGTTGCCCAGCTCGGCCTCGGCAATGCCGATGCCGCTGTCTTCGACATCGAAGCGGAGCCGAATCCGCGCGCCGGCGTCACAGCGCAAGCGGACGACGACCTGACCCTTGCGGGTGAATTTGACGGCATTGCCGATCAGGTTGCCCAGAACCTGTTTAAGACGGGTGGGATCGCCTTTGACCAGCAGGGACTCGAGACCGCCAGCGTCGACGGTGAGCGCGCAGGCGTTTTCCTCGGCCTTGGGCCAAAACAAACGCGCGGTCTCGGCCATCAGCGACACGGCATCGAAGGCGATGATGTCAAGGGACAGGCGATTGGCCTCGATCTTGGAGTAGTCGAGCAGGTCGTTGAGGACGGTCAGCAGGGTGCGCGCCGATGACCGGATGACATCGACATAGGTGCGCTGATCATCATCGATCCGGGACTTGGACATGAAGTCGGCCATTCCGATAATACCGGTCATCGGCGTGCGGATTTCATGACTCATCATGGCGAGGAAGGCCGATTTTGTCCGGTTGGCCTCCTCGGCCGCCTCCTTGGCCCGGATCAGTTCGGCCTCGCTCTGTTTGCGCCGGGTGATATCGACGATGCCGACCAGGAAGGCGACACCGCCGACGGATTCGATGCGCCGGATCGAAAACGAGCCCCAGCGCGTCGCGCCCGAGGGCAGACGGCACAGGGCGTCGAACTGGTCGAGGGCGCCATCGGCGGCCAGCCTGTCGGCGACATGGCGCCGGTCGCGCTCGTCGCACAGCAACCCGAACAGGCTGGTGTCGCGCAGGATGGCATCGGATGCCTCGAACAGATCGCAGGCCGCGGAGTTGTTGAGGACGATGCGCGGCGGTTCGTCCCGGCACAGCAGAATACAAATCGGGGCCGCGGCAATCACCGCCTGAAGCTGGCGGCCGGTTTCCGCCATGATCTTGTTCTGGCGGGCGGTCTCTTCCGCCAGTTTGCGCTCGGTAATATCGGCGATCGCCCCGGAATAGCCGGTATAGGTGCCATCTTCGTCGAAGGCCGGCATGCCGCTCACCAGCAAGGTTCTGGTCTCTCCGGCCCAGCCCGCAACCTGAAATTCAAGGTTGCGGAACGACCAGCGGCCCTGCACGGCGTGACGAATGTTCTCGGTATTCTCCCGGTGCCGCTTCGCGTGTTCGGTACAATCGGGCTCCTGAACGATCAGATAGCTCAGGGCCTTGCCGGCGATCAGCGACAAATCGAAATGCAGCTCGTTCAAGGCGTCGATGCGCAGGGAGCCGTCCTGATCGATCTCCCACAACGCGTCGATGAACAATTCCGAGATATCGCGCCAGAATTTTTCACGCCTCGGGGCGGCATCGCCGGGGGATGTCTGGTCGCCGTTTTCATCAAGCCCTTCCATTGCTTGGTTTCCGATGAATGGTGGCGGAGCCTCAGGCCGGCGACGGGTGGTGTGCCGATTCCGGTGTCGCCCGCTCAGGATGAGCGCCGCCGGGAGAGGCGCCATCACGGAGGACGCCCTCGAGGTTGGCGCCTTCCAGGTTGGCGCCGTCCAGATTGGCCTCGCGCAGGTCGGCCTGTCTGAGATCGGCGTTGGCCAGCGTGGCGTGGCTGAGGTTGCAGCGTCTCATATTGGCGTTGCGGAGGTCGGCACCGGTCAGATTGGCCTTGATCAGGCGGGCGTTGGAAAAATTGGTCGGGCTCTGGGCGGCGCCCGGGCCGGTGAGCTTGACCGCCTTGAGGCGCGCCCCGGCCAATTGCGCCTCGTTCAGGGTCGCGCGGGAGAAGTTGGTGCCGCGCAGATCGGCGCCGGTCAGGTCGATGCCGCGCAGATCGGCAAGCGACAGGTCGGCCATGGCCAGGTGGCCATAGGCCATGTTGACGCCGCGCAGCACGGCCCCACGCAGATTGGCGGCCGACAAATTGACCCCCGCCAGGGTGATCGCGGTCAGATCGTGCAGCGAAAGGTCGGCGCGGGTGCCGTCGCCACCGCTGGTGGCCAGCCACGTTTGATGGGCGCTCAGCACCTCCCGGATGTCATCGACGCGGTGGGCCATCACGGCGCCGGTCAGGTCGGCCTGGGACAAGTCGGTCTGGTCGAGGATGACGCCGCTGAGGTTGGCGTCGCGCAGGATGCAGTGGGTCAGGCAGGTGTTGGTCAGCACGGCGCCCTGGAGGTCGGCGCCGGTGAGGTTGGCGTCGCTGAGATCGGCGCCGGCCAGATCGGCCCCGGTCAGGTTGCAGAGCTGAAGGTCGGCCTTGGTGAAGCGGACGCCGCGCAAAATGGCATTGGTCAGGTCGGTTTGCAAGACGGTGGCGCTGCTCATCTTGGCCCGGCTGAGATCGGCGCGCACCGCCGAGGCCTGCCCGAAATCGGCACCGTCACCGCCGACCCGCGCGACGCTGCCGTCGGCCGCCGGTTTGAACAGGGCGCCGCCGCGCAAGTCGGCCTCGATGAAAATGGCGTCGTTCAGAATGGCGCCCTTCAGGGAGGCGCCGCGCAGATCCGCGCGCCGGAAGTCCGCGAACTCCATATTGGCCCGGCGCAAATCGGCGGCATAAAGATTGGAGTTGATGAATCGGGCGTGGCGCAACTGGCACTCGACCAGTTTCGCCGCGCTCAAGTCGGCCTCCGACAAGTCGAACTCATCGAGGTTCAGGCCGGACAAATCAAAGAAACGCAACTTCGCGGCGGCGGTGCCGCGTTTGCGCTGGAGAAACCCTTTATGCATGTGAGCAATATAGTCGAGGTCACTCTGCGTGATCGTCTTCCGCCCAATGTCCAGATCGCAGACTGAAGGGAGTTTGCTCACGTGCTGCTGATGCCTCGGCAAGCGGGATCATGGCCATACAGTGGGCGCTGTCCAATCGAGTGTCAAGTCGCATCAGACAACAGTGTAACAGCCTGAAGAATCTGCCAATTAATATAAAATTCAGCGGAAGAGCTTGTGGGGGCCGGTTCGCAATCGACAACGTTGCCGTCGCCGCCGGGTATGCCTGATCGGAAGCTTTCATGAGTTTGTCTGGTGGCGGCCCCAGGCATTGGGTGGTGACATTTTGTCGCACTCGCATGTGCTGTGGGGGTCAAAAGCTTCGCGTATGATCAACGTGCACCTGCCGGCGGCGCGGTTGACGTGCCGGCCGTGATAGATCTGGTTTGCTGTCGGTAACAGTAATGGGATTTGGAAATGTCGAGTATAGCTTTGCGGGCCTGTCGGACTATTGCCTTGGCGATCCTTGTGTCAGCCAGTCTCTATGCTTGCGTTTCGCCCCAGCATCACTTGAAGGTGGCGGCCGTTGACGGCGGAGGGCGCGAGGTTGCCGTGATAACGAATATGAATTTCAATGCAGAGGTGCATAACAATAACTCGTGCCTGAATCTTGACCGGGGGTTTAGCCCGCAGCTGAACATCCGTGCGCTCGATAGCTTCATTTTTGATCAGGATGACAGCAAAAAAGAGCCCAATCTTGTCGAGATCACCCCCGGGCGCCACACCGTTTATCTGACATGGCAGACCTCGAAACTCTCCGGTTCCGAGTGGGTGAAGGAGAAGCATTTCACGCAAGCCGATTTCACAGCGTCGCCACAGGCGGTCTACGCCTTGCGCTGTGTCGGTCCGGATAAGCTTGCGGTGCAGGCCATGGAGGGGTATGAGTACTATTCTCCAAAGGCGAATACGCTGTATCCCGGACTTCCGCGCTTCGAATGCTTGAACTCGTCTTGTATGGGCAGCTATCTGTTCCGTCAGCACTTTGTGAAGGTCGTGCCGTACCAGTAACCCCTGCGGTCGCGCTGCTCCGGGGCCGCTCAGACGGCGCCGGCGGCGGCGGCGAAACCGGCCGTTGAGGCGAGCAGCCGGTTGGCCGGCAGATAAATCCGGACCGTGGTGCCGGTGCCGGGCTCGCTGATCAGTTCGATCCAGCCGCCATGGAGCTGGGCATAGCGCTGGACCAGCGGCAGGCCAAGGCCGATGCCTTCGTGGCGGCGGTCGATCGAGCCTTCGCCCTGGGTGAACGGGTCGAAGATGCGAGCCTGGAGTTCAGCGGGAATGCCCGGGCCGTTGTCGGTGATGGCCAGCACGATGCCGTCCTGGTCGCCGCTCAGTGCGGCGGTCACCGTGCCGCCCTGGTGGTTGAACTTGATCGCGTTGTCGAGCACGGAAAGAATGAGTTCGTGGGTTCTTCGCTCGTCGACGCTCACCCAGAGCGGCTTGCTCGCCTCAAGCGCCATGGCAACCTGTTTGGCCTGGGCCTTGGGCGCGAGGGCGGCCAGACACTGCTCAAGCAGATCGCGCAGATCGACCGGGGTTTCCTCAAGATCGACGGTACCGGTGGAACATTTGGTGTATTCAAGGATGCGGTTGACCAGATTCAAGAGGTGCTTGCCGCTTTCCTCAATCAGTTTGATGTAGTCGAGGTGGTCGGGGGCAAGCGTCCGTTTCGAATCCTGGTTCGAGATCACTTCGGAAAAGCCGATGATCGCATTGAGCGGTGTGCGCAGTTCGTGGCTCATCACTGAGAGGAAATCGAGTTTGGCACGGTCGGCCTTGCGCGACAGGGTCAGGGCCTCGCTCAACTCGCAGGTGCGCTCCTCGACGCGCTGTTCCAGCTCCCGGTTCTGGTCGCGGGTCTTTTTGTAGAGGATGCGGATCTGCAGCATGTTGCGCACCCGCTGCAACAGCTCCCAGGTCACGAACGGTTTGGTCAGGAAGTCGTTGGCGCCGACTTCCAGGGCCTTGCGCCGGGTTTCCTGGTCGGTCTGGGCGGTCAGCACCAGAATCGGCACATAGTCGTCGTTGAAGATCGGCCGCAAGAGTTCGATCAGCTGGAAGCCGGTTATGTGCGGCATCCGGACGTCGAGCAGCAGAATATCGAAAGGATAAGCGCAGCACAGATCCGGCACCAGTCGGGGGTCGGTCTCGCCCCGGACGTTGGTGAAGCCCTGATGGCGCAGAATTTCGCGCAGGAGATCGACGTTGGACAGGTTGTCGTCCACGATCAGGATCGCGGCGTCCTTTATTCCCCGGTCGATTTCGGCGTTGATCATTGCCTTCTCACGAGCCACGGTACGAGGTGCGGAGTTAGAGCGCGATCACTTCGACTGCGAACGGTCAATGTGTGAATCACGCTCTAAAATCAAATAGCTAGAGCAAGATTCACGCTACGTGGAGATTCCACCTCTTCGCGATCTTGCTCTAACATCCGAGGGGGCCGAAACGCCGCGAGTGTCGCAAATATGGCGTCGGACTTCAAAGGGTTTGTCGCCGTCCCGCCGCCGGTCTCACATCTTGCGCTCCCAACCGGTCGCCGATTGCTGCCAGTAGGTCATCTGGTGGCCGGCGGCCTTGCCCTGGCGCCAGCGCTCGCGGGCGGCGGCCACCGCCTCGCCGTCATTGCCGTCGAACAGGTCGCACACCGTCGCGAAGCCGGGAAAGCTGGGGTCGCCGCCGCTGGCGCCGTCGGTCAGCACCAGCACCTGGGCGCCGTTGGGATTTTCGGGCTGGAGGGTCAGCCAGACCGGCTGTTCGGCGGCGAAGCCGTCCTTGCGGCTGCCATGGGGCAGGAACGAGGCCGGGTCCCAGCTCCACAGCACCTGATTGAACATTTCGAGGCGCTCTTCCGAGCTGGCCATCACCACGGCACGCATCCCCCGCTCGAGGACCTTCTCAAGCAGCGGCGGCAGCGCCTGATCCAGCGTCCGGCGCTGGAGGTGGTAGAAGCGGACTTCGGTCATAAGCACCGCAGACCAGGAACGTCGCCCCCCGGACCCCACCAAGGGCCGGGGGGGCCTTTGGGAACCAGTCAGAGCGCGAAGCCGCTCTCGGTAGAACGAGGGACTCGCTCAGTGTTGGCGGGAGTCCGCGACGTTTTTCGCCAGCCGGCTCAGCTCACCCACGGCCTTGTTCAGTTCCGACTCGAGGGACTGGGTGATGCCGTTGATGTTTTCCGAAACCTGCTTGACCTCGCCCGCGACCACGGCGAAACCCCGCCCGGCCTCTCCGGCCCGGGTCGCCTCGATCAGGGCGTTGAGCGCCAGGGTACGGGTGCTGCTGGTGACGTCCTTGATCTGCGCCACCTTGCGCGAAATCACGTCGGCCAGAGCGGCAGTCAGTTCTACGATGCGATCCTCGTCGGACATGGTGGGTGCTTCCGGTTTGAGCGGTGGAGATCACTTACTTAATCAAATACGATTTTTTGCCCTCAAGAGCAAACCCTGGATGGGGTCAGCCCTCACAAGTCTCGGAAATAAAGCGGTCGAGCAGCCGGACGCCGAAGGCGGTGCCGCCCTTGGGCACGGTGGCGGTGTCCTTCTTGCTCCAGACCACGCCGGCGATATCGAGATGCGCCCAGGGCAGGTCGCCGACGAAGCGCTTGACGAACATGGCGCCGGTGATGCTGCCGCCATTGCGGCCCGAGCCGGTGTTCTTCATGTCGGCGATGTCGGAGGCCATGTCCTTGTCGACGGCGTCCGAGAGCGGCATCCGCCACAGCGGCTCGCCCACCACCTTGCCGGCGGCCAGCAGCTGTTCGGCCAGCGCGTCCTCGGAGGCGAACAGCCCGGCATATTCGCTGCCCAGCGCCACGATGATCGCGCCGGTCAGGGTCGCGAGATCGATCACCCGGCGCGGCTTGAAGGTCTCCTGGGCGTACCACAGGGCGTCGGCGAGCACCAACCGGCCCTCGGCGTCGGTGTTGATCACCTCGATGGTCTTGCCCGAGGCCGAGACCACGACGTCTCCCGGCCGCTGCGCCGTGCCCGAGGGCATGTTTTCGACCAGCCCGAGCACGCCGACGACATTGGCTTTGGCCTTGCGTCCGGCCAGCACCCGCATCACCCCGGCGACGGTGCCGGCGCCGGCCATGTCCCACTTCATGTCTTCCATGCCGGCGGCGCCCTTGATCGAGATGCCGCCGCTGTCGAAGGTCACGCCCTTGCCGACCAGGGCGAGCGGCCGCTGGTCCTCGGCCTCGGGGGCGCCGCGCCAGAGCAGCGAGACCAGCCGGGGCGGGTTGGCGCTGCCTTGCGCCACCCCGAGCAGCGCGCCCATGTTGAGCGCCCGCATTTGCGCTTCGTCGAGCACCGTCACCTCGAGCCCGAGCGCCGCCAGCTCCCGGCAGCGTTCGGCGAAGATCACCGGGGTCAGCTTGTTCGCCGGCTCGGAGACCAGATCGCGGGTGAAGGTGACGCCGGACAGCACCGGCTCCAGCGCGGCGAAGGCGGTGGCCGCGGCGTCGGGCTCGGTGGTCTGGATGGTCAGCCGGGTCAGACTGGGCTTCTGATCGGGCTTTTCGGTGGTGCGGTAGCGATCGAAGCGGTAGGCGCGCAGGGCGGCGCCCAGGCCGGCGGCGGCGGCGATCGCGACCGGGGCAAGGGCGCAGCCGGCCGGCACTTCGAGGAGAAGCACCGCCCCGCTGTCGCCGGTCTTGGTCAGCTGCGCCGAGACGTTGCCGGCCAGCGCCTCGAAACTCTCCAGGGTCAGCGCCTCGGGCTTGCCCAGCCCGACCAGCAGCAGCCGCGACAGCCCCAGCCCGGCCGGCGCCAGAATCTCAAGAGTTTCGTCCTTCTTGCCGGTGAAGCGGCTGGCCGCCAGCGCCCGGCGCAGCGCGCCGCCGCTCAGCCGGTCCGCCTCCTCGGCCAGCGGGCCGAAGGCGTTGTCCTGGCCGATGGGCAGAACCAGGGCGCCGGTTTCGGGCAGGGCGGGAACGGCGAACTCGATACGCATGGCGGCCTCGATGACTGCGGTGATCCGCTCTCATAAGGCGGGCGGCGGCGGCGATGTCAAGCGCGCATACCAGCCAAGCACTGCCCACAGCCCTGCTGCGGTGCAGCAATGTGGTGACGCCGGATAGTTTGTTGCCTATGCTGCACCGCAATCACAGATGGCGGACGGCTCCGCCGGTTCCGTGTAGACGAGGAATGACGACATGGCCCTGCAGGTTTCCAATATGTCGATGACGGCGAAAGTGACCGTGACGGCGCTGATCGGCATCGCGCTCCTCGGCGTCGTGCTGATCTGGATCACCGCCGCCAACCTCGACACGGAGATGCGCCGCCGGGCTTCGGTCCGCCAGGAAAGCAACATGGCCGTGGCCTGGGAGGTGCTGCGGCACCGGGGCGCGGATATCAGGATCGTGGAGCACAAGCTGCTGGTCGGGAGCACGCCGATCAACGACACCACCGAGGTGGTGGACCGGGTTCAGGCGCTGGTCGGCGGCGTGGCCACGGTGTTCATGGGCGATGTCCGGGTCTCGACCAACGTCAAGAAGGCGGACGGAACCCGGGCGGTCGGCACGCCGCTGGCGCAGGGTCCCGTTCATGATGCGATCTTCCGGGATCACAAATCCTTCCGGGGCGAAGCGGAGATTCTCAACGAGAAATATTTCACCGCCTACGATCCGATCGTCAGCGCGGCGGGCGAGGTCGTCGGCGTGCTGTTTGTCGGTGTCAAGCAGAGCGACTATTTAGCCATCGTGCCGCAGATCACCTCGCATATCGCCCTCTTTGTCGCCATCGCCGCCCTGGCGTTTTGCACCACCATCGGCTTGCTCATCCGGCACTTCCTGTCGCCGCTGACCCGCATTGAGTCCGCCATGCTCCGGCTGGCCGAAGACGATCTCGACGCCGTCATTCCCGCGACGGACCGCGGTGATGAAATCGGCCGGATGGCCCGGGCGGTTCTGGTCTTCAAAGAGCACATGAAGCGGGCGGCCCAGCTGGCCACCGAACAGCGCAGCGAGCACGAATCCCGGCAGAGGCGAGCGGAGAAAATCACCGATTGCATCCGCGACTTCGATCGCACGATCCAGACGGTGATCAACGGTCTGGGCAGCGCGGCGGTGCAACTCCAGGCCAACGCCCAGTCGCTGCTCGGCACCGCCGATCACACCAACAGTCAGGCGATGTCGGCGGCCAGCGCCGCCGAGCAGGCCTCGGGCAATGTCTCGACGGTCGCGGCCGCCACCGAGGAGCTGACCGCCTCGGTCAACGAAATCCGGCGTCAGGTCAACGATTCCGCCGGCATCGCCGAAACCGCCGTGGCCGAAGCCAACCGCACCAACGATACGGTTGCCGGCCTGTCCCTGGCGGCGCAGAAAATCGGTGCCGTGGTTCAGCTGATCCAGAGCATCGCCAGCCAAACCAATCTCCTGGCGCTGAACGCCACCATCGAGGCGGCGCGGGCGGGAGAGGCCGGCCGGGGCTTTGCCGTGGTGGCATCGGAGGTCAAGAACCTCGCGAACCAGACGGCTCAGGCCACCGAGGACATCCAGACTCAGGTTTCACAGATGCAAGAAGCGACCGGCACTGCGGTTCAGGCCATCAAGGAGATCACCGGCACCATTCGCCGCATGAGCGAAATCGCCACCACCATCGCCACCGCGGTCGATGAGCAAGGCACCGCGACTCACGAGATCGCCTGCAACGTCGCCCAGGCCTCCCAGGGCACCCGGGGGGTGGCGGAGCATATTGGCGGCGTGACCGAGGCCGCGGCCTCGACCGGCTCCATGGCCGGGCAGACCCTCTCGGCCGCCCGGGAGCTGACCGGCCAGTCCGAGCGGCTGCGCGCCGCCGTGGACAGCTTCATTCATCAGGTCAGAGGGGCGTAAACGGCTCCGCCCCAGACCGCGCCGGCCACCCGCCACGGCGCTGTCCCCCTGCCACGGCGCCGGTGTCGCCACCGGCGGGCTGCAATGCCATAGGCGCATGCCAGCCAAGCCTTTCGAGTGCCTATGCTGCGATGCAACAACGTCAGAAATCTGTAATAAATTTGACAATTCTCAATGGCCCCGGTTCGGGACCATCTGGTTGGAGCGTGGGATGGAAAACCTGTTGGTCCGGTTCAAATTGCGCACTCAGGTGGCGACGGTCGGGGCGGTCGGGCTGGCGGCGCTGCTGGTGGTCGGCGTCATTCAGACCCTGAGCGCCAATGTTCAGGCCACGCGTCAGGGCGCCACCGATGAGGCGACCCATGCTTACGAGCAGGTCTGCGCGGTCAACATCGATTTGCTCCAGGCCCGGCGTCATGAGAAGGACTTCTTTCTGCGCAACACCGAGGAAACGGTGGTGGCCCAGGGCAAGGCGGTGGCCGCCGGCCGGCACGATCTTGAGGCGCTGTTCGCCCACCTCCATCACGACGGCGCGGTGACCGCCCTGCGCGGGGTGGTCGCCGGGGTCGAGGAATATTCCAAGCAATTCCAGGTGGTGGCGGCCAAGCAGCGCGAGCTGGGCCTGACGCCCGAGCTGGGGCTTCAGGGCGTGATGCGCAAGGCGGTGCATAACATCGAGACCAGCCTCAAGGCGGCGAATCAGCCCCGGCTTCAGGTGCTGATGCTGATGATGCGCCGGCACGAGAAGGATTTTCTCGCCCGTCTGGACCCGAAATATGGTGAGGAGCTGAAGGCCCGGGTGAAGGAATTCGAGCAGGCGCTGCCCGCCGCCGAGCTGCCCGAGGCCACCGTCGCCGACATCCGGAGCAAGCTCGCCGAGTACCAGCGCAGCTTTTTCGGGGTGATGGACGCCACCCTGGCCGTCCGCGACGAAAGCAAGGTTCTGTCGCAGATCTACGGGCAGCTCGAGCCGGTGCTGGTCAATCTCAGCGAGACCATCGCCAAGGATTACGAGACCAGCCAGGCCGAAATGGCCGCCGAGCGCGATCACACCGGCAGGGTGCTGCTGTGGGTGATCGTGGGCGCCGTGGTGCTGGTCGGGCTGGGGGCGTATCTGGTCGGCGGCGCGATCTGCCGGCCGCTGATCTCGCTCACCGGTCTGATGCAGCGGCTGGCCGAGGGCCAGGTCAAGGTCGAGATTCCGTCGCGGGAGCTGACCTTGCGCACCGAGATCGGCGACATCGCGCGGGCGATCCGGGTGTTCGACCAGCAGGCCCAGCAGAATCTGGCGATGAAGGCCGCCGAAGAGGCGGAAAATCTCATGAAGCTGCGCCGTCAGCAGGAAGCCGATGAGCTGATCGACATGTTCGGCGCCAGCGTCTCCGGGGTGTTCTCCGGCCTGTCCAAGGCCTCCTCCTCGATGGCCGAAACCGCCGAAATGCTGGGCGAGGCCGCCGCCGAGACCAACCGCGAGGTCGATGTCGTCACCGGCGCGGTCGGCGATGCCGCCTCGAATTCGCAGTCGGTGGCCGCGGCGTCCGAGGAGCTGACGGCGGCGATCGGCGAGATCGGCCGCCTGATCAACAGCTCGTCCCAGGCTGCCGAGGCCGGCGCGACTCAGGCCAAGGATGTGGTCGATCAGGTGGACCGGTTGCGCGAGGCCTCGAGCCGCATCGGCGATATCGTGAAAATCATCTCCGACATCGCGGCTCAGACCAACCTGCTGGCGCTCAACGCCACCATCGAGGCGGCGCGGGCCGGCGAGATGGGCAAGGGCTTCGCCGTCGTCGCCACCGAGGTCAAGAATCTGGCCGGGCAGACTCAGAAGGCCACCACCGACATCGCCTCCCAGATCGGCGAGATTCAGAGTTCGATCGCCAGCACCGTCGAGTCCGTCCAGGCGATCGGCCAGACCGTTCACGGGCTGCATCAGGCGACCAGCGAGATCGCGGCGGCGGTCACCGAGCAGCAGAGCGCCACCGATGAAATCGCCCGCAATGTCCAGTTCGTGTCGTCGAGCACCGGGGACATCTCGTCGGCGATCGGCAAGGTGCGGCAGTCGGCCGTCCGGACCAACGAGGCGTCGCGCGGGGTCGGCGCCGCCTCGCGGGACATGGCGACGCAAACCGAGCGCCTGAGCGCCGAGGTCAAGGACTTCCTGACCGCGATCCAGGGCGCCGGCACCCGCCACGAGTTCGAGCGCCATGACGTCGACCTGGGCGCCCATGTGGCGGCGGCGGGCGGTCCGGCCCAGGGGGCGCGGGCCAAGATGATCTCGATCAGCGGCGTTTGGCTCGACCGCCACCTCGATCTGCAACTGGGCAGCGCGGTCGAGCTGACTCTCGACGGGATCGGCAAACCGGTTTCGGCGCGGGTCGCCGGCTTCTCCGACCGGGGCACCCGGCTCCAGTTCCCGATGGACACGGCGCATCTGGAGTTCGTGTCCGGCGCGCTGGACCGGCTGGTCCGCAAGCGCGCGGCCTGACGCGAGTTACCGGCACGCCCCCAGCCACCAGACGTCGGGCAGGAAGCCATAGACCGGGACCGCCGCCGGCCGGTGCATCCAGCACCAGGAGGCGACCCGGTCTTCGCCCAGATAAAACAGCGGCACGGTGTAATGGCCCCAGATCAGCACCCGGTCGAGGGCGCGGACGCGGGCGACCAGGGCGGCGCGGTCGGGGGCTTGGCCGAGCGAATTTGCCAGCGCGTCGACCGCCGTCGAGCGGACTCCGGCATAATTGCGCCCGCCGGTCAGCTCCGCCGCCGCCGAGCCGAAGAAGATCGCCTGCTCGTTGCCCGGTGAGAGGGTGGACAGCCATTGATGCAGCACGATGTCGAAGTCGAAGGCGTCGAGCCGGCCCTGGAACTGGGCGCTGTCCACCGTCCGCACCCGCGCCACGATGCCGAGCCGGGTCAGGGCGCGGGCGAATTCCAGCGCGATTTTTTCCTCGGTCGGGCTGCTGAGCAAGATCTCGAAGGCGAAGGCGCGGTCCCCGGCATCGACCAGCGCGCCATCGACCACCCGCCAGCCGGCCTCGCGCAACAAGCCCTGGGCGGTCAGCAGATTGGCGCGCAGCCCGGCGGGGCCGCTGCCGTCGGTCTCGGGCAGCGCGGGCGGGCGGGTGAACAGCTCGGGCGGCAACTCGGCGCGGAAGGGCTCTAGCAGCGCGGTTTCCTCCGGTCCGGGCAGGCCGGTCGCCGCCAGTTCGGAGTTGGGGTAGTAGCTGGCGCTGCGCTTGAAGGCGCCGTGATAGAGGCTGCGGTTGATCCAGGCGAAGTCGAAGGCCAGCCCCAGCGCCTGCCGCACCCGCCGGTCCTGGAACGGCCAGCGGCGGGTGTTGAAGATGAAACCGCGCATCGGCTCGGGGCGGCCGTGAACCAGCGCCTCCTGCCGCACCCGGCCCTCGCGCGCCGCCGGAAAGTCGTAGCCGGTGGCCCAGCGGGTGGGATCGAGTTCACGCCGGAGATCGGCGTTGCCGGCCTTGAAAGCCTCGAGGGCGACGCCGTCGTCGCGGTAGAAATCATAGCGCACGACATCGGCATTGCCGGTGCCGCGGCGGACCGGCAGATCGCGGCCCCAGTAATCGGGCAGGCGCCGGTATTCCACCGAGCGGCCCGCTTGCAGCGCCGCGATCCGGTAGGGGCCGGAGCCCAGCGGCGGCTCCAGGATGGTCGCCTCGAAATCGCGGCCCCGCCACCACGCCGCGGGCAACACCGGCATCAGTCCGAGAATCAGCGGCAATTCGCGATCATACCCGCCCTCGGGCAGCGGCGCGAAGCTGAAGCGCACCGTGCGCGGGTCAGGAGCCTCGGCCTTGGTCACCCGGCCGTAATAGGCGCGGTGGTTGGGCCGTCCGTGAGTGCGCAGGGTTTCCCAGGAGAACACAATATCGGCGGCGGTGATCGCCGTGCCATCGTGCCAGCGCGCCTCGGGCCGCAGCTTGAACTCGACCCACGAGCGGTCGGGCGGGGTCTCGATGGTCTCGGCGATCAGGCCGTAGAGCGAGAACGGCTCGTCCTGGGCCCTCGCCATCAGGCTCTCGAAGACATCGGCGGCTCCGGCGCCCGGCGCCGGCCGTCCCCGGACGATGAACGGATTGAAACTGTCGAAACTGCCGGTCACCGCCCAGCGCAGCACGCCGCCCTTGGGCGCTTCGGGATTGACGTACTCGAACGCCTGGAAGCCGGCGGCGTATTTCGGAGCGCCGTGCATGGCGATGCCGTGCGCCGGCCCCTCGGCCCAGGCGGCGCCGGCCAACCCGAACAGCAGCCCGCCGCCCAGGCACAGACGGGATATCCAGGACCGCGGCATCCGACCTCCTCACATGTGCGTGGCCGACGATAGCAGGGGCAGGCGGCCGGTGGCCAGACGCGGCTCCGCACGGTCGGCATTGAGCGTCGGCGTGGGTCCGGCCCCCAACCCGGTCTTGAAGCGGACCGCTCCGTCGTCCTATACCGGGGAGGCTCGGTGAGAGACGGCGCGGACGGGGGGCTGGGCATGGACGGATTGGTCAAGACGGGCTTTCTGCTGGTCGTGTTGACGGCGGTGTTCGTGGTCGCCGGTTACGCGATCGCCGGCAAAACCGGCATGATCGCGGCGCTGGTGATGGCGTTGGGGATGAATCTGTTCGCCTACTGGAATTCGGGCGCGCTGCTGCTCCGCGCCTACAAGGCGCGCAAGGTCACCCGCGTCAACGACCCGCAGCTTCATGGGCTGGTCGCCGATCTGGCGACCCGGGCCGGTCTGCCGATGCCGGAAGTCTATGTCATCGACAGCCCGCAGCCCAACGCCTTCGCCACCGGGCGCAATCCCGACAATGCCGCGGTGGCGGTGACCACCGGGCTGGTTCAGGCGCTGACCCGCGAGCAGCTCGCCGGGGTGATCGCCCACGAACTGGCCCACGTCCAGAATTACGACACCCTGATCATGACCATGGCCGCCAGCATTGCCGGCGCCATCGCCGCGCTGGCCGACATGGGGCGGGTCTTTCGGAGTAGCGGCCCGAACGAGCATGGCGAGTCCGATGGCCCCGGCCTGATCGGCACCCTGCTGCTGATCTTTCTGGCGCCGCTGGCGGCGATGCTGGTGCAAATGGCCATCAGCCGCACCCGCGAATACGAGGCCGACAGACTCGGCGCCGGCATTTGCGGACAGCCGGTGTGGCTGGCCGACGCGCTCGACCGGATTCACCTCGGGGTCCGGCAGAACGTCAATCATGCCGCCGAGGCTCGTCCGGCCACCGCGCATTTGTTCATTATCAATCCGCTGCAAAGCAGCCGGCTGTCCGAGCTGTTTTCCACCCATCCGCCGACGGCGGAGCGGGTGCGCCGGCTGCGGGCGATGTCGGGCGGCATGGCCGGCGGCACCATCGCCCGCTTGGCGCGGTCCGGCGGCGCTTCCGGCCCGGTTCCGGTGTCGCGGCTTCGCGGCGTGCCCTGAGTCATGAGTTGGGATTTTAAAAGTTGAGAGTTGGGTGGTGATGCAATGACTGGTGGTCCCCTCGCCATTTACCGTGCCCGGCGCCGCGACGGCACCCTGCGCTACGACGCCGACCAGGAGTTGGCGGTCGAGAAGCTGGAGGCGTTGTCCCACGCCCTGTCCGGCTATCGCCCCTCGACCGGCAATGAGGGCTGGATGGCGCGCTTCGGTCTCGGACGGCGGCGCGAGGTTCAGCCGACTCAGCCCCAGGGCCTGTATCTCTACGGCGGCGTCGGGCGCGGCAAATCGATGCTGATGGATTTGTTTTTCGAGGCGGCGCCGGTCGAGCGCAAGCGGCGGGTGCATTTTCATCAGTTCATGCTCGACGTTCATGCCCAGATGCACGCCTATCGCACCGCCAACAAGGCCGCGCGGGGCGGGCCCAGCGCCGGGGTCAAGAGCGTCGACGAGGCGATTCCCGAATTCGCGCGTCAGCTGGCCGGCAGCGCCTGGCTGCTGTGCTTCGACGAGTTCCACGTCACCGACATTGCCGACGCCATGATTCTCGGCCGGCTGTTCACCACCCTGTTCGAACTCGGGGTGGTGGTGGTGGCCACCTCGAACTGGCCGCCGGACCAGCTCTATAAGAACGGGCTCCAGCGCGACCGCTTCCTGCCCTTCATCGCCCTGATGAAGCAGCGGCTCGACGTGCTGGCCCTCGACGGCGCCACCGACTACCGGCTCGACCGGCTGAAGGGGCGGCCGGTCTATCACCAGCCGCTGTCCGAGGCGACCAGCCGCAGCCTCGAGGACATCTTCGCCCATCTCACCGATGGTCTGGCCGGCGAGCCCGATCATCTGCTGGTTCAGGGCCGGCGGATCGAGATTCCCCGCGCCGCCCGGGGCGTGGCCTGGGTCGATTTCTGGGAGCTGTGCGCCAAGCCCCATGGTGCCGCCGACTTCCTGGCCATCGCCACCCACTTCCACACCGTGATCATCGATCAGGTGCCGGTGATGAAGCCGGCCCAGCGCAACGAATCCCGCCGCTTCACCAACCTGATCGACGCCCTCTACGAGCACCGGGTCAACACCATCATCGCCGCCGACGGCCCGCCCGAGACCCTCTACCGCGAGGGCGTCCACGCCTTCGAATTCGAACGCACCGTCAGCCGCCTGATGGAAATGCAGGCCGAGGACTACCTGATCAAGCCGCACCTGACCTGATGCCCCTGCCCGCCAGGGCTCACGCCCGGTGCCCGCCGGGGCTCACGCCCGGTCGTCGAGCCACGCCGGCACCGGCAGCCCTTTTTCCCGCAGGAAGTCCGGATTGAACAGCTTCGACTGATAGCGGGTGCCGGAGTCGGCCAGGATGGTGACGATGGTGTGGCCGGGGCCGAGCGTCTGCGCCAGCTTGATTGCTCCCACGACGTTGATGCCGCTGGAGCCGCCCAGCACCAGCCCTTCCTCCTTGAGCAGCCGGAACACCTCGGTGACGGCGTCCAGGTCGGAGATCTGCTGCGCCCAGTCGATCGGGGCGCCGTCGAGATTGGCGGTGATCCGGCCCTGGCCGATGCCCTCGGTGATCGAGCTGCCTTCGGCCTTCAGCGTGCCGTGGGTGTAGAAGTGATAGAGCGCGGCGCCGAAGGGGTCCGAGAGCACGACCTGGACCGCCGGATTGCGCTCCTTCAGCGCCATGGCGATGCCGGCCAGGGTGCCGCCGGTGCCGACGGCGCAGGTGAAGCCGTCGATGCGGCCGCCGGTCTGTTCCCAGATTTCCGGGCCGGTGGTGCGGTAGTGGCCATCGCGGTTGGCGGTGTTGTCGAACTGGTTGGCCCAGACCGCGCCGTTGGGCTCGCTCGTCGCCAGCTGTTCGGCCAGCCGGCCCGAATAGCGCACGTAATTGCCGGGGTCGGCATAGGGCAGGGCGGGCACCAGGATCAGCTCGGCGCCGCACAGCCGGAGCATGTCCTTCTTTTCCTGGCTCTGGGTCTCGGGCATCACGATCACGGTGCGATAGCCGCGGGCGTTGGCCACCAGCGCCAAACCGATGCCGGTGTTGCCGGCGGTACCTTCAACGATGACACCGCCCGGGCGCAGCAGGCCGCGCTGTTCGGCATCCTCGATGATCGCCAGCGCCGCGCGGTCCTTGACCGAGCCGCCGGGGTTGAGGAACTCGGCCTTGCCCAGGATTTCGCAGCCGGTTGCGGCCGAGGGACCGGCCAGCCGGATCAGCGGCGTGTTTCCGATCGCTCCGACAAACCCCTGACAGACTGAAGACACAGGCCCCTCCGCTTCCAACACTCGATCATGCGCGGGGCAGCTATAAAAGACATCGCAAGCTTCCACAATGGGAAAGGAATCGGCAACACTGGCGAGACTTCTCATAGGAACGCCGAGAAAATCACCGCCGCTTGTAAGCCGGACATGCTACACAATCATAGTGCTGTGGCACGGTGCTTTGAGCGGGTCGCACGAGGGCAAAGGTCAATGGCGCTGAATTACCTGTCGTCGCTTTTCGGGGCGAAGCCGGCCAGGCAGGATTGGCGAGACCTTGAGGGTACCAAGGTCTCGGCGAAAATCTTTGAAGCTATTCTGGTCGACAATTTAAGGGCGCAGGTGTTTACCGCTGGAAATTATGGGCAGGAAGCGCCGGAAGACGCGGTGGCACTTCGGCGCTGGCAAAACGAGCAAGTCGAACTGACCTGCGAATTCGCGCGCGATGACGACGAAGTTCTGGTCACCATGCCGGTCCAGCATTGGGATGTGCTGATCGGCCACTCGGTTTATTTGGATCATGAGATATTTGTTAATGATGCCAACCAGCGATACAATAAATATGGCTGGTACGTCCATGCCCACTCCAACCCGCACAGCCATCTCAAGGTGATATTCAAGCAGTTTGTCGGTCATCCGAAGAAGTATGTTCCGGATCATATTTACTATGTGACGGCGGTCTGGAACAAGGCTGCGATTCTTCGCGAGGGATTGCTGGCGGGCTCCCGGTTTGACGAAGATGATGCAATGTATTACAGCGAGTATGATATTTTTCTCGAAAGCTGTAACATAAATTACATCCGCTCGATCGCCGAATCCATGCACGAGTTGCACGAGAGCGTCCTGGCGCCGGGGGCGCGGCCGCAGTTGCCGATCATCGTGCTGCGCATCGACGTGCGGATGCTGCCCTCGGAGCCGCTACCCTATTTCGAGGAGCATCAGGGGGTGCTGCGCTCCTACACCTATGTGCCGCCGGCCGCGATCGGCGCCATCATGCACGAGGACGCGCAATCGCCGGACTAGGCCTCAATCCTTTAAATCTTCCCATAATTCCCGGACCTTGGCGAAAAAGCCCTCGGATTCCGGATGGGTGGTTTCCTTGGTTCCGGCCTTTTCGAAGTCGCGCAGCAGTTCCTGCTGGCGCTTGGTCAGGTTGACCGGGGTCTCGACATTGGCCTGGATGAAGAGGTCGCCGCGCGCCGGGCTGCGCAGCACCGACATGCCCCGGCCCTTGAGCCGGAACTGCTGGCCGGTCTGGGTGCCCGGGGGCACCGTGACCTTGGCCCGACCGCCATCGATGGTTGGAACCTCGATGGTGCCGCCGAGCGCGGCGGTGGTCATCGGGATCGGCACCCGGCAATGGATGTTGGCGCCCTCGCGCTGGAAGAAGCGGTGGGGCGCGATGGCCAGGAAAATGTAGAGATCGCCCGCCTGGGCGCCGCGCAGACCGGCCTCGCCCTCGCCAGCCAGCCGAATCCGGGTGCCGTCCTCGACTCCAGCGGGAATGTTGACCTGGAGCGTCTTTTCCCGGCGCACCCGGCCGGCACCGCCGCAGGCTTTGCACGGGTCCTTGATCACCCGGCCCTGGCCATGACAGCTCGGGCAGGTGCGTTCGATGGTGAAGAAGCCCTGCTGGGCGCGGACCTTGCCGTGACCGGAGCAGGTCGGACAGGTCACCGGCGCCTGACCGCCCTCGGCGCCCGAGCCCTTGCAGCCGTCGCAGGCCACCGAGGTCGGCACCCGCACCGCGGTCTGGGCGCCTTTGAAGGCGTCCTCCAGCGACACTTCGAGATTGTAGCGCAGATCGGAGCCACGGCTGCCGCCACCGCCGCCACCGCGCCGGTTGCCCATGAAATCGCCGAACATCTCGTCGAAGATGTCGGCGAAGCCACCCTGACCGAAGCTGAAATCGAAACCGCCGGCCCCGGCGCCGCCGCCGGGACGGCCGCCACCGCCGCCCTCGAAGGCGGCATGGCCGAAGCGGTCATAGGCGGCGCGCTTCTGCTCGTCGCGCAGCACGTCGTAGGCTTCGTTAATTTCCTTGAACTTGTGCTCGGCGTCCTTGTTCCCCGGATTGCGGTCCGGATGAAACTGCATGGCCAGCTTGCGATAAGCCTTTTTCAGCTCATCGGCGCTAGCCGTCTTCGGGGATCCGAGCAGTTCGTAGTAATCGGTTTTCGCCATGGGCCTGCTGCGCGCTGAGGAAACAAGGCGAGGGGACGGTGTCCCCTCGACCCCAACCAGGGACCGACCGGCCCCTGGACCCCGTGACGTTTACGACTTTTTCGGCTTGTCGTCGACCTCTTCGAAGTCGGCGTCGACCACGCCGGCATCGGGCTTGGCGCCATGGTCGGCCCCGGGCGCGCCTTCGCCGCCGGCTCCGGCCTTGTACATCGCCTCGCCCAGTTTCATGGAAATCTGGGCCAGCGCCTCGGTCTTGGCCTTGATGGTCGCGGCGTCGCCGTTATCCATCACGGCGCGCAGATCGGCGATCGCCTTCTCCGCCGCCGTCTTGTCGGCCGCCGCCACCTTGTCGCCGGCTTCCTTGATCGTGCGCTCGGTGGTGTGGATCAGGGCGTCGGCGTGGTTGCGGGCATCGACGACTTCGCGCTTCTTCTTGTCTTCCGAAGCGTGGAGTTCGGCGTCCTTGACCATCTTGTTGATGTCGGCGTCGCTGAGGCCGCCCGAGGCCTGGATGCGGATCTGCTGTTCCTTGCCGGTGGCCTTGTCCTTGGCGCCGACATTGACGATGCCGTTGGCGTCGATGTCGAAGGTGACCTCGACCTGGGGCACGCCGCGCGGCGCCGGCGGAATGCCGACCAGATCGAACTGGCCGAGCATCTTGTTGTCGGCGGCCATCTCGCGCTCACCCTGGAAGACCCGGATGGTCACGGCGTTCTGATTGTCCTCGGCGGTGGAGAACACCTGGGACTTCTTGGTCGGGATGGTGGTGTTGCGGTCGATCAGCCGGGTGAAGACGCCGCCCAGGGTCTCGATGCCCAGGCTCAGCGGCGTGACGTCGAGCAGCAGCACGTCCTTGACGTCGCCCTTGAGCACGCCGCCCTGAATGGCGGCGCCGATGGCCACCACTTCATCGGGGTTGACCGAGCGGTTGGGCTCGCGGCCGAAGAACTGCTTGACGGTCTCGATGACCTTGGGCATGCGGGTCATGCCGCCGACCAGAATCACCTCGTCGATTTCCGAAGCCTTGAGGCCGGCGTCGCGCAGGGCGGCGCGGCAGGGCTCGACGGTGCGGCGGACCAGATCATCGACCAGCGCTTCCAGTTTGGCCCGGGTCAGCTTGATGTTGAGATGCTTCGGCCCGGTCTGGTCGGCGGTGATGAAGGGCAGGTTGACTTCGGTCTGAGTGGCGGACGACAGCTCGCACTTGGCCTTTTCCGACGCCTCTTTCAGGCGCTGGAGGGCGAGCTTGTCCTTGCGCAGGTCGATGCCCTGCTCTTTGTGGAACTCGTCGGCCAGATAATCGATGATCTTGGCGTCGAAATCCTCGCCGCCGAGGAAGGTGTCGCCGTTGGTCGACTTGACCTCGAACACGCCGTCGCCGATTTCCAGCACCGAAATATCGAAGGTGCCGCCGCCGAGGTCGAACACCGCGATGGTGCCGGCGCCCTTCTTCTCCATGCCGTAGGCCAGCGCCGCCGCGGTCGGCTCGTTGATGATGCGCAACACTTCGAGGCCGGCGATCTTGCCGGCGTCCTTGGTCGCCTGACGCTGGCTGTCGTTGAAGTAGGCCGGGACGGTGATCACCGCCTGGGTCACCTTCTCACCGAGATAGTTCTCGGCGGTTTCCTTCATCTTCTGGAGAATGAAGGCGCTGACCTGGGACGGGCTGTACTTCTTGCCGTGGGCCTCGACCCAGGCGTCGCCATTGTCGCCCCCGATGATCTTGTAGGGGACGAGGGCCTTGTCCTTGTTGGTGATCGGATCGTCGTAGCGCCGGCCGATCAGGCGCTTGATCGCGAACAGGGTGTTTTCCGGATTGGTCACCGCCTGGCGCTTGGCCGGCTGTCCGACCAGACGCTCGCCACCCTGAGTGAACGCCACCATCGACGGCGTCGTGCGCACGCCTTCGGCGTTTTCGATGACCTTCGACTGTGAGCCTTCCATCACGGCGACGCAGCTGTTGGTGGTGCCGAGATCGATGCCAATGACTTTGCTCATGTCCTGCCTCTTGTTGTTGGCGAATCCGCGGCGGCCCGGCCACCGGCACCGCCACGACCCCCGATCGGTGCGTGGTGAGGTGTGAGATTACCCTCTGTTCCGCGCAGATATAAGCAGCTACCCTTTGCGGCGCAACCACCGCCGCACCACAAAATCGCCATCACGGCGTAGTTTTTTTTGTCATCAGCCCGCTCCGATGATCATCTCAGCCAGCTATCGTACCGATATTCCAGCCTTTTACGGCCGCTGGTTCGTGGGCCGGCTGGCCGCCGGCCGGGTCCGCGTGACCAATCCTTACGGGGGGCCGCCGGGGCGGGTCAGTCTGGCGCCACAGGATGTTGACGGCTTCGTGTTCTGGACCCGCAACCTCGAGCCGTTCGCGGCCGGGCTCGCGGCGGTCGAGGCGCTGGGGCTGCCCTACATGGTCCAGTTCACCGCCACCGGCTACCCGCGCGCCCTCGAACGCTCGACCATCGGCGCCGAGCGGGCGGTGGCGCAGATGCGGGCGCTGAGGGCGCGGCGGGGGGCGCGGGCGCTGGTCTGGCGCTATGATCCGATCCTGGTGTCCAGCCTGACCCCGCCCGGCTGGCACGAGGCCAATTTCGCCGGTCTGGCCCGCAGTCTCGAAGGCGCCTGCGACGAGGTGGTGGTCAGCGTTGCCCAGCCCTATCGCAAGACCGCGCGCACTCTCGATGCCGCCGCCCGCGCCCACGGCTTTTCCTGGCACGATCCGCCGGCCGAGGAGAAGCGCGCGCTGATCGGCCGCCTTGCCGACATCGCCGGCGGTCACGGCATGGCGTTGACCTTGTGCTCCCAACCGGGGCTCGTGGGCATTGCGGGGACCCGCCCCGCCGTCTGCGTCGATGCCGTTCGCCTCTCGGACCTCGCCGGCCGGCCGCTCGCCGCCCGGCGCAAGGGCAATCGCGAGGGCTGCGCCTGTTTCGAATCCCGCGACATCGGCGCCTATGACAGCTGCCCCCAGGGCTGCGCCTATTGCTACGCCGTTTCCAGCCACGCCGCCGCTCGTGGCCGACTGCTGGCCCATGATCCGGACGGCGAGGCGCTCGACGGATAGGCCGACGAAGAGATGGCAATCACCGCCCGAAGGTGTTATGCATGTCAGTCGGTAAAGGAGACTTTCATGGCTATTTCAGGGGCTATCTCAGGCGTGAGCGCGGGTGTTTCCGGGTACGGTCCGGCATCGGGCGCGGCGCCCCGCAAACCAGCGGCTCCCACCCCGTCGCCGAGCGGCGCGGCGCAGCACGGGCAAAGTCCGGCTCAGTCCTCTGCGCCGGCCCACGCGGCGCCGACCGGCGGCCGGGGCACCAAGCTGGACATCCACGCTTAGGCGCCAGCACGCCTAACCGGCTTCCGGCGTGAGCATCCCGGTCCGGGCGGATGTGAAATCGCGGTAGAGCGCGAGCCAGGACCATTTGCCGACGCCGGCCGCGAGCAGCCGGTGTTCCGTTCGTTCGCTGGCAACGATGGCGAAGTGGATGCCCCGGGTTTCTCGCGCCAGCCGCACCCAGACCAGAAACGAATAGAACGTCGAGTCGAACATCATCACGTCCGACAGCTCGATGATGCAGGTGCCGTTCAGGCCCATGAGCAGGCTGAAGACGGCGCGCAGGGCGCGCCAGTCCTCGGCGACGATGATGCCGGTGAAGCGCAGCGCCTGCAACTTGCCGTCGCGCAGGAAGGTGACGCGCAAGCGCTTGGTCGTCAGGATCGCTTCTTCGAAGAACTGGATGTCGGTCACGGCTGGCTGAGGTCTCCCATCAGAGCGATCAGGGCGGTTTCGGGAGGCTGATCGGTGTGGTGGCGGGCGAAGCTCCAGCCGGCGGCGCGGGCGATGGCCGCCAGCCCGGCGCGATGGTCCCGGAGCTTGGCCTGATAGGCGGCGCGCACGGTCTCGACCCTGGGGACCGGCAACGCCTCCTCGCCCTCCAGCCCCTTGAAGATCACCCGGCCGGAGAAGGGCAGGGTTTCCTCGGCCGGGTCCAGCAGCTGAAGCAGATGGCCGCGCGCGCCCAGCGCGGCGAAGCCCTTGATCCGCGCCTCGATCTCGGGCAGCGGCGACAGAAAGTCGCCGACCAGGACCATCCGGGCATGACGCGGCAGGCCTTGGGGAGCGGGCAGGCTGTCCGAGCCCGCGCCCAGCGCCGCCGCCAGCCGCTCGAGGGCGCGTTCGCCGCTATCGGGCCGCATGCCGCCGCCCAGCAGCGCCACCCGTTCGCCGGCCCGGACCAGCAGCACGGCCAGGGCCAGGGTCAGCAGCTCGGCGTGATCGCGCTTGTCGCCGGGGGGCGCCGCCGGGGAGCGGTAGGCCATCGACCCCGAGCGGTCGGCCCACAGCCACACCGATTGCGTGACCTCGCGCTCGGTCTCGCGCACATAAAGCGGCTGGGTGCGGGCCGATTGCCGCCAGTCGATCAGCGCGGCGGCGTCGCCGCTCTGGTAGCGCCGGAATTGCCAGAACCCGTCGCCGCGTCCGGCCCGGCGGCGGCCATGGACGCCGGATGCGACCGTCGCCGCCACCCGGCAGGCGGCGACCAGCAGCGGCGGCAGCCGCGCCGCCAGCTCCTCCGCCCGGTGACGGGGTCGCATTGCCGGGGCCTCAGCCGCCATCGCTAGCGGCCGATCCGGACCGTCAGCAGCTGGCGGCCATTGCCGCGCAACACCTCCAGGCGGACATCGGTGCCGAGTGGCGTCAGGCCGATCCG
The DNA here is from genome assembly GCA_903856295.1 of uncultured Rhodospirillales bacterium. GTDB lineage: Bacteria > Pseudomonadota > Alphaproteobacteria > Azospirillales > Azospirillaceae > BOG-933. The sequence goes on along the minus strand of CAIOBP010000025.1, from coordinate 8,572 downwards.
GTTGCGCAGATCGCCGGCGGTCCGCACCGGCTGGCCGTCGATCCCGATCACGATGTCGCCCGGCCGCATGCCGGCGGTGGCGGCGGGCGAGCCCTGAAGCACCTTGGAGATCAGCGCGCCCTCGACGGTGCTGCCGGTGTTGGCCGGGGTATCGAAACTGTCGGCGAGATCGGGGGTGAGGTCCTGGATTTCGACGCCGAGACGGCCGCGCCGCACCTCGCCATTCTCGACCAGCTGGCGCATCACCGCCTTGACCATGGCGCTGGGCACCGCGAAGCCGATGCCGACATTGCTGCCCGAGGGGCCGATGATCGCGGTGTTGATGCCGATCAGCTGGCCCTGGAAGTTGACCAGCGCCCCGCCCGAGTTGCCGGGGTTGATCGAGGCGTCGGTCTGGATGAAATTCTCATACCCCTCGATCTTCAGGCCGCTGCGGCCGAGAGCGCTGACGATGCCGGCGGTCACGGTCTGGCCCAGCCCGAAGGGATTGCCGATCGCGGCGACGAAATCGCCGACCCGCAGCAGCTCCGAATCGCCGATCGGCAGCGCGGTCAGATTGTCGGCGTCGATGCGCAGCAGGGCGATGTCGGTGCCCGGGTCGGCGCCGACCAGACGGGCGCGGAAGTGCCGCCGGTCCTTGAGGGTGACCAAGATCTCGTCGGCGCCCTTGACCACGTGGTGGTTGCTGAGCACCAGTCCGCGCCCGGCATCGACGATCACCCCCGAGCCGGCACTCATCTGCACCCGCTGCTGGGGCACGTCCTGCATGTCGAAGAACTGGCGGAAGAACGGATCCTGCAACAGCGGGTTGTGAATCGTGGTGTGGGACTTCACCGCGATGTTGACCACCGCCGGCGTCACCTTGTCCAGCATCGGCGCGATGGAGTAGCCGTCGCTCGCCGCCCCCAGCGAAAACGCCGCCGCCGGCAGCGCCGCCAGCGCCATCAGTCCCAGACCGACCAAGCCCCCGACCACTGTCCGCGCCCGCATTTCAGCCTCCCGTCCAGTCTCACGCCGTCCCGCCCCACGATGGCGTGGCCCGAAGGTGGGGAAAGATCGGCGGCGGGTCAAGGGGCTGCTTCACCGTTTGGTTTTCCGCCGGCCGGCGGTGCCGGGCAGCTCGGGCGCCGCCGCCAGATGTTTCAACTCCTCATAGCGCTCCATGAACTGCCGGTACGCCCGTTCCGGCCCCACCGGTTCGATTTTTTCCGGCGCCGGAGCCGGCAGATGCCCCCAATCCATCCAGGCCGCCGGCAGCAGGTCGCGCAATTCGGTGGCCATGGCCACCAGATCGGCCTTTTTCACCGCGGCCAGATGCCCCCGGTAGCCAAAGCGCCGTTGGAACGCCTCTTCCAGCGGCGCCATCTTGCGATTGACCTCGTCGCGTCCCAGGTGGACCTTCAACGGCGACGGCCAATCACCGGAAATCGCCTCGACGCAATCATGCCACAGTCCGTGATAGGCGTAGACCTCGGGCAGCAGGCGCGAGACCATGACGCTGTGCTCCGCCACCGAATAGAACAGCCGGGTGGCGCCGCACCAGCGCGGCTGGTAGGCCAGGGCCCGGGCGATGTCTTCAACCGGCAGGCCGGTCGCGTCGGGGGCGCCCAGGTCCAGCACGAAGCCCGAGGCGGTCAGAATCGCCGTCCGGCCACTGGGCCTGTTCAGAAGATCGGGTTGGACGGCCGGCGGTTGCGCCAAAAATCATCTCCCAGGGACGACCGGAGTGTGCCGGATGCCGGTCGTTCAGAGCGTCATGGCCCGCCAACTCAGCTCCGCCGGGCCATCAGCGCCCAATAGTCGAGGTCGAGCACCACCGCCGGATCGTATTTGCCGCCCTCGAGGGCGCCGGGGAAGCTGGCGCAGGGCTTGTCCTTGGTGGCGATGGTGCGCAGACGCAGGGCGCCGATATCCTGACGGCCGGCCAGCGGCTTGGTTTCCAGCACCTCGGTCCAGGCATAGATGGTGTCGCCGGCAAAGGTCGGCGCGACGTGGCGGCCGCCATTGATCGCGGCGAGGCGGACGGCGTTGGCCAGCCCGTTGAAGCTCAGGGCGCGGGCGAGGCTGATGATGTGACCGCCATAAATCAGCCGCTTGCCGAAGCGGCCCTGGCTCTCGGTGTGCTGGTTGAAATGGACCTTGGCGGTGTTCTGGTAGAGCCGGGTGGCCATGGCGTGCTCGGCTTCCTCGATGGTCATGCCGTCGACATGGTCGATGCGCTCCCCGGCCTGATAATCCTCCCAGAGATGGGGCGAGCCGGCCAGCACCGTGTCGTAATCATCGAGATTGAGCCGGGTCGGGACCACGAAATCGGCGACGCGCACCGACTCGGGCAGCTCCGGCACCGTGGCCGCCGCCACCGGCGCTTCGGGGTCGCGCTTGCGCACCATCACCCAGCGGCAATACTCCAGCACCACCTCGTGGCGCTGATTGGTGCCGACCGAGCGGACATAGACGGTGCCGGTCTGGCGGTTGGAATTCTCCTTGAGCCCGATCACCGTCGACTTGGTGGCCAGGGTGTCGCCGACATAGACCGGCGCGCCGAAACGGCCCCCGGCATAGCCGAGATTGGCCACGGCGTTGAGCGAGATGTCGGGCACGGTCTTGCCGAACACGATGTGGAACACCAGCAGATCATCGACCGGCGAGGCTTCGAGCCCCAGCGCCTGGGCGAAGCTGTCGGCCGACTGCAAGGCGAAGCGCGAGCCGGTGAGCGCGGTGTAGAGCGCGACGTCGCCGCTGGTCACGGTGCGCGGGGTGGCGTGGCAGATTTCCTGGCCGAGCTGGAAATCCTCGAAGAAATTGCCGGGATTGGTCTTGGTCATGGCTGAAAGTCCTTGCTCGGAGTCGGCGTCACGAAGCCGCGATGGCGTCGGCCAGCGCCACCAGCCGGCGCGCCGCCTCGACATGGAGGTTTTCGACCAGCCGGCCGTCGACCACCACCACGCCGCGCCCCTCGGCCGCCGCCGCCGCGTGGGCCTCGATGATCCGGCGGGCATGGGTGATCTCGGCCGCCGACGGCGAGAACACCTTGTTGGCGATATCGATGGTCTTGGGATGAATCAGGGTCTTGCCGTCGAAGCCCAGTTCCACCCCCTGCTTGCAGGAATAGTAGAAGCTGTCCTCGTCGTTGAGATCAAGGAACACGCCGTCGAGAATGGCCAGCCCGTACGCCCGCGCCGCCAGCAGCGACAGGCCGAGACCGGTGATCATCGGCAGCCGGTCGCGGGTGTGGTGGCAGTGCAGGTCTTTGGCCAGATCCGAGGTGCCCATCACGAAGCCGCCCAGGCGCGGACACGAGCCGGCGATCTCCTTGACGTTGAGCACGCCCAGCGGCGTCTCGATCATGCACCAGATCGCCTGGCTCTCGGGCGCGCCGGCCGCGCGCAGCATCGCGTCGACCTGACGCACGGTTTCGGCCGACTCGACTTTCGGCAGCAGCACGGCGTCGGCGCCCGAAGTCGCGGCCGCCAGCACGTCTTCCTGCCCCCATACGGTGTTGAGGCCGTTGGTGCGCAGGAAAATCTCGCGCCGGCCATAGCCGCCGCCGCGCACCGCCTCGACCACCAGACGGCGGGCCTCGGTCTTGGCCTCGGGCGCCACCGCGTCCTCAAGGTCGAGAATCAGGCCGTCGGCGGCCAGCCCCTTGCCCTTCTCCATGGCGCGGGCGTTGGAGCCCGGCATATACAAAACACTGCGGCGGGGACGAACGGTCTGGACCATGATGGCGGTACTCTCTCCAGAAGGGACAGGACGCCGCCACCATACCCGGACACCCCCCACCCGCGCAATCCCCGCAATAGTATTTCGAATTGCTAGTGTGCGCCGCAAGATTGCGCCGAGGCCGCAAGCGCCACGACAGGCGTTTGCGGCCTCGGTTCCGGTTATCCCCTCTTGGTGCCCTCCCCCCCGCGACTCACGTCAGGGCCGTTGCGTCTCGGGGGGCTCCGCCGCAGCGTCGGTCGGGCCGATCCTCGCGATCACGGCTTCCCGCCGGGCCATCAGCGACTGATGGCCGACACTTACGCCGACCGCACCCGGCGCATGAAGCTCTCGACCTCGACCTTCAGACTCTCCGACTGCTGGCTGAGATCCCGCGCCTCCTCGAGGACTTGACCGGCGGCCCGCCCGGCTTCGCCCGCGGCTTCCGTGACGCCCGAGATGTTGCGCGCCACCTCGTTGGTGCCGGCGGCGGCCTGTTCGACGTTGCGGGCGATTTCGCCGGTTGCCGCCTGCTGCTGCTCGACCGCGGAGGCGATGGCGGTGCTGGTGGAGTTGACCTGGTCGATGATGGTCATGATCTCCTGGATCGCATGCACCGCCTGCCCGGTGGCGGCCTGCACGGCGCCGATCTGGGCCGAGATATCGCCGGTGGCCTTGGCCGTCTGATTGGCCAGATTCTTGACCTCCGAAGCGACCACCGCGAAGCCCTTGCCCATTTCGCCGGCCCGCGCCGCCTCGATGGTGGCGTTGAGGGCGAGAAGGTTGGTCTGGCCGGCGATTCTGTTGATCAGACTGACGACCTCACCGATCTTCAGGGCGGCGTCCGAGAGGCTGGAGACGATTTTGTTGGTCTCCCGGGCCTTCTCCACCGCCACCATGGTGGTCTTGGTGGACTGGCTGACTTGCCGGCCGATTTCCATGATCGAGGCCGCAAGCTGTTCGGCGGCCGACGCCACGGTCTGGACGTTGCTGGACGCCTCGGTCGCCGCCGCCGCAACCGCCGCGGCTTGCCGCATCGCTTGATCCGACACCGCCGACATCGACTGGGCGGTCGCGTTCATCTCGGTGGAGGCCGAGGCGACATGGTCGACCACGCTGTTGATGTGGGATTCGAAATCGTCGGCCAACTGATTCATCGCGCTGCGCTTGTCGCGCTCGGCCTGGGTGCGGGCGGTTTCCTGCTCGGCCTGAAGCTGCTTGACTCGCACCCCGTTTTCCTTGAACACCGCCACCGACTGCGCCATCTCGCCAACCTCGCTGGTGTTGTCGAGGTAGGGCACGGCGACGGCGAAATCGCCCACGGCCAACCGGCCCATGGTGCCGCGCAGCGCCGTGATCGGCCGGTTGATGCTAAGGGTGATGATCAGCGCGATGCCGATGCCCAGCACCGTGATCCCGGTCATCAGGCTGTAGAGGGTGGAAAAGGCGGAGTCGCGCTGGGCCGTGGCCGCGACGTCGAACTTGGCCGCTTTGTCGAGGGAGAAGTCGACGACATCCTCGATTTCCTTGAAAATCTTCGCGACCTGGGCCGCGCCCTTCTCCCGGGTGATCGCGGCGGCCTCGGCGCGCTTGCCGTCACGCATGAAGGCGATCACTTGGTCGCGGATCGGCTTCCAGGCCTTGAACGTCTCCATTGCCTCATCGATCTGGTGCTGATCGCCGAGGAAGCGCGCCTTGACCATCTCGAAATTCTTATAAACCTTGACCTCGGCGGCATCGACGGCGGCGACCGCCTTGTCGAGCGCGGCGGCGTCGGGAGCCAGCGCCACGTCCTTCATGCTGCGGTGCATGGCGATGGTCTGGCACTGGGCCTGGAGCATGGAGGTGGTGACGGTGAACGGGTGCTTGTAGAGCTTGGTGGTCAGCCCCGACAGGCTGTCCATGGTGTTCATTGAGAAAAGACCAAGTCCGAGCGTAAGGGCCAGGACGGCGCCGAACCCGATCAGCAGTCGGGCTTTGATGCTGAGATTGGCGAGAGACATTGTTATCCTCCACGCACACGAGCAAAAGCACCCGCCACCCTGCGGCGTTGGCCGGTGCGACTTCTTTCTATTTCTCGAGGGACCAGCGTCCGATTTTCCGCAAAGTCCGGATGGGCTGAAAACCATGCCCAGGGTACCGCAGCCTCATATTGCGCAAGGCTACGTTGGTCCGGAGACCGGTTTTTCACAATAGGCATTAGTAATGAGCGGCGGCCGGGGGCGCGGAGGATTTTGGCCGTCATCCTGGTTTGTGAGGGCGCTCCCCGTGTCCGGACCGGTGCCGTGCGACGTTGCGTCGCAGCAAACCGGCCGGGGCGGCACAAAAAAACCGGGGAGCCCTGGGGCTCCCCGGTTGCGCGGTCAGGATCAATCCCGGACGGTGTTACTCGCGATTGTCGCCGAACAGTTGCAGCAGCATCACGAAGATGTTGATGAAGTCGAGGTAAAGCTGGAGCGCGCCCATGATCGCCAGCTTGCCCGCATCCTCCTGCCCATAGGACTCGGCGTACATTTCCTTGATGTTCTGGGTATCGTAAGCGGTCAGGCCGGTGAAGATCAGCACGCCGAGCACCGACACCGCGAACTGAATCGCGCTGGAGCCGACGAACATATTGACGAACCCGGCGATCAGGATGCCGAACAGCCCCATCATCAGGAACGAGCCGAAGCCCGACAGGTCCTTCTTGGTGGTGTAGCCATAGAGGCTCATGGCCGCGAAGGTGCCGGAGGTAATGAAGAACACCCGCGTGATGCTGGCGCCGGTGAAAACCACGAAGATCGTCGCCAGCGACAGGCCCATGGCGGCACAATAGGCCCAGAACAGCGCCTGCGCCGTCTGTGCCGACAGCTTGCGGATGCCGAACGACAACACCATCACGAAGGCCAGCGGCGCCAGCATCACCACCCACTTCAGCGGCGTGGCGAACAGCGTCATCATCAAGTCGTGACTGGTCGAGGTGAGGTAGGCGACCAGGCCGGTCACAACCAGACCGACAACCATGTAGTTATAGACTCGCAGCATATGCTGCCGCAGGCCCTCATCGATATCGCTGCGCTCGTAGGCGTAGTCAGCGCTGGCGGCCCGGCTTCGTCCGTAGAGATTATTGTCCATGGGGTAGCCTCGGTGTTGTGGTGCGACCTGTCCGACAAATGGGCGAACCGGCGCGAACTGTCAACAGGTTCGAAGGGATGACAAAACGCACGCTCCGGCGTTGAACCTCGAGTCCCTGTTCTAGCGAATGTTTGTGGCAGGATTACGGCGTTGCGTATCGGCGCTATTTCCGGCGCGGCTTGCCGAGATTCGGGTCGTGGAACTCGAACAATCCGTCGTCGAACGACACTCCGGTGTGCACGTCCGACAGTGCGACGGAGGTGATCAGCCCCTGGGCATCCAGCACCCGCCATTTGCGCAGTTGCAACGGCTTGTCGTCGAAGATCAGGGTCAGCTCGCCCTTGCCGGCATCGTCGGTCTGGACGATCGAGACCTCGAGGGCGCCGGCTTGGCGGACGATGCGGGTGATCGTGACGTCGCTCGAAAGCTTGACGGTTTCACGCAGGAAGAGATCGGCGAGGCTGTAACCAAGCGGCTGACTCGATTGCTGCTGAAGATCGGCATCCCAGTAAAATACGAAGGTGCCGTCGGAAACCACGTAGTCCTTGATCGGCGGGTCGTAGACCAGCTTCATCTTGCCCGGGCGCGACATCATGAAGGTGCCGACGGCGGTCGCGCCATTGTCGGCAACCTGGCGAAATCTGGCCTGAAGCGTTCGCATTTCGGTGAGGTAGCGCTCGATGCGGCCGACGTCGGCGCGATCAGCGGTGGTGAGCACGGCCGGCGTCGCCGCCGCGGCGGCCTGCGTCGCGAACCCCAGAACCAGCAGGACGGCGAGCCGTCGAAACACATGGCGCATGGCTGTTGATGCCTTTGTCGGAAAGAGCATGAAATCTACCGTTCGTCGTCGGGTTTACGGGCCAAAACCTCGCGTTTGCCAGCGACATTGGGCTTGCTGATGACGCCCTCTTTTTCCATGCGCTCGATCAGGCGGGCGGCGCTGTTGTAGCCGATGCGCAGGAAGCGCTGGACGTAGCTGGTGGAGGCCTTGCGCTCACGGGCGACCAACGCCACCGCCTTGTCGTACAACTCGTCCTCGCTGCCGCCGCCCGCGCCGCCGCCGCCACTCCCGGAGCCGGCGGCGGAGGGGCGCTCGTCGCCGCCTTCGCCCTCTTCGTCGCTATCCTCGGTCACGGCGTCGATATAGACCGGCTCGCCCTGGGCCTTGAGGAAATGCACGATCTTCTCGACCTCCTCGTCGGCGACAAACGGGCCGTGGACGCGGGTGACCCGGCCGCCGCCAGCCATATAGAGCATGTCGCCCTGGCCGAGCAGTTGTTCCGCCCCCTGCTCGCCGAGAATGGTGCGGCTGTCGATCTTGGAGGTGACCTGGAAGCTGATCCGGGTCGGGAAGTTGGCCTTGATGGTGCCGGTGATGACGTCGACCGAGGGCCGCTGCGTCGCCATGATCAAATGAATGCCGGCGGCGCGGGCCATCTGGGCCAATCGCTGGATCGCCGCCTCGATGTCCTTGCCCGCGACCAGCATCAGGTCGGCCATTTCGTCGACCACCACCACGATGTAGGGCAGGTCGTTGAGATCGAGCGGCTGCTCCTCGAAAATCGGCTTGCCGGTGTCGGGATCGAAGCCGGTCTGGACCCGGCGGCTGAGCGGGGTTCCGGCCTCGCGGGCTTCGCGCAGGCGGGCGTTGTAGCCCTCGATGTTGCGCACTCCCAGCTTCGACATGTTGCGGTAGCGGTCCTCCATCTCGCGCACGGTCCATTTCAGCGCCACCACCGCCCGCTTGGGATCGGTG
>CAIOBP010000024.1 GCA_903856295.1 uncultured Rhodospirillales bacterium | reverse complement strand
CGATGCTGTAGCTCTGCCAGTTGATCACCACCTTCGGCGTGCTTTGCTGGACATCGAGCCGATTGGCCCCGGTCTGGGTGATCGTGGCGCTGCCGCTGACCACCTTGCCGCCCTGGGGCATGGCTTTGGCCGGCGGCGCAAACGTCGTGGCCAGCAAGGCCACCGCGAGGCCGCCCCTGAGGGCGGTGGTCGAGTTCAGCCAGCCGCGATGTCCCGCCGAAATACCGGTCGCCGACCGCACATGCCGGAGGATGTCGAATGATCTGTATCTGGGCTTGTGCGGCAGGCTGTGGGACGCGGACGCGCCATGATGAGCAATGTCATGGCAGCAATGATGAACTTTCTTTTTCATCTTTATCCTGTCCCACTCCGCAAGGAGGAGCCCGCCAGCCAAATGCCCTCACGCGCCGCGCCGAGGTTCGGCCAAAGCCTCCCCCGGTCGCGCGTTCCTGAATACTGATCCTTCGTACCATCAGAGTCATAAATAGTTTGTTAATATGATCACTGAAATAGGCAAAAATATCAGTGACACATTGACGCAGGGCCGGCGACGCAGGGCCGGCGCGGCGTCACTCATCGATGCCGTAGCCATACCAGCGGTCACGCACTTTCCGGTAGTTCGCCTCATAGTCGTAGTAATGCACCGGCAGCTTGAGCGTCTGGGCGGTCAGGTCGCCGACCGCCGCCATCAGGGCGAAGGTCGAGACCTTTTCATCATGCTGCGACTTGGTGACATTGACGCGGGCCGTCAGCAAGGTTTGCTCCGTGTTCAGTAGGTCGATAACGGAGCTGGTGCCCACGGCCAGTTGCTGGCGCATGCTGTCGACGGCGAGTTCGTTGGCCTTCACGGCGGCTTGGTACGAGACGGTGCTCGCGCGCGCCGTGACCAACCCTTGCCAGGCTGTGATGGCGACTTCCTCCGCGGCTCTGGCGGCCTGCTCCATATTGATGCGCGCGGTGTTGGCGGTCTGGCGGGCCGCCCGCGATCTCGAGGCCATGGCGCCGCCATCGAGGGGAATCGTCAGGCTGGCGATCACGCTGCCGGCGGTGCTGAAATCGTCGCGCTTGGTTCGGTCGAGATTGTGCAGCACGCTGGCGGTGATGCCGACGCTGGGCAGCATGCTGGAATCGGCGACATCGACGGCGGCCTTGGCCGCGGATTCCGAATGCGCGGCATTCACGACCTTGGGGCTGCGGCTGCGGGCCATGGCAACCGCTTCATCGACGCTCGAAGGCAGGTGATAGCCCGTTTTGGGCATCTCGAGCTTGCCCGGTTGCGCTCCGACCGCCTTGGCATAGGTCGCCCGGGCGGAGATCAGCGCGCCCTCGGCCGAAATGCGTTCGGCGGTGGCGCTGGCGAGTTGGGCCTCGTGCAGGCTGACGTCGGAGGCGGTGACGTCGCTGACCTTCAGGCGGGCGCGAAACATTTCCAGGTCGCGCTTCTGAAGATTTTCGAAGTTGATCTGCAAATCGAGCCGGGCCTGGGCCTGAACGACGTCGAGATAGGCGCTGGCCGCCAGCAGCAGCACCGTCTGTTCGGTGTCCAGCAGCGCGGCGCGCTGAGCCAGCACGTTGAATTCCGCGGATTGTATGCCGGCATCGATGCCGCCGCCCTTATAGATCGGTTGCGTCACCGAAACCCCGGCCGTGCGCGGCGAGGTCGGATACCACGCATTGGGATAGCCGCTGGCGGCGGTGCCGGTGGTCGAACTGTCGGTGCCGGAAACCCCGGAATGGGTCAGCGTTTTGCCGGCGCTGCCGGTGAACGCCGCCGATGGGCGGGATTGCGCCCGGGCCTGGGGCACGCCCTCATCCACCGCGCGGAGGGTGCCGCGCGCGCTGTTCAAAGTCGGATTGCTCTGGTAGGCGCGGGCGAGCGCCTCATCCAGCGTCTGACCAAATGCGAAATTAACGGGGGCCAGCCCGAAGGCGAGCAGAACACCGTAAGCGCAAGCTGTCTTGCGGGAATGTTTGATCGGATTTTTCATCGCCATTGTCAGGTCCAGCATGCGCTCCCTCGTCTACCGAGCTTGGTTTGGCGGTTTTGCCTGAGTCCGGAGCTGTTAATCGGCAATAAAAGCGATAAAACCGTCGGGCTCGTCAAGCTCCGGCGGGGGGAGGCTGGTATGTGGGGGCTCGAGTGGCTCCGACAGACCTCCGGTCGCGCCGGTTCGCGCGTTTCCGGAATGGAAGTTGACGACGGGTGTCTGTTTGTAGTATTAAAAATAATAAATGGTGTTGGTGAGTGCTGGAAGACTAAATGTTAACCATTCAAGCAAAATAAGTTGGTTAATGGCGGTGTCTCTGTTGGTTGCTGCCATGGCCTCGTGTCGGATTGAGGCTGTTTTTTCGTTCCGACTGTTTTTTCGCATCGGTGTTTTCTGAATCTACTTGATGGGGCTGTCGTAAGCTTGTATGGGGTGCGGCGCTGTCGTGAGGTTGTTGCCAGTGTGCTGTAATCCTTCGGCAGTTCCTTCTCGATCTATTGTGTGGAGCGACGAGGGGGGCGTGGCCAGGTCCGGAATCTTGAGAGCCGGGGGTGAGTGCTCCGGCTCCGCAGCGAGTGGGGAGTGGCAGGCATCGCTTACTCTGAGAAAATGGAGATCGAATACAAGAAGATCAGCGATGCCGATCTCAGGGCGATCGTGGAGCGTCATGCCCGCTTTCTGGCGTCCAGGCAGGGCGGAGCGCGCGCCAGCCTGAAGTTTCACGACCTCTCCAATGTCAATTTGCATGGGGCCAATCTGGCCGGGGCGGATTTCACCGGCAGCAAGCTGTTCGAGGCCGATCTGTCGGGGGCCGATCTGCGCGGGGCCTTGTTGTTCGGGGCCGATCTGCGCAAGGCCAAGCTCTGCCGCGCCAACATGGCCAAGGCCGATCTGCGCGGGGCGGCGCTGCGCGGGGCCGACATGCCCCGGGCCAATCTCTCCGAAGCCGATTTGCGCGACGGCTATCTGATGCGGCAGAAGAACGGTGAAATCCAGGCGACCTCTCCCGAAGAGGCCCATTCCCAGCTGTCCTCGGCGACGCTGGTCGGGGCCAATCTCAGCAAGGCCAAGCTGGCCAACGCCTTTCTGATCCAGACCGATTTGCGCGACACCAACCTGTCGGGCAGCGTGTTCATCGGTGCCGATCTCAGCAATTCCGATCTCACCGGCAGCAATCTCGAAGGCGCCGACCTGTCCGACGCCAATCTCTCGGGGTGCAAACTGACCGGGGCGATTCTCAACCGGGCGCTGCTGCGCGACACCAACTTCGAGGGGGCCAGTCTGGTCGGGGCGCTGCTCGACGAGGTCGACCTCTCGATGGCCAATCTCACCGGGGCCGACGTCGTCAAGCGCCTGGAGCAGATGGACGAAAAGGTGAAGCAGATTCTGCTCGATCACCGCGACTGGATCATCAGCAACGGCCGCAAGGGCGTGCGCGCCGATCTCAGCAAGTTCGACCTCACCGGGTTGGACCTGAGCAAGGTCAATCTGTCGGCGGCGCTGTTCAACTGTACGGTGCTGAAGGGCGCCAATCTTACCGGCACGACGCTGGCGATGGCCGACCTCTCCTTCGCGGATCTGCGCGAGGCCAAGATGGCCGGGGCCGATCTGCGGGGCGCCTGCCTGGAGCGCGCCACCCTCAACGAGGCCGACCTGACCAACGCCATCGCGGGGCCGATGGAGTTGCGCAATGGCCAGGGCTGGCCGACCAAGTTCGCACTCGCGCGTCTGGTGCGGGCGACGCTGGCCGGCGCCGATCTGACCAGCGCGCTGTTCTGCGGCGGCGATCTGACCCAGGCCAACCTGAAGAACGCGCAATTGAACGGCGCCGATTTCAAGGACGCGATCATGACCATGGCCGATGCCCGCGGTGCCGATCTCACCGGCGCGGATGTTCGCGGCGCCATCGATTTCCGCTTGGAGGCGTGAGCGCCGGTCCGGCCGGGCGCTCCCCGGTCACGGCCGGTGCAACCGGCCGCCGCGGACCGGATGGGGGGCGCCGGTGGTGCTGGGCAGGCTGAGCGGCAAATCCCGCAGGCTGCGCACCGCCAGATAGCCGAACGCCTGGGCCTCGAGAGCATCGCCCGACCAGCCCTGATCGTCGACCGGTTCCACCGCCACGCCCAGGCGCGCCTTCAGCATTGCCATCAGCGTGGTGTTGAGCCGGCCGCCGCCGGTGACCAGCCAGCGCAGCGGCGGCGCCGGCAGCAAGGGCCGGGCGGCGGCGATGGCGGCGGCGGTGAAGGCGGTGAGGGTGGCGGTGCCGTCCTCGACGCTCAGTCCGGCCACCGGCGCGGGATCGAACGCGTCGCGGTCGAGGGATTTCGGCGCCGGCTGGCGGAAATAAGGCTGGGCGAGCAGGGCGGCCAGCACCGTTTCGTCGATCCGGCCGGCGGCGGCGAGGGTCCCGCTTTCGTCATAGCGCAGGCCGGTGTGACGCCACACCCAGTCGTCGATCAGAGCGTTGCCGGGGCCGGTGTCGAAGGCCAGCACATCCTCCGCGCCCGCGCCCAGCCACGTGACATTGCTGACGCCGCCGATGTTGAGCAGCGCCAGCGGCCGTTCGAGTCCGGCCGCCAGGGCCCGATGATAGAGCGGCACCAGCGGCGCGCCCTGGCCGCCGGCCGCGACGTCGGCGCTGCGGAAATCATTGATCACCGCGATTCCGGTCAGCGCCGCCAGCCCGGCGCCGTCGCCGATCTGCCAGGTCAGGTGCTGATCGGGAGCATGAGAGATGGTGTGGCCGTGAAAGCCGATCAGGTCGACGGCGTTCGGCGCCAACCCGGCCATGGCCAGCAGCGCGCGCACCGCCTCGGCATGGGCGAGGGTCAGGTCGCGCTCGACCGCCGCGATCTCCGCCAATGGTCCCCGACCGCCCAGGCAGGCCCGCAAGCGGTCGCGCAAGCCATCGGGGTAGGGCAGGGTCAGGAAGGCGCCGGCTTCGACCCGCTCGCGGCCATCGGTGCGGATCAGCGCGGCGTCGATGCCGTCGAGCGAGGTGCCGCTCATCAGGCCGATGGTGGTGAGCAGGGACATGGCGCGGTTCCTTGAGACGGGCTTGAATTTCGGCGTGGGTATCGGTATCTTTTTGGCCAAGGAGGTGACGCGGAAGAAGTCGCCTCTTGGGAAGCGGAGCCGGTTTCCCGGCCCCGCCTTAGCATTAGCCTTCGTCAGTCGGATCGAACTGGATTGTCAGTCGGAGTTCGAACCCGATCCTCAGATGGCGTAGCCACCCCAAGAATTTTTTCAACCGCGTCACCTCCTTTCGGCTTGCGGCCCTCGCGGGCCGCGCCCGGAGTCTGCGGTAAAGCGCAAGGCCTGCGCAACCGGAAATGCCTGAGCGCGATGATTGTCGGGCCGGGGCGGACGTGCTAACCCAGGGCCATCGCTTTTCCCCGCTGTCCGGCCCGCCATGACCCAGTATCGCTCCGAATTTCTCGCTACCCTGGCCGCGCGCGGCTATATCGACCAGTGCACCGATGCGTCCGCCATCGATGCGCTGGCGTTGGCCGGGCCGGTCACCGCCTATATCGGTTTCGACTGCACCGCCAGCAGTCTCCATGTCGGCTCGCTGGTGCCGATCATGATGCTGCGCTGGTTGCAGAAGACCGGGCACAAGCCGATCGTGCTGATGGGTGGCGGCACCACCAAGGTCGGCGATCCCTCGGGCAAGGACGAGTCCCGCCAACTGCTGACCGATGCCCAGATCGCCGCCAACATGGCCGGCATCCGGCAGGTGTTTTCGAAGTTCCTGAGCTTCGGCGACGGTCCGACCGACGCCGTGATGGTCAACAACGCCGACTGGCTCGACCGGATTTCCTATATTCCGTTTTTGCGCGATGTCGGCCGGCACTTCACCATCAACCGCATGCTGAGTTTCGAGTCGGTCAAGCTGCGGCTCGACCGCGAGCAGCCGCTGACCTTCCTCGAATTCAACTATATGATTCTCCAGGCCTACGATTTCCTGGAATTGCACCGCCGCCATCGTTGCGTGCTCCAGATGGGCGGCTCCGACCAGTGGGGCAACATCGTCAACGGCATCGAACTCGGCCGGCGGGTCGATCAGGCGGCGCTTTACGGCCTGACCACGCCGCTGATGACCACCTCCTCGGGCGCCAAGATGGGCAAGACCGCGGCCGGCGCGGTGTGGCTGAACGCCGATCGTCTCAGCCCCTACGATTACTGGCAATACTGGCGCAACACCGAGGATGCCGACGTCGGCCGCTTCCTGCGCCTGTTCACCGAGTTGCCCGAGGACGAGATCGCCCGGCTTGAAGCCCTGCCCGGCAACCGCATCAACGACGCCAAGAAGGTGCTGGCCTTCGAGGCGACCAAGCTGGCCCATAGCGAGGACGCCGCCCGCGACGCCGCCGAAACCGCCCGCCGCACCTTCGAGGACGGCGCCGCCGCCGAGGGGTTGCACACGGTCGAGCGTCCGGCCGGCAGTCACGCCGTGGCGGATCTGCTGGTGGCCGCCGGCCTTGCCGCCTCCAAGGGTGAGGCGCGGCGGCTGATCAAAGGCGGCGGCGCCAAGCTCGACGACGCCACGCTCACCGACGAGGCGGCGGCGGCCGGAGGCGCGGCCGGCACCGTCCTGAAACTGTCGGCCGGCAAGAAGCGCCACGCCCTGGTCAAGCTCATCTGAGGAGAGACGTTCCATGCTCTACGCTATTTATTGCCTCGACAAGCCCGGCAGCCTCGAGGTCCGGGTCGGCAACCGTCCGGCCCATCTCGCCTATCTGGAAAGCCAGGGCGCGCGGCTGGTCACGGCGGGGCCGCTGCTCTCCGATGACGGCCAGACCCCGCTCGGCAGCCTGCTGGTGTTCGAGGCCGGGAGCCGGGACGAGGCCGAAGCCTTCGCGGCCGGCGATCCCTACGCCTTGGCCGGGCTCTTTCAGTCGGTGTCGATTCGGCCCTGGCGCCGGGTTTTCCCCAAGGGCTGAGGCCGAAGGTGCGGGAGGCTGACTGATGGCATTCTGGCTGCTGAAATCCGAACCGGTCAAATATTCCTGGGAACAGATGCGGCGTGATGGCCGTACTCACTGGGATGGCGTTCGCAATCATCAGGCCGCCGCCAATCTTCGGGCGATGCGACTCGGTGATCAGGCATTTTTCTACCACTCGAATGCGGGATTGGAAATTGTCGGTATCGTCGAGATCGTGCGCGAATTCTATGTGGATGCCGCCGATCCTGGTGGAAAGTTCGGCAATGTCGATGTGCGCGCGCTGGCGCCGCTGCTCCAGCCGGTGACGCTCAAGGCCATGAAAGCCGATCCGCTGCTGTCGGGCATGGCGCTGGTGCGCCAGTCGCGGCTCTCGGTGTGCCCGGTCAGCGAGGCGGAGTGGCGCGAAATCTGCCGCCAGGGTGGCGTTGCAGCATAGGCGGCGGGACTGTATGAGCGCGGTGCGCGCGAGCCTCCGCCGATTCCGCCCACAATATCTAGATGTGCAGAAAACTTGAATATTGCACATGCGAAGAGCGGCGGGGCTGGGCATGAGTAAAATGTCGCAGTCGGAAAGATGATTTCCAGGATATTTCGAGTCTTGTAACATCCTGGCGATCTGTGGATAATGACCCGTCGTCGAGGAGAGTCGGCTCAGGCTCTCCGGAGTTCAAACAAAAGAACGATAAACCTTAATTGGGAGAGACGCTGTCCAATGTCGACTGATAATACTTTTTTCCCGGTTCCCGCGGAGTTCGCCAAGAACGCCTGGATCGACAATGCCAAGTACCTGAACATGTACGAGCAGTCGGTCAAGGATCCCGAGACTTTTTGGGGCGAGCAAGGCAAGCGCATTGATTGGATCAAGCCCTACACCAAGGTGAAGGATGTCGATTACACCGGCGACGTTCGCATCCGCTGGTACTATGACGGCACCCTGAACGCCTCGGTCAACTGCCTTGACCGTCACCTCGCCACGCGCGGCGATCAGACCGCGATCATTTGGGAAGGCGACAATCCCGAAGAGAGCAAGAAGGTCACCTATCGTCAGGCTTATGAAGAAGTCTGCCGGCTCGCCAATGTCATGCGCGCCCGGGGCGTCAAGAAGGGCGACCGCGTCACCATCTACATGCCGATGGTTCCGGAAGCGGCCTATGCCCTGCTGGCCTGCGCCCGCATCGGCGCCATTCACTCGGTGATCTTCGGCGGCTTCTCCCCCGACAGCATCAAGGACCGCATCCTCGACTGCGAAAGCGATTTCGTCATCACCTCCGACGAGGGTCTGCGCGGCGGCCGCAAGGTGCCGCTGAAGGCCAATGTCGACAAGGCCCTGGAATCCTGCCCCGGCGTTCGTCACGTCCTGGTGCTCAAGCGCACCGGCGGCAACATCGAGTGGAAGTCGGGTCGCGATCTGTGGTGGCATGAAGAGACCGCGAAGGTCCCGGCCGAGTGCAAGCCCGAAGAGATGAGCGCGGAAGATCCGCTGTTCATCCTTTACACCTCGGGATCGACCGGCAAGCCCAAGGGGGTGCTGCACACCACCGGCGGTTACATGGTCTATACCTCGATCACCCACCAGTACATCTTCGATTACAAGGATGGTGACGTCTTCTGGTGTACGGCGGACGTGGGTTGGGTCACCGGTCACAGCTACATCGTCTACGGCCCGATGGCCAATGGCGCCCAGACCCTGATGTTCGAAGGCATCCCGAACTATCCGAGCTTCTCGCGCTTCTGGGAAGTCATCGACAAGCATCAGGTCAACATCTTCTACACTGCGCCGACCGCCATCCGCGCGCTGATGCGCGAAGGCGACGGCCCGGTGAAGAAGACCAGCCGCAAGAGCCTGCGTCTGCTGGGGTCGGTCGGCGAACCGATCAATCCGGAAGCGTGGCTGTGGTACTACAACGTGGTCGGCGACAAGCGGTGCCCGATCGTCGATACTTGGTGGCAGACCGAAACCGGCGGCATTCTGATCACGCCGCTGCCCGGCGCCAACGGTGCGAAGCCCGGCTCCGCCACCCGGCCGTTCTTCGGCGTCCAGCCGCAGATGGTCGATAATGACGGCAAGGTTCTCGAGGGCGCCTGCGAAGGTAACCTCTGCCTGACCGACTCCTGGCCGGGCCAAATGCGCACGGTCTATGGTGATCATGCCCGCTTCGGCATGACCTACTTCTCGACCTATCCGGGCAAGTACTTCACCGGTGACGGCGCCCGCCGTGACGCGGACGGTTATTACTGGATCACCGGCCGCGTTGACGACGTGATCAACGTGTCCGGTCACCGCATGGGCACCGCCGAGGTCGAGAGCGCGCTGGTCGCTCACGCCAAGGTCGCCGAAGCGGCGGTGGTCGGCTATCCGCACGACATCAAGGGCCAGGGCATCTATGCCTACGTGACGCTGAATGCCGGCGAAGAGCCGTCGGAAGCGCTGCGCAAGGAGCTGGTGGGCTGGGTTCGCACCCAGATCGGCCCGATCGCCACGCCGGACCTGATCCAGTGGGCGCCCGGTCTGCCCAAGACCCGTTCGGGCAAGATCATGCGCCGCATTCTGCGCAAGATCGCGGCCAACGAGTACGAAGCCCTCGGCGACACCACCACGCTGGCCGACCCGACGGTCGTCACCAGCTTGGTCGAAAACCGCATGAACCGCGGCTGAGCTGAGTAAGTAAGGGTTCCAAGGGCCTCGCGGTCCTTGGCTGGGGTCCAGGGGGCAGTGCCCCCTGGGCTCTTTTTTTGTTGCGGCCGCTGGCATTCGCGCTAGTCTACCGGCCCGAAAAGCGCGTTCTTCAAGAGGGTCGTCGCCGTGTCCAAGCTGTCCCTGGCCAAAGACAAGATTTCCATCCTGCTGCTGGAGGGCATTCACGACAGCGCGGTGGAACTGCTGCGTTCGCGCGGCTATTCCAATATCGAGAGCCTGCCCAAAGCGCTCGACGACGCGGCGCTGATCGAGAAAATCTCCCGCGCCCACGTGGTGGGCATCCGCTCGCGCACCCAGTTGACCGCGCCGGTCCTGGCGGCGGCGCACCGGTTGTTCAGCATCGGCTGCTTTTGCATCGGCACCAATCAGGTGGATCTGGGCGCGGCGCGGCGGGCGGGGATTCCGGTGTTCAACGCCCCCCATTCCAATACCCGCTCGGTGGCCGAGATGGTGCTGGCCGAGATCGTGATGCTGCTGCGCGGCCTGCATGAGCGCTCGGCCCAAGTGCATCGCGGCGGCTGGCCGAAGAGCGCGGCCAATTCCTTCGAGGCGCGCGGCAAGGTGCTGGGCATCATCGGGTATGGCCATATCGGCTCGCAGCTTTCGGTGCTGGCCGAGGCGCTGGGCATGAAGGTGAAATTTTACGACATCGTGCGCAAGCTGGCGATGGGCAACGCCCGGTCCTGCCATACCCTCGACGAGTTGCTGCAAACCTCCGACGTGGTGTCGCTGCATGTGCCCGAGAGTCCGTCGACGCGCAATATGATCGGGGTCGAGCAGTTGCGGCTGATGAAGCCGCGCTCCTACCTGATCAACGCCTCGCGGGGCTCGGTGGTCGATATCGAGGCGCTGGCCCAGGCGCTGCGCTCCAAGCATTTGCTCGGCGCCGCCATCGACGTCTTCCCGGTCGAGCCGGCGGGCAACGACGATGTGTTCGAGAGCCCGCTGCGCGGCATGGACACGGTGCTGCTGACCCCGCACATCGGCGGCAGCACCCTCGAAGCCCAGGCCAACATCGGCCTTGAGGTGGCGGACAAGCTGATCGAGTATTCCGACAATGGCTCGACGCTCGGCGCCGTCAATTTTCCCCAGGTGGCGCTGCCGACCCGGGAACACGCCGTCGGCACCCGCTTCCTGCACCTGCACCGCAACGTTCCCGGCGTGCTGAAGCGCATCAACGAGGTCTTCGCGGCCCGCAATCTCAACATCGCCGCCCAGTACCTGCAAACCGATCCCGAGGTTGGCTATGTGGTGGTCGACGTCGATGGCGCCATCGCCGAGGACGAGGTGCGGGACGAATTGCGCGGCATCGAAGGCACAATCAAGGTGCGCTTTTTGTATTGACCGGCCCAGAGCCGCTCTTGACATTGACTCGTGCAACCAAAGATAACTAGCATCCGTGTGGACTTCTTGGTCTTTTGTTGCGGTGCGGTGTGGAGTGATGGGAGTATCCTCAGAGCGGCTTGGACGCGACGGGCGGTCGGTGTGTGCTGTCGGCTGCGTGGCGGGAGCCGTGGTCTCTGGACTCCCGGTGGGTCGGGGCGGGTTGAAGTCGACCACGGCCTTGTGCGGTGGTTTGGCGGTGGTTTTGCTCGCGGCGGTGGCGCCCGACCCGGCCAAAGCCATGCCCCAGGGCGGCAAGGTGGTCAGCGGCAGCGCCACGATCACCCAGACCGGGGCCAATCGGCTCGATGTCCAGCAAAGCACGCCGAAGGTGGTGATCAACTGGCAGAGCTACAGCATCGGCAACAATGAGATCATCACTTACTACCAGCCGAACGCCCAGTCGATCGCGCTGAACCGGGTGCTGGGCGGCGGCCTTTCGACTATCAACGGCCAGCTCAACGCCAATGGTCAAATCTGGATCAGCAATCCCAGCGGCGTCTTCTTCGGCCCGAACGCCCGGGTCAATGTCGGCGGCCTGATCGCCACCACCCATGACCTCAAGGTCGAGGATTTCAACGCCGGCATCTACCAGTTCAAGAGCGACCAGCAGCCTGCGGGGATCGTCGAGAATCAGGGCGCCATCACCATCGCCGAGGCCGGGCTGGCGGCGTTCGTGGCGCCGGGGGTGGTCAATCATGGCGTGATCACCGCCCGGCTCGGTCAGGTAACCCTGGCCTCGGGCAATGAATTCACCGTCGATCTCTATGGCGACCAGAAGATCAATCTGGCCATGGACAACAAGACCGCGAGCAAGGTGGTCGGTCGCGACGGCAAGCCACTGGACGCGCTGGTCAAGAACGACGGCAAGATTTTCGCCGATGGCGGCCGGGTCCAACTCACTGCCGCCGCCGCCAAGGGCATCGTCGACAAGGTCGTCAGCGTCGGCGGCGTGATCGAGGCGCGCAGCGTCGAGGAGAGCAACGGCGAAATCATTCTGTCGGGCGACGGCGGCGCGGTCCAGGTCAGCGGCACCCTCGACGCCTCGGGCCGAAGCGCCGGACGGACCGGCGGCGCGGTGACCGTCAGCGGCGACGCGATAACGGTGAAACGGGGCGCGCGCATCGACGTCGCGGGCGCGGCCGGCGGCGGTCAGGCGCTGATCGGCGGCGAT
>CAIOBP010000023.1 GCA_903856295.1 uncultured Rhodospirillales bacterium | reverse complement strand
CGCAAAAAGCAACCGGCCAGCCGGCCGTGCAACTGAGCCAGTTCGTCCATCCAAGGCGTGACATCCATCGTTCGGCCATCTCCAGGAAAAGCCTGTACCTGGGAAGTCGAGGGATAAATTCAAGTGACTCTGTCGTACTAGCAGGTGCAGCCTCGGCAGCAACCGGCCTTGATCTTCGTCTTGACGGGTAAGCCGACCTTCACACGGTTTTTCATTCGGGTAACTCCGGCGGGGGCGCGACAGATCGAGCAGGTTTAACTTGATGTCATTGGAGGCACGGGGCGGAATCGAACCGCCGTACGCGGATTTGCAGTCCGCTGCATCACCACTCTGCCACCGCGCCGCCTGGGAGCCAAGGCTCCAACGATCCTCCCCTTCGGGCAAATCGTGCCGACCTTATAGACCGTGGCTGAAAGCGGGTCAATCCCGGATGAGCGCGGTGATGCAATCTAGCGGATTGCTTTGCGCAACACCGACTTCAAGTCGACCAACTCGGCCCTCAGCGCCGTCAACTCGCGGCGGAGCCACGTCGGCATATCTCCGCTTGCGGCCAACAAAGGGGCCGAGGGCGGAGCCTGGGCCGGCTGGGGAGCGGCGGGGTGAGCCGCGGTCAGCGGGGCGGCCGGCGACGGTGAGGGCGCAGCAACCGCGCCCTGAGGCCGGGGCGTGGCCGGCGACGAGGCTGGTGGTGGCGGACTCTCTTGCGATGGCTTCGACTGAGCGGACTGAGGAACCGCCGTTGGCTCGTCGGGCAAATCCGCCTCGGACGAGTCGTCGTCCGCCATATCGTCGCCAGCGCCACCGGGCGCAAGCAAACCATCGGCCAGACTCTCGGCATCCTCGGAATCGGTCCCGAGCTGGCGCTGATCCTTGAGAAGGCGCTGCACCCCCTTGATGGTGTAGCCTTCACTGTAGAGCAGACGCTGGATTTTACGGAGCAGCGTCACGTCTTCGGGCCGGTAATAGCGACGGCCACCGCCGCGTTTCAGCGGGCGGACCTGGGGAAACTTGGTCTCCCAGAAGCGCAGAACGTGCTGGGGAACATCCAGCTCATCCGAAACTTCGCTGATCGTCCGGAACGCGGTCGCCGATTTGGCCCCCGCGCGCGGTCTTGCTGCTTCTTTTTCCATACCCGCCCTCAGGACGCGACGGCGCCCTCGGCCTCGGCCATACCCTGATTGATTCGATTCTTCAGCACGTGGCTGGCCCGGAACACCAGCACCCGGCGCGGCAGGATCGGCACCTCTTCACCAGTCTTGGGATTGCGGCCGACCCGCTGCCCCTTCTGGCGAACAGAGAAGCTGCCGAACGACGAAATCTTGACCATTTCGCCTTTTGCCAGCGCGTCGGCAACTTCATCGAGAATAGTCTCGACCAGATCCGCGGACTCGTTCCGCGACAAGCCGACTTCCTGGTAGACTGCTTCGCTGAGTTGGGCGCGTGTTACTGTCACATTCGGCATGGCGCTGTCCCTCCGAGAACCGGGACGACTAAGCTACCGCACCGCACTAAAGCCGTCAATTCAAAAGCTTGGAGCACGGGTCAAAAGCTGAACGCGAAGCGGGCCTACCAGCGCACCAGGGCCGAGCCCCAGGTGAAGCCGCCCCCCATGGCCTCCATCAGCAGCAGATCGCCGCGCTTGATCCGGCCATCGGCCACCGCTTCGGCCAGGGCCAGCGGAATCGAAGCCGCCGACGTGTTGCCGTGATGGTCCACGGTCACCACCGCCTTCTCGGGCGGCAGCTTGAGCTTTTTCGCAGTGGCCTCAATGATGCGCAGATTGGCCTGATGGGGTACCAGCCAGTCGAGTTGACGACCATCGATGCCGTTGGCCGCCAGCGCTTCCGCCGCGACCTCGCTGAGACGGCTGACGGCGTGGCGAAAAACCTCCTGGCCGTTCATGCGCACCGAACCGACGGTCCGGGTCGCCGAGGGGCCGCCATCGGTGGCCAGCGAATCATACTGACGGCCATCGGAATGAAGATGGGTCGAGAGGACGCCGCGATCCGAGAGTTCGCCCTGCCCTTCGCCCGCTTCAAGCACCACGGCGCCGGCGCCATCACCGAACAGGACGCAGGTCGTGCGATCCTGCCAGTCGAGAATACGCGAGAAGGTGTCGGCGCCGATCACCAGCGCCGTTTTCGCCTGTCCGAGCCGGATGAAGTTGTCGGCGACGGACAGCGCGTAGATGAAGCCGGAGCACACCGCCTGAATGTCGAAGGCGCAGCCCGAGGTGATGCCGAGCCGGGCCTGGACCTTGACCGCGGTGGCGGGAAAGGTGTGATCCGGCGTGGTGGTGCCAAGCACGATCAGATCGACCCGCTCGGCCGGAATCCCGGCATTTTCAAGTGCGGCCTTGGCGGCGGCGAAGGCCAGGTCCGAGGTCGTCTCGCCCTCGGCGGCGATGTGACGGCTGCGGATGCCGCTGCGCTGAACAATCCACTCGTCGGACGTGTCAACTCGCTGGGCCAGATCGTGATTGCTCACCGCCTGCGCGGGCAGGTAGGCGCCAACGCCCACCATATGGGATCGCACGAGCATCAGACCGTCACCGTCTCGCTGCCGGGGCCGGATGCCGGGTGCAAATGCGACATCTCCTCCTTGACCCGATCGTTGAAACCCTGCACCGCCAGATCATAAGCCACACAGATGGCGTTGGCGAAACCAACCGCGTCGGTGCCGCCATGGCTCTTGACGCAAATTCCCCGCAACCCCAGGAACATCGCGCCGTTGTAGCGCCGGGGATCGGTGCGCGCCTTGAGTTTTGCGAAGGCCGAGCGCGCCAGAACATAGCCGACTCGCGCCAAAAATGAAGATTGGAAGGTCCGGCGCAGCAGTTCGGAAAAGAACTTGGCCGTGCCCTCGGCGGTCTTGAGGGCGACATTGCCGGTGAAGCCATCGGTCACCACCACGTCGACCTTGCCGGCGCCGATGTCGTTGCCCTCGATGAAACCTTCGAAGCGCAGCGGCAAGTCGAGCACGCGCAACCGGGCCGCCGCTTCGCGAATCGGCTCGTGGCCCTTCTGCTCCTCGGAACCGACATTGAGCAGGCCGACGGTCGGCTGCTCCAGTCCGAGCACCGAGCGGGCGAACGCCGCGCCCATCACCGCGAACTGAACCAGATTGTCGGCGTCGCATTCCAGATTGGCGCCCAGATCGAGCATCACGCTCTCGCCGCGCAGCGTTGGAAAGAACGAGGCGATCGCCGGCCGGTCGATGCCCGGCAGCGTTTTGAGCACGATCTTGGCCATGGCCATCAGGGCGCCGGTATTTCCCGCCGACACCACCACGCCCGCCCTGCCATCGTGCACCGCATCGATGGCCCTGCGCATGGAGCTGTTGCGCCCACCTCGCAAGGCTACCGAAGGCTTGGCATCGGCGGCCACGAAATCGGGCGTGTGGATGACGGTGGTGATATCCCGCAAGGCCGGATGATTCGCCAGCAACGGCACGATTCGCTGCTCGTCGCCGAAAAGCAGGTAGTCGACCCCGGGATGGCGTACACGCGCCAATTCGGCTCCAGCCACGACCATGTCGGGGGCATGATCCCCACCCATGGCGTCCAGAGCAATAGTCAGGCGTCCACTCACTGCGGCATGGCTCCCCTTCCGGCAATCGGGATAAAGCCCGACGCCACACCCACGCTACGCAGCAGCGGTTTTCACCACTTCGCGCCCGTCGTAGTAACCGCAGGACGAGCAGACATGGTGTGGGCGCTTCAGCTCACCACACTTTGGGCATTCTGCGTACGCCTGGGCGGTCAACGCATGATGCGCTCGCCGCATGTTGCGTCGAGACTTGGAGGTTTTCTTCTTGGGAACAGCCATGGGGTCTACTCGATCCGGTCAAACCTTCAATCCGAGCGGAAAGGGCGGCCCGAAAGGCCGCCCCGCCGCATGGCGAACTGAATACAGGCATTATGACACCAGAGCAAGCGATATCCGGGCCGCGCCGTCCGGATAATGACGAGGGTGGCTCAATGGCGTCGTTTCAAGGCGAGCAAGGCGCCGAAGGGGCTGGAGACTGGCGGCGCGTCCGCCTGGGTCTCCGCCGCGCCGTCGCTGTCGAGCGCGCCATCATCGTCGAAGCCGGAAAACGCGACTCCGGGAGCACGGGGATAGGGATCGAGGGCCAGCGACAGGTGCTGGGCGGTGAGTTCGCCAATATCGATCACGCCGTCGATCAAGGGCTCGGGGCTGTCCTCGTCGAGGGCGAAGGGATCGAGCGTCACCTCGGCCTCGGACTCCGGAATATCCGGGGCGAACAGGGCGCCGAAGGTGTCGCTGACGGTGACCGGCACCGGTTCCAGCGTCACGACGCAGGTTTGAACCACCTCGGCCGCCAGCGTCCCCCTCACCCGCACCATGCCGCTCTCATGACCGCGCAGGCGGGTGAGATGAACGCTGGCGCTCAGACGCCCCACGGACTCCAGCCGGAATCGCACCGCCAGCGCCCGGCATTCGGCTTCGCTGGCCGCGATCTCACGTGTCACATGATCGCCATGCAGGCTCTCCACCGCCACCGGCCGGGAAAATTCGGGCGCAGGCAGGGTGATTTTGTCGGTTCCGGTCATCGCGACTCCTCGTTCACCGATAGCGGTTCCGGGAACCGTATCTCGCCGGCCAGCAGCGCCTCAAGCGGTTGATCCGCGAGATCGGCCACCACGCGGTGGACATAAAAGGCCATGCGCGCCAGCTTCTCGGGAGCCACCTCCAGCACGGTGCCGAAGAGATTATTGTCGAGCGCCACCAGCAATGCTTCTTCGCCCTTCACCGAGACGGCGTGGTCGTAGGCGTGAATGCGGCCGTTGAAGCCCTTGACCATGCGCTTGACCCGCGGCGGCACCCCCATGTCGGCGATGCCCATCTCGCGCACGGTGCGATCCATGTCGGTGATCATGCCTTCAAAGAAATCGCGGGAAAACAGCCGCGCCGCCTCCCCCTGCCCTTTCAGGCGATGCACCACCAGAAAGGCGTGCAGCGCCAGCATCTCGTACCGGCCGTCGATGGTGTCGGGCACGCCGCCGGCGAGATAGAACTCCGGCCGGCGCGATTGTTCCATCACCAGAGCGTAGCAGCGCGCCACCTGCTCCTCGCGG
>CAIOBP010000022.1 GCA_903856295.1 uncultured Rhodospirillales bacterium | reverse complement strand
CCGTACCCGCAAGGTGCGCTTCGACCGCTCGCGATATAAATCCCGCTGGATGGTGGAGGCTGTGTTCTGCCGCCTCAAGGATTTTCGCCGCGTCGCCACCCGGTATGACAAACTTGCCAGAAATTATACGTCAACACTGGCTATCGCAACCATCGTGGCGTACTGGGTGTGATTGAGTCTGGACCCTAGTGGCTGTTTTGTGGTGCTCTCCAGTTTGGAGAGTGATGGCTTTTCCCATGTAAGTATGAGGAGCCGGAATATTAACACGTACCATGCGGACATTATTAATGCTTATATCAACCCCCATGTTTTCGATACATTGAGTGTGACCTAAGATGACTTTTTAATCAAGAAAGCTATATGCGATTTGTTCATATATATAAATCATTCTCGAGTTTTCCCTATACTCGAGTTTTCGCATGAAAAATCTCGAGCCCTGAATTTTCTCCTATGCTCGAGAAAACGCGGTTCCGAAATTGCTGGCCATCCGGAAAAGTCGCCGAAGCCCGTATGAAAAACGCAGCTTTAGAGGCTAAAGATTTTTTCAGAAGGCGCGGGCTCGTTCCTGATCAATGCGCGCCCGAGTCTGGCGCTGACCAGCTTCCATGTAACGGCGTCGCCCGTGTCGGGGTTACGATTCGGCGCTGGGCATGAAGGGGCTGGCGCTGGACGCGGGGCGGTCGCCGATATCCCCAACGACTTCCCCAACTGTTCGCCTGCGTTCACGGAAATCCGCCAACGCTTATTCGGGAAAAGTTGGGTACATTTTTTACCGCAACGAGCCAACCACTTGAAAAAACTGGCGTCCCCTAGGGGATTCGAACCCCTGTTACCGCCGTGAGAGGGCGGTGTCCTAGGCCTCTAGACGAAGGGGACGTCGCCCTTGCGCGGGGTTCGTATAAAGCAGTGTCCGTCTGTATGCAAGCGGTTTGATGAGTGGTGCAGGGCTCCGAACTCGGGTTAACGGGGGGGGGGGGGGCGGCTTGGGTTGGGCATGATTCTCTGAATTTCCCGGATTTTGAGATTGCTGATGCCGTTGACCGCCTTGCCCCTGGTGAGGCGGACCGTGCGGGACTCTTTAACCCCAGTGTGGTAGCTTTCGTCGCACTTGCACATTGCTCCGGCACGCCCATGCGCTTTCTCAATCCCAAGACCGACTATGCCTTCAAGAAGATATTCGGTTCGGAGGCCAGCCGGGATATTCTGATCAGCTTTCTTAACGCCATCCTTGTGCTGAGTGGTGCGGAGGTGATCGTCGACGTCACGGTCCTCGATCCCCGTCTCGCGCCCAAGATCGACGGTATGAAAGACACCTATCTCGATGTTCGGGTGCGGGATCAGCGCGGTCGGTCTTACATCGTCGAGATGCAGGTGCTGAATGTCGAGGGATTCGAGAAGCGTATTCTTTACAATGCCTGCAAAGCCTATGTGAATCAACTTGGCAAGGGCGATCCCTACCATATTTTGACCGAGGTGGTGGCGGTGACCATCACCGACTTCACCATGTTTCCCGATCTTGCCCGTGTGCTCAGCCGGTTCCGTCTGTGCGCCGACGAGAACCCGCTGATCTGCCAGCGTGACCTGGAGTTGGTGTTCGCCGAACTGCCCAAGTTCACCAGCACCGAAGGCGAGCTTTCGACCACCCTCGACCGTTGGCTCTACTTCCTCAAGACCGCTCGCGACCTGACCGCCATTCCGCAGTCATTGGCGGTGGAGCCGGCGATCGTCCACGCTTTCGAGATCGCCAGCCGCGCCGGCTGGACCGAAGAGGAGCTGGACGAGTTGGAAAAGCGTGAAATGTGGATCGGCGAGCAGCGCCACATTCTCGAACTGGCACGCGCCGCCGAGCAAAAGGCACGCGCCGCTGAGCAGAAGGCGCAAGAGGCGGAACAGAAGGGAGAAGCCAGGGGCCGAGCGGAGGGCAAGGCGGAGACGCTTCTCCGGCAACTTCGCCGCCGGTTTCACGCCGTGCCACCCGAAATGGTGGACCGTGTTCTGAACGCAGGCAGCGCCCAGCTTGACGATTGGCTCGATCGAATTCTCGACGCGAAAACCTTGCCCGATGTTTTCACCGACGGTGTCTTCACCGAGCTTGCGCACTGATCGGGGGAGGGGGCATTCCCCGCGATCAGACATAAACTCGCAAGTTGGCTGCTGCGCACCACGTCACACTATCCGCAATCCCGGATGCTGCCAGAATAGACACGGAATACTTCACCGTTCTCCAGATACTTGACAACGGTTCGGAGCAAGGGATGCATACGGGTGACTGTATCGTATAGCCTGCACTCAAATCCCGCTGCCTGCCACTTCGCCATCGGAAAACAGCTGGGGGCTGACCAGCCGGACGCCGCACCAGTCGCCCCGGCGCAGCCCGAGCCCGTTGAAACGGCTCTTGTCCATCACCGCTTCAAGGGCATGGCCGTTGAGGTCGAGTTCCACCCGGGCGGTGGGGCCGATGGCGAAGATGTGGCGGATGCGGGCGCGCGGCTGCTCGCCGGCGCCATCCTCGAGGCGGGTCAGTTCGACATCGTGGGGCCGGACGAAGGCCACGGCGCGGCCGGTATCGCCGCCGGAGGAGGGAAGGGTCAGGCCTGGGCCGTCGAGCCGGATTTCGCCCTTGTCGACGGTGCAGGCGAAGCGGTTGACGTTGCCGAGGAAGTCGTAGACGAAGGGCGAGGCGGGATGCTCATAGACCTCGGCCGGCGTGCCCACCTGCTCGATGCGTCCGCTGTTCATCACCACCACCCGGTCGGCCAACTCAAGGGCCTCTTCCTGATCGTGGGTGACGAAGACGCTGGTGATGTGCATCTCTTCGTGCAGACGGCGCAGCCAGCGCCGCAACTCCTTGCGTACCTTGGCGTCCAGCGCTCCGAAGGGCTCGTCGAGCAGCAGCACCTTGGGTTCGATGGCCAGCGCCCGGGCCAGCGCCACCCGTTGGCGCTGGCCGCCGGAAAGCTGAGCGGGATAGCGGTGGGCGAGCGGCGCCAGTTGTACCAGTTCCAGTAGCCTCATCACCCGTTCGGCGATCTCGGATTGCTCCAGCCGTTCCTTGCGGGGCCGCACCTTGAGCCCGAAGCCGACATTGTCGAACACCGTCATATGGCGGAACAGCGAGTAATGCTGGAACACGAAGCCGACCTGACGGTCGCGCGGCGCCATGCCCTGCGCCTCCTCTCCGAAGAAGGAGATGTTGCCGGCGTCGGCGCGGTCCAACCCGCCGAGAATGCGCAGCAGCGTCGTCTTGCCCGAGCCCGAAGGGCCGAGCAGCGCCAGCAACTCTCCGGACTCGACGCGAAGATCGACGGTATCGAGCGCCAGAAACGAGCCGAAACGCTTGGTGATTTGGGAAATCACGATAGTCATGATCACAAAACTCCTAATGCCCGCGCCCGGACAGGGCATCGCCCCAGCGCCACTCCAGCGCCGATTTGGCGGCCAGCGTCACCAGGGCGAGCATGGCCAGCAGCGAGGCCACCGCGAAGGCGGCGACGAAATTGTATTCGTTATAGAGAATCTCGACATGGAGCGGCATGGTGTTGGTCAGCCCCCGGACATGGCCGGAGACCACCGAGACCGCGCCGAACTCGCCCATGGCGCGGGCGTTGCACAGCAGCACGCCGTAGAGCAGTCCCCAGCGGATGTTGGGCAAGGTGACGTACCAGAAAATCTGCCAGCCGCCGGCCCCGAGCGAGGCGGCGGCCTCCTCCTCGTCGGTGCCCTGGGCCTGCATCAGCGGGATCAGTTCGCGGGCGACGAAGGGGAAGGTGACGAACATCGTGGCCAGCACCAGTCCCGGCACCGCGAAGACGATCTGAAGATCGTGCGCGCGCAGCCACGGCCCGAACCAGCCATGGAGCCCGAATAGCAGGACATAGACCATGCCGGAAATCACCGGCGACACCGAGAACGGCAGGTCGATCAGGGTGATCAGCAGGCTCTTGCCGGGAAACTCGAACTTGGTCACCGTCCAGGCCGCGACCACCCCGAACACCAGATTGACCGGCACCGCGATCCCCGCCACCAGCAGCGTGAGGCGGATCGCCGACAGCGCGTCGGGCTTGGCGAGAGCGTCGAAATAGGGACCGAGGCCCCGGCGCAGCGCCTCGACGAACACCGTCGCCAGCGGCAGCAGCACGAAGAGAGCGAGGAAGCCGAGGGCCAGAGCCATCACGCTCCAGCGTACCCACGCCGGATCCCGGAGAGTAACGCGTTGGTTATCGGGAGAAATGGCCTTAGCGAGCATGGCGGTTCCTCATCCAGGCTTGCAGCAGGTTGATCACCAGCAGCAGGGCGAAGGAGAGCAGCAGCATCAGGGTGCCGATGGCGGTGGCGCCGTGATAGTTGAACTGCTCCAGCTTGATGATGATCAGCAGCGGCACCACCTCCGAGACCTCGGGCATGTTGCCGGCGATGAAGATCACCGAGCCGTATTCCCCCAGCCCGCGCGCGAAGGCCAGGGCGAAGCCGGTGAGCAGGGCCGGGGTCAGCGCTGGCAGGATGACGTGGATGAAGGTCTGCCAGCGGTTGGCCCCCAGGCTCATCGCCGCTTCTTCCTCTTCGGGCGGCAGTTCCTGAAGCACCGGCTCGACGGTGCGCACGACAAAGGGCAGGCCGATAAAGGTCAGCGCAACGACGATGCCCAGCGGCGTGAACGCCACCTTGATCCCCCACGTGGCGAGGATCGCGCCGATCCAGCCGTTGGTGGCGTAGAGCGAGGTCAGCGCGATGCCGGCGACGGCGGTGGGCAGGGCGAAGGGCAGGTCGACCAGCGCATCCACCAGCTTGCGGCCGGGAAAGCGGTAGCGCACCAGCATCCAGGCGACCAAGAAACCGAACACCAGATTGATCACGGCGGCGGCGAAGGCGGTGGTGAAGCTGATCCGGAAGGCGGCGATCACGCGCGGCGTCAGCACCTCGTGCCAGAAACCGCTCCAGCCCAGCCCGCCGGCATGGATGGCCAGTGCCGACAACGGCAGCAGCACGATCAGGCCCAGCCACGACAGGGTCAGCCCCAGCGTCAGCCCGAAACCGGGCAGCACCGAGTAGCGAACACCGATCCGGCCCCGCTTGTTCCCGTCACGGCGAAAGAGTCCGCTCAGCGCCCGGGTCAGGACGCCGGGCGGTTGTGCCGCCAGTGCCGATGCCCCGCTCACGGATGCGGCCGGAAAATCTGGTCGAACACGCCACCATCGGCGAAATGCTTCGCCTGGGCGACGCGCCAGCCGCCGAACACCGCGTCGATGGTGAAGAGCTGGATCGCCGGGAAGCGGTCCGTGAACTTCGCGGCGACCTCGGCCAGACGCGGCCGGTAGTAGTTGGCGGCGGCGATCGCCTGGGCCTCGGGGGTGTAGAGGAAATTGAGGTAGGCTTCCGCGGCCTTGCGGCTGCCGTGACGCTCGACGACCTTATCGACCATTGCCACCGGCGGTTCGGCGAGAATGCTGGTCGAGGGCACCACCACTTCGAGACTGTCGCCGAGTTCATGTTGGGCGAGGTAGGCCTCGTTCTCCCAGGCCAGCAATACGTCGCCAAGGCCGCGCTGGGTGAAGGTGATGGTCGAACCCCGGGCGCCGCTGTCGAGTACCGGCACGTGACTGTAGAGCTTGGCGACGAAGTCCTTGGCCGCCGCTTCGTCGCCGCCGTTCCTGGCGAGGGCGTAGCCCCAGGCGGCGAGGTAGTTCCAGCGCGCCCCGCCCGAGGTCTTGGGATTGGGCGTAATCACCTCGACGCCGTCCTTGATCAGGTCGTTCCAGTCGTGAATCTGCTTGGGATTGCCCTTGCGCACCAGAAACACGATGGTCGAGGTGAAGGGCGTGCTGTTCTGGGGCAGGCGCTGCTGCCAGTTGGCGGCGGTCTGG
>CAIOBP010000021.1 GCA_903856295.1 uncultured Rhodospirillales bacterium | reverse complement strand
CCCCGCCGTCGCTGCGGTTCCTCGGCCGCAAAGTCTACCTCGCCACCACCGTGGTGCTGATCAGCGCCATGGAGCTCGGGGTGACGGCGAACCGGTTTGCCTGCCTGACGACGCTGCTGGGCATCAGCCGACGGACGGCTGCGCGGTGGCGCGGTTGGTGGCGATCGGCCTTTACCTCCACGCTGTTCTGGAAGGCGGCGTCGGCCGCCATCATGCCGCCGGTTGACACTGCCGTGCTGCCGGCATCGCTGCTCAGCCGCTTCCCCGGCGACACCCGAGAGGCCCTTCTGGCCTTGCTGCGGTACCTTGGACCGATTACCGGAGGGGCCTCGATGCAGGCTTTCTGACGGGCGCTGCCGGCCCGCAGAAGTTGCTCCTCGCCGATGGACAACCCCAGCTTTTACCGTTGGACCCCCTGACGAAGGAGTCCCAACGTGATAATAAAACGGGTCCACGAGCGATGGGCGCACCTGCGCTTTTCAGTCATCGGCCAGCTATTAGCCGCGCCGCCGGAGAAGGGCGCGCTACGCTCAGAGCTGGCCAGGCTGTCGGCGCGCGAATGGCGCCACCCGACGACGGGCGAGCCGGTCCATTTCGGCGCCTCCACCATAGAACGCTGGTACTACCGGGCGCTCAAGGAACGACAGGACCCGGTCGGAGTCCTGCGGCGCAAGGTGCGCCAGGATGCCGGCCAGCAGGCGGCGATGAGCGCGCCATTGCGGCGGGCCGTCCTGTCGCAATACGCCGGCCACAAGAGCTGGAGCGTCAGGCTGCATCACGCCAACCTGGTCGCTCTGGCCGAGAAGAACCCTGAGCTTCAACCGGTGCCGTCCTATGCCACGCTGCAACGCTTCTTCAAGGCGCATGGGCTGGAGAAGCGGCGCCGGCTCACCTCGCGGCGGACTGAGGGCGCCCTCCTGGCCGAAGCGCGACTGGAAGACCGGGAGGTCCGCAGCTACGAGGCCGAGTTCGTGAACCAGCTCTGGCATTGGGATTTCCACCACGGCTCACGGAAGGTTCTGACCCCGCAGGGTGAATGGCAGACGCCCCTGCTGCTCGGCATCATCGACGACCGCTCGCGGCTCGCCTGCCACCTACAGTGGTACTTGGAAGAGACAGCTGAGAACGTAGCACATGGGCTTTCCCAGGCCATGCAGAAGCGCGGCATGCCCCGCGCCGCCATGAGCGACAACGGCGCGGCAATGACAGCAACAGAGATAACCGAAGGGTTAGCAAGATTAAGCATTATTCACGAGACGACCCTGCCATATTCCCCATATCAAAACGCCAAGCAGGAAGCATTCTGGGGGCCTGTTGAAGGTCGCCTGCTGGCCATGCTTGAGGATGTTGATGACCTTAGCCTGTCATTGCTCAATGAGGCAACCCAAGCATGGGTGGAGTACGAGTATAACAGGAGTGTCCACTCCGAGATCGGCTCGGCCCCTCTTGAGCGCTTCCTGGCCGGCCCCGATGTAACGCGGAGCTGCCTGGACAGCACGGCTCTCAAGCTGGCCTTCACCAGGACCGACCAACGGACCCAACGCAAGAGCGACGGCACCATCGTCATCGAAGGCCATCGCTTCGAGGTGCCCAATCGCTACCGGCACCTTCGCCGTCTCGAGGTCCGCTTCGCCAGCTGGGATCTCTCCCTGGTCCACCTCGCCGACGACCTCACCGGCAAAATCCTCTGTCGGCTGTTTCCGCAGGACAAGGCCAAGAATGCGACCGGCCTGCGGCGGTCGCTGGACGCGGTGTCGGATGCCCCGACCGACGTTCCGCCGGCGCGTGGTATCGCGCCTCTGCTGGCCAAGCTGATCGAACGGCAGGCCGCGACCCAGCTGCCTCCCCCCTATCTTCCCAAGGACGAGGGGGACGACCGATGAACAAGAAGCTGCTCGCCCTGTATGGACTGAAGTGGAACCCCTTTTCCCCCGGCGTGCCGGCCGAGGCGCTCCACGTCACGCCACGAGTCGATTCATTCTGCCGCCGGGTTCAGTTGCTGACCGCCGACGGCGGGTTCGCCAGCATCACCGGCGCTCCCGGCACCGGCAAGTCGGTCGCCCTGCGCATCCTGGCCAACCAACTGGCGGCGCAACGGGACGTCAAGGTCGCCGTGATCAGCCGGCCGCAAGCGGGCTTGGCCGACTTCTATCGTGAGATGGGCGACCTCTTCGGCATCGAGCTTCACCCCCACAACCGATGGGGCGGCGCCAAGGTGCTGCGACAACGCTGGCAAACGCATATCGACAGCGCGCTGATGACGCCGGTGCTCATCATCGACGAAGCTCAGGAGATGGCATCGGCCGTTCTCGCCGAGTTGCGCCTGCTGTCGTCCTCCCGGCTCGACTCACACACCTTGCTGACAGTCGTCTT
Organism: uncultured Rhodospirillales bacterium; assembly: GCA_903856295.1. Taxonomy (GTDB): domain Bacteria; phylum Pseudomonadota; class Alphaproteobacteria; order Azospirillales; family Azospirillaceae; genus BOG-933. The sequence goes on along the minus strand of CAIOBP010000021.1, from coordinate 237 downwards.
GGCAGGCGACGGGCGGTTCGTCGATCGGCTGCGGTCTGATGAGTACCTCCCGCTCGAAAGCCGCATGCGCGTCCGCCTGACGATGGAGCGTGCGACACCAGAGATACTTCAGGGCTGTCTCCGCCACGCTCTTCACCAAGCAGGAGCGCCGACGCTCATGGCCTCGGCGGTGATTGCCACCCTGGCCGACCATGCCCAGGGCAACCTGCGCGCCCTGATGATCATGGCCGACGAGTT
>CAIOBP010000020.1 GCA_903856295.1 uncultured Rhodospirillales bacterium | reverse complement strand
CGTCCCACTTTCCCACCCCTCGCACCCTTTAACCCCCTAGCTGCCCCTTGCCCTTCCGAGCCGTCCGCCTTCCGCCATCTTCCCGTCGGCCTCTGGGGGATGCCCCGGCCCGCCCGCGCACCCCGGGCCCTTCCGCGCTGGCTGCCCTCGGCATCGTCATCCGCACGGGAGTTTGAACATCATGGTCACCACGCCGAATCTGTTCGGTCCCGGCTACAGCCTCGCCACCCTGACCGAAGCCATCAACATCATCCCCAACCTGTGGGGCCGGTTGCAGGAATACAACCTGTTCCCGGCCGAAGGCATCACCACCCGCGACATCGCCATCGATCTCGTCAACGAGTATCTGACCATTCTTCCAGAGCGGGAGCCGGGGTCTCCGGCGACCGTGGGCCGCAACGAGGATCGCTCGGTGCTGTCGTTCCGGGTGCCGCACATCCCGCACGAGGAACTGGTGCTGCCGTCGGATGTCCAGGGCCGGCGCGCGCCGGGTCAGATCGGCCCCGACACCATGACGCTGGCCTACCAGCGCAAGATCGAGGCGGGGCGGCGCAAGTTCGCCCTGACCCTGGAATACCTGCGCATGGGTGCCCTCAAGGGCATTATCGTCGGCGGCTCCGGCAAGACGCTCTACAACCTCTACACGGTGTTCGGCATCACCCAGAAGAGCGTCGACTTCGTGCTCGGCACCCCTGCCACCGATGTCGATGGCAAGATCAATGAAGTGCTCCGGCACATCGAAGATCATCTCTTGGGCGAGATGATGACCGGGGTCAAGGCGCTGGTCAGTCCCGAGTTCTTTGACAAGTTTATCGCCCATCCGGTCATCCGCGAAGCCTACAAGTACTATGCCGCCACTGGCGCCCAGCCCTTGCGCGAGGATGTCCGCCGGCAGTTTCCCTATAAAGGGCTGATCCTCGAAGAGTATCGCGGTGTCGGCCAGCTCATCGACGGCACCACGGCGCGGTTCATTGCCGCCGGTGAAGGGCACGCCTTCCCGCTGGGGACGACGCAGACCTTCAAGACCTACTTCGCCCCGGCCAACAAGGACGAGTTCGTCAACACGGTGGGGATGGACGCCTACGCCTGGCCGGTGCGCACTGACGACGAACGCGGCTGGCGGATCATCATGGAAAGCAACCCGCTGCCCCTCTGCCGCCGCCCGCAAGTGCTGGTCAAGCTCACCTCCTCGAACTGAGCAAATCGGACCATTCCGGTCAAATCAGGAAGCCGCCTTCGGGCGGCTTTTCCTTTTTGAGGGACGCGCAGATGGACCGCATCGATCAAATTATCTATGCGATGGCCGCCCGCTTCGAAGGGTCCGGCTACACCAATCATCCGGCCGACCGGGGCGGACCCACGAGGTGGGGAATCACCGCCAAAGTCTACGGGGAATACCTGGGCAAGCCGGTGACGCCCGATCAGGTGAAGGCGATGCCGTGGGCGCACGCTCTCATCATTTACCGCGAACGCTACTGGCGGGGCGCCAACATCGACCGTCTGCCGGAAGCGTTGCAGCCGGTGATCTTCGACATGGCGGTCAACATGGGGCCGGGTACGGCGGTGCGCTTGCTCCAGCACGCCCTCGGCGATCTTGGTCGGCCGATCATCGGTGACGGCATCATCGGCAAGATCACCGCCGGGATCGCCAGCCGTGCCGTTGCCGATCTGGGGGCCAAGAGGGTGGTCAACGCGGTGTGCGATCAGAGGCGCGAATATTACCAACACATCATCACCAACGATCCATCGCAAGCGGTGTTTCGCAATTATGTTGAGTCCACGATTATGTAGAGTACACGGCGACGGCATGGCTGACATCGCCGCGTTCTGGCGATAATCAGTCCTCATAATTATCAGGGTTGCCGACATCCTTCAGCAGAGCTATGAGCTTGTCTGGGGCTTGGAACCGGCCTTTTCTCAACACGGGCGGTTCCATTTTTGCGAGGGCTTCGAGCTTTTCGGTGGGATCAGCCCGGAGATAGATTTCGGTGCTTTGCAGACTGGCATGGCCGAGCCAGAGAGCAACCTTGCGAACATCGCCGGTCGCCTTCAGGGTGTGCATCGCACAGGTGTGGCGCAGGACGTGAGGCGTAACGTGCTTCTTCAAGAGAGACTGTTGCGTGAGAGCCGCTGTGGCGACGTGTTTGGTCAGGATGTATTCGAAGCCAAATCGAGTCATGGCCTGACCGGAAGCATTGAAGAACAATTCCCGTGCCGGTGTGGTCGGCCGGATTGCCAGCCATACCTTCAGAACCGTCGTGGTTTCTTTCCACAACGGCAGTACGCGCTCACGCCGGCCTTTTCCGAGAACGCGGATACTGGTTGGCGGCTGTCCGTCGAGATCGTCGACCCTCAATGCAATCAGTTCCGAGACCCGCAGGCCTCCGGCGTAGGCGAGGTGGAGCATCGCCCGATCCCGCACGCCGGACGCGGTTCGCGGGTCTGGCGCGTCGAGGAGAGCCTGTACTTCGTCACGGGTCAGATAATCGATCAGGGCTTGGTCAGACTTCTTCATTGGAATGGCATGGACTTGCCGCGACTGGTCGAGACATGATACCAGCCGGTATTCCAGATAGCGGAAGAAGGCATGGATGGCGGCCAGCCTAGCATTGCGGCTTCGGACCGAGTTTTTGCGTTCGGTCTCGATATGCTCAAGAAAGGAAAGAATAGTTGCTACATTTAACTGCTCGATCTCCAGTTGGCTCGGCCTGACTTTCAAGCGCTGCGCCGCGAAGACAACCAGGAGCTGGAAGCAGGTGGCGTAGGCATTGCAGGTATGAAAGCTCGCCCTCCGTTCGCGCGGAAGATAGTCACGAAGGAATGAACTCAGGTGTGGGGCGAGCGCGGTCATGGGGCGCTCCTCCGGAACAACGTTTCCCCGGCTTGGGCGATTGCCGTCATCAGAGGCTGCGTCGCCTCCAGATACCAGTAGGTGTCTGTGACGGAGGCGTGGCCGAGATACGTGGAGAGTGTAAGGATGTGGCGCGCTGCGTCTTTCTGGTTGTGTCCGCACCGTTCCAGCGAACGGACAGCGAAGGTGTGTCTGAGATCATGGATGCGGGGGTCTCGTCGTCCGGTTTCTCCTCGCAGTCCAATCGACCGGGCTAAATGCGAGAAGGCGATTTGCACCGTCGAGTACGGTAGAGGACGACCAGATGCGCGACCGGATGTGAATATGAACAGGTGTTCATCAGAGGTATTCTGGCGCACTCGCATTAGAAGATAAGCATCGAGAGCATTTTTCGTCGTATCATGTATCGGCACGATCCGGCTTTTTCTGAACTTGGTGTTCCGTATGAGTAACCCGTCTTCGGTTATGTCGGTACAGAGCAGCGCCAGGGCTTCGGATATGCGCAGACCGGTTGCCGCAATAAGCCCGAACAGTGTCACGTATGTCATGGGCGCCACCGATCCATCCGGCGGCAGGCTGGCGGCAGCTGTCAGGCCGTGCAAGTTTTGTTCTGTAAATTCGCGCAGAAGACGACTTGATTCGAGGCGGGTAGTTACGCCGCCAGATTTATGTATATCTTACCAGTCATCCAGTCCTCATCGACCTCTGCGAGCAATGCTGAAACCAAGCGCAAGCATGACGCGGCGTT
>CAIOBP010000019.1 GCA_903856295.1 uncultured Rhodospirillales bacterium | reverse complement strand
CGCCACCTTCGCCTTGAAGGCCGGGGTGTGGTTCCGGCGGGTCCGTTTCGTCATCCTGTTCTCCTGATCCGCGGCAATCCTCGCCGCTATCAGGCAGAAAATCCACCTATCGGCCTGTCCAGATTTCCCGGGCCAGCTCTGCACCCGCCGGTTGGCGATTTCGGGCAGGTTGCGGTCTTCGAGGGTGATCTTGTGGAAGCGCGCTTCCCAATATTTCAGGACGTCGGCGAATTTGAGCTGTTCGGCTCCGGCGATGTGTTCGCCCACCAGTTCGCGCAGATCGCGCTGGCGGGCGACGAAGCTGACGATCGGGATCGGCCGCGCCGGTCCCTGGCTTTCCACCAGCTTCGAGAGCTTGACGCCCTCGCGGGTGACGAAGGGCAGGTCGGCGGAGCGGCTGGCCAGCCACAGGATCAACTCGTCGAGGAACAGGATGACGCCGTCGTAACCGAGCCCTTGGGCATGGGAGGCTCATGGCCGCCAACCCCTCGTCGAGCGGCACGAAAGCCTCGCCCTGGGCCGCGGCCAGCGCGGCATAGCTGCGAAAGTGACTGGCGATCAGATCGCCGATCAGGCGCTGGCGGTCGGGGTCTTCGGGGGGAGCCGCCATGGCGGCATCCAGGGTTTCGGCGTCCCAGCCGCCCGCGAACTGCCCCCAGCCGTTGCCGCCGATGCTGGCGGCGATGGTGGCCGCCGCCGCCCGGTTGAGCGTTTCGAAGAAGGCGGGGTCGCCCACGCCCTTGCGCAGGGCTCTCGCGTCCTCGAACAGCCCTTCGGAGAGATAGAACCCCGGCAGCGCCACGCCGGGAAACAGCCGCGAGACGTAGGCGGCGTATTGCCCGAGGATCGCCGATTCCATATCGCGGGCGCCGGTCAGATGGTAGGGCACCATTAGGAAGCGCTTGCCCTCGGTCCACATCGAGTGCTGTGCCCGCAGGTCTTCGAGTTCGGCCGTTCCCCGGAGATAGGCGTTGCCCGAGAGGATCAGGTGCAGCACCGCCATGAAATGGCTTTTGCCCGAGCCGAAACTGCCGTGGAGGTAAGCGGCCTTGCTGCGGTTGGAGAGGATGGCGTCGCGCACGAAGCCCAGCGCCTCGTCGAAACAGACCTTAAGTTGGGGCGTCACCACATAGTCGCGCAGGGTTTCGCGCGGGTGGTCGACGCCATCGGTCGGCGACAGCACGAAGTCGCCCCGATGCACCTTCTCGGGAATGGCGATCAGATCGGCGATCAGAGTCATGCCAGCCCCACCCAAAGCAGCAAGGCCCGGTTCACGGCCACCATTGTTTCGTCTCCCAACCGCCCGAACACCTCGCCCACTTTTTTCCGTGGCACGGTTTGCATATTATCTATCATGATTTGGGAGGGTTTTTGCAAGCCGTTGGCCGGCGTTGGCTCGATCGTTAGGCGGAACAGTGGGGCGTCCAGCAACTCCAAGGAGAAAGGCAGGATGGTGACCGCGGGGTGTCCATCGAACAAATCCGACTGGATGACCAAGGCCGGGCGCGGTTTGCCATAGTCGCCGGGAAGCGCGACGGTCACGAGATCGCCGCGCTTCATTTCCAGTCGCCCGTGTCGCTCGCCTGTTCGAGCCACGCCAGCGTTTCGCTCTCAAGGGGATCGTTCTTCACCAACAGCGATTGCCGCCGGCATTCGGCCGCGAATCCGCTCCGGCGGGTGTCCGGCACCCAGATCTGGACCGGGCGCAACCCGGCGGCCCGCAGACCGTCGCGGTGGCGCTGGACGCGATAGGAAATGGTCTCGGCCATGCCGGCCCCTGCTTGTTACATGTAACATAAGCCATTCCGGTCCGGAAAACAAGTCATCCCGACAAGGCTCGGCGGGCGGCTTCGGCGAGAAAACCGGAGCGGTTTGTGGTCGCGGCGTCGATCTGGGCCAGCAGGCGTTCCTCGATGGTGATGTTGATGCGGATCGAGCGGCCGGGAGGCGGGAGCAGCGGCACCAGGGTGACGATCGCGCCCTCCCAGTCGAGCCAGTCATCGGCGGCGACCTTGATCTCTTCGAGCCCTCGCGGTGCGGGAATCGGGTCGCCGTCCCGGCGCATCAGGTCGACATGTCCGGCCAGCGCCTCGGCGGCCATCCGCATCGCCTCGTCGAAGCTGGCCCCCGCACTGACGCAGCCGGGGAAATCCGGAAAGATCACGCCGTAATCGCTCTCGGGTTCCTTGTGAACCAGCGCCACGTAATGGGTCATGTCCGCCCCCGTCAAAGCCGGATGCGCGCCTGATGAAGAACGCTCTTCACGGTCGGCCCCGGCAGGTCCTTCTTGGGATGTGGGATCGTCACCTTGCCGGGCTTCTCCGGATGCTTGAAGTGATGATGGCTGCCCGTGATCTCCACCAGCTCCCAGCCATCGGCTTCCACGATCCGGATCAACTCCCGACTGCTCAAGGGTTTCATGGCCGCTCCGACTAGTGGGTATTATTATACACACTTCGCAGCGTGTGTCCAGCCGCGCTTACCCCCCGCTCTTGCGCCGGCCGCGTTTGGCGGTGGCGGTGGGGGTCCAGGCGCGGACGGTGTCGAGGGTGAGGCCGGCTTCGCGGGCTTCGGCGGCGACGAAATCCTGGAAATAGTCGCCCATGCGGGTGCCATAGGTGGGATCGAGGTCGTTGTGCCACTGTTTGAGCCAGGGCACGAGGTCGAGCAGACCGGCCAGCAGCGGCGTCAGGCGATCGGCTGTCCAGCCGGCTTGCTCCTTGAACTGGATCAGGTGGGCGGCGAGTGCGCGGGCCTGGTGCAGGTGGTCCCAGCCGGCCCAGGCGATGGTCAGCGAGCCGTCGGTGTCGCGCGACAGGCCCGGATAGGCGATGAAGCGTTCCTTGGCCACATCGAGCGGGCCGCGCAGGCGCCAGAACACGCTATCGAGGAAATCGGCCGCGCGGTATTTGGGCGGCACCGGGATTTCGGCGATGGTCTCCCCGGCATCCTCGCGCCGCTGCAAGGCCCAGGTTTCCTCCCATTGGGCGCGTTTGCGCAGACCCGTTTCAGCGTAGCGCAGCACCGGCAAAAACGGCACCGCCTCGCCACGCACCAGGGTGGCGACGAGCGCCGGCACGTCGATGGCGCTGGTGCCCTCGTAGAGTTCGGCGACCTGGAGGAAGTCGGGGTCGTCGAGGGCGAGATCGGCGAGGCGGGCGGTGGTGATCAGCTCGCCATGATCCCAATAGCGCGGCAGCTCCATGCGTCGGGATTCGGTGTCCTGCATCGATTCCGATATGACGCGTCACGGTGTACATCCAGACCTCCCCGACGCCTTTCCGTTTGTGCATACTAGCTTCTGTAAATTAATTGCTTGCTGATACTGCGCAGCCGGGCCTCCCGGAGTGATGAGGACGCGTAAGCGTCCGAAGAACGGAGGGAGGCCCGGCTGCGCGG
>CAIOBP010000018.1 GCA_903856295.1 uncultured Rhodospirillales bacterium | reverse complement strand
TGGACTACCTGGACAACCGGCCTACCATTGCAACTGCTGGTAGGAAGCAAGTGGCCTACTTTTGGACGCCGATGGCGGCCTGATATTCGACGCCGCTTGACAGTCATACCTTCTTGTTGAAGCCCTGACCCATCAGGACTTCCGCGCCATGGGCCGCGCCGCCGTGGTCGCGGCGTGATACCAGTGCGCCGATCTGCCAGTCTTTTTGCGCGCCGGCATCAGTCCTCGCCGGTTTCTGTCAATTGCCCGGCCAGCCAGGCGGAGACCGACGGCGGCCGGGTCAGGCGGCGGGGCCGGCACGCCTCCAGGAGCGAGCAGCTGTCGCATGCGCGGCTCTCATAGACCGGCGGCGGCGTCCGGCCGGACTGCACCATGGCCCGGACCGCCGCCGTGGTGTCCTCGGTCAGCCGGCGCAGGGGCGGGTCGAAAACCACCGGGAAGCGGCGCCGGCTCTCGCCGTAGAACAGGGCGCCAGCGGGGATGGTGGCGCCGAACATCTCCTCCAGGCACAGGGCCTGGGCGCAGAGTTGCACCTCGTCGGCCCGGTGGGCCTTGGGCCGGCCGCGCTTGTATTCCACCGGAAAGGGCGCGCGCTCCGGCCCGTGCAGTTCGACCGCGTCGGCCACGCCGACCAGCCCCAGCCGCAGGGAGCGCAACGGCAGAGAGCGCACCGTACGAACACCGTTACGGCTGTCCCGTCCGCCCTGGTCGACCCGGTCGTGGAGCAGCCGGCCTTCCGCCGTCAGCTGGTTCTCCTGCCACTGCCGCTCGACATGGATCAGGGCGCACTGACGCGGACAGAACAAATAATGCTGAAGCGCCGAGAGGGGGATGGCGTCGTCCTCGTCCATGCGGCGCTCCGCCCCCTTTTCGCCGCCGGGTCAGAAGCGCTCGATGATCTCGACCCCGGCGGGCAGGCACTCGCGGTTGACCGTCACGGCGTAATCCTCGAAGCTGCGGGCCGGCGGCAAATTGTGCAGGCCCGGACTGTTCAGCTCGTAGCTCTCGCCCTGGAACATCCGCTGGACGGCGACGCGCTTGAACAGCGCCGCAGCCGGGGCGTTGCCGAGCGCGCACTCATGCTTGAACACGATCAGCCGCCGCGCCGCCATTTCGCCGCGCGCGGCCGAGCGGTCATGGTCGAACATCTGCTCCAGCGCCGTCCACAGCAGCTCGAGATCGGCGTCGTCGAAGCCGGTGCGCTCGGCCAGCTTGGCCGAGACATAGCCGTGACCGAGATACAGCCCATAGGGCACGATGTGCTTGCGCCCCATGGTGCGGTTGTCGCGCCGTCCGTCCTCGCCGTCTTTGGCCTCCTTGCCCTCCTTGATCTCTATTTCCGAGGTTGCGGCCATGCGGGTGATCGAGATTTCCAGCGGCAGAATCTGTTCGACCGACTGGGCGAAGGCCAATTGCACCGGGCCGCGCACCTGACCGCAATTGATGCCGGTGCTCATCACCGCGCCGAAGCTGCGCACGTCGAAGAAATTGTCGCACATGAAGGCGCGGACCTTCTCTTCCTCATCGCTGTCCTTCTTGGGCGACAGCTTGGCGGCCTTGGCGACGCTCTCGTCTTCGGGGCGGACCGCCCGATAGGCGGCGCGGTGCTTTTCGTTGAGGATCGCGCCTTCCTGGACATAGATGCCGTGGCGCGGCTTGCCCTCATGGAACAGGCCGACGAAGTTGCGGATTTTGCGTTTCAGGCAGACATCGGTGACCAGACCGTGGTTGGTTTCCGGGTCGAGCCGCGGCAGATTGCCGGCGTCGGGGTCGCCATTGGGGTTGCCCCGGGTGACGTCGAACAGGAAGGCGAATTCGTAGCGGTTGGCGATCGCGGTCATGGCTCAAACCTCTTCGGCGGGCTTGTCGGAATGGGACTGGTCGGAGTTGGCATCGGCTCCGGGAGGCTTGGCGGTGTAGCGCTGGTGGTAGTAGCCGACGGCGAAGCGGCCCTGGTCTTCCAGGCGCAGATGACGCGGCAGGGCCATGGCCAGTTCGTTCAGAATCTCGCCCATTTCGCGCTCGAACCACACGGCCAGACCGCCGGTGTCGGTCTTCTTGCGCAGCACCGCCAGATGATGATTGGCGCCGCGCAGCAGCAGCGGAAAGACGCTGGCCGGGGTCGCCGAGGCGGCGCCGAAATAACGGTCGCGGATGCTGGCGTTGACCCGGCCCAGGGCGGCGCGCTGGACGTTCTCCAGCACGGCGAACAGCCGGCCCAGCCGGTAGGCGGCATCCGGTTCGGTGCGGTCGAGGCTCACGAGATAGGTCTCCTTCGCGGTATCGGGATGGCTGAGGCGGGCGTCGCGGACCAGCCAGGCCTTGCAAATGGCGGCGCGGGCGCCGTTGATCTCCTCACCGGCGCGCAGGCGCTGGATCACCGCCGCCAGCAGCGCGCGCGGATAGCGTCCGCCGGTCAGGATGGCGCGCATCAGCTCGCCGCCCAGCAAGGGCGGGATGTTTTCGGCCTTCTCCAGCACCGCGACCTGATAGAGCAGCGCCCGGGCCGCCGGCTGGCCGCGCCAGGGAAAGGGCTTGATATTCAGGTCGCGCCAGTGCTCGCCGATGCGGGCGACCAGTGGCCCCAGGGTGGTTTGGTGCCAGAAGCGCACCGACAGCCGGGCGGCGTTGGGCGCGAGGCCGAGGAGGTAAAAACCGGTGTCGGGATCAAGGTTCGGATCGATCTCCTCGACCTTCAACGCGCGCTGGTCGCGGATTTTTTCCAGCGCCTCGCGCAGGGCTTTGGTGTTCGCCAACTCCTCGAGGGCGTCGTCGCGGGGATGCGGCGGCTCGAGCATGCCGGTGACCAGCCGTTCGGCACTTTGCGCCGCCGCCTCGGAGCAGCGGGCGGTATCGGCCCAGAAGGCGACGCTGGCATCGCCGATCTGAATCCGGTTGCGGCTCTCGCGCTCGAGCAGCTTGTTGAGCGCGGTGCCGTAGTTGAAAGCGGCCGCTTCCGAAACCGGGGCGTTGTCGCCCTGCTCCTTGCCATAGGAGGCGAAGGCGTCGAGATTGAACGAGACCAGCGAGGCGCCCATGGTTTGCGCGCCCCAGACGCCCTTGATCGCCGGGTGCAGCCGGGCGACCGGCGCTTGGCGGCCGGTGACCAGACAGGTGGCGCCTTCCGCCTCCTCTCCCCCCGCCTGCGTTTCCCAGATCAGGCGGGCGGCCGGGCGGTCATGGACGAAGCGCGGATTGCCGTCCGCGTCCTCGTCGTCGTCCAGCATGAAGACCAGATTCTGGTCGAGCATCTCGGGCTTGAACAGCGGCGCGGTGAAGCGCTCGGGCGACCAGCGGCGCACGAAGCCGAGCACCGCCCGCAAGCCGGCATCCTCGCTATCGGCCAGCAGCTTTTCATGGCGCTCGCGGAAGGCGGCGAAATGGCCGGGATGCTTCGCCACCCCCTTGCTCGCCTTGTCGACGCCCAGCCCCAGCACGTATTTGCTGTTGTCCCACAGGAAGAAGGCGCGCGGCGTGACCCCCGGCCGCTTGCTTGATTGCGGCACCGTCAGCGGCCGACCGGCGCGCTTCTTGCCCTCGAGGGTGCGCAAATCCACGGGTTCGCCGACCACCTCGCCCGCCGCATCCAGCACCAGCGCGAAGGAGATCGCCTCGGTGGAATAACCGAACGGCGGCACGCCAGCCCGGTCGGCCAGCCGGCGGTAATAGGCGTTGAGCGCCTGGAGTACGCTCATGATCGCACCTCGGGCGCGCCCGGCGGCGGCACGGTCAGCACGCCGTCGCTGAGGGCGGCGCGGAAGAACAGCGGCGTGCGCTCGTTGGCGTGGTCGATGTCCAGCACCATCCAGCCGAGATCGCGGTTGGCTTGGTCGGCGGGCAGGGCATGGCGGGGAACCTCGCCCTCCAGCAACGTGAACTCGGCCGGGAATTCGCGGGTGCCCAGGCAGGGCTGGTGGAAACACTGGCCGTGGGCGGCACGGCGGCTGAACATTTCGTGATGTTTGGTCGGGTTGTCCTCCGGCCCGGCTTTGGCGGTCATCTCGAAGTGGGCTTCGATGACGTAATCGACATCATAGAGAATGGTCGCGGCGCGCTGCTGGCGGTCATCCGAGGCGACCTGCCGCAGTTCGTGGACGAAGCCGGCCTTCATCGCCTTTTTGACAGTGCCCACCGGCACCCGATGTCCGACCTCGTTGCGGCGCAGCGACTGAAAGCGGATCGGCTTCAACACATGAATGCGCTCGATTACCCAGACGATCGCCGGCTTCCAATGAATCGCCTCGAGAATTCCGCGTGCCGCCGATGGGGTGATCACATCATAAGAGACGCGCTCCACCTTCATCTCAGGTCGCGTGAAGCAGGCACGCTGACCTGACACACGCAGTTTGATGCCATATGACATTAAGTGTCACCAATGGTTATAATCACATCCCGTAGAATGCGCAGCAGCGATTTCAAAGCGACGTATTTGCGGAGCCTGCGCTCTCCAAAAAAGATAGGAGATCAATGATTATGATGTCAACCCCTAAAATAAGCGCCGCCCCGAACGGTTGAAAAATCCTGGTTTTGAGCTGGTTGCGACGGAACAACCCAATGAGCCGATCAGGCCACCGCTGGCGGCACCACCACGAGCCCAAGGTGGGCTGGCTGCTCACATGTCCTTGACGGTAGCCCTCGCTTGCCGAGCTTTTTGGCCCCGCTTGACACGTTGAAGAACCCACGATACTTTATCGCTCTTTGGCTTGGTACCTGAGTATGAGTGACCGTTACCGACTTATTGACAATCTGGAAATTCACGATCATCGCGGGCGGCTGGTCATCGCCGAGCTGGATACTCATATTCCGATGCCAATTCGTCGGATGTTCGTGTTGTGCGATCTGCCGCCTGGGGCGATTCGAGCCGGCCATGCCCACCGGCGAGACCAGCAATGGCTTCTGATGATTGCCGGGGACTGCCGGGCGCGGATATATGATGGAAAGAATGCCAACGAAATACGTCTTTTTAAATCAGGCCCCTCGCTCTTTTTGCCATCGATGCATTGGCTGGAACTCGATCAGTTCAGTGACGATGCCGCTTGTCTCGTCTTGGCCTCCGAAAAATTTGATGAAGGCAGCTATATCCGCGACCGAGCAGAGTTCGAGGCCCTGGTGAATAGACAATCGGGGACAGAATGCCCCTGAAACACGCTGGTACAGTCCCTTTTGCCGCCGTGGACCGAGTTTATTCTGCTTATCGGCCGGAGTTCGATTGCGCTATTCAGCGTGTTCTGGAAAGCGGGCGTTACATCCTTGGCGCTGAGGTCGAGGCTTTCGAAAAGGTGTTCGCGGCATGGTGCGGTGCTGACTCGTGCATTGGAGTGGCCAGCGGAACCGATGCCATCACACTGGCGCTGCGCGCACTGGAGATTGGCGAAGGTGACGCCGTTATCACGGTATCGAATACTTCAGTTGCGACAATCGCGGCAATTGAACTGGCCGGGGCCAAGCCAGTTCTGGTTGATGTTGATGCCAAGAGCATGACGATGGACCCAAATGCTCTGGATTCTATACTAAGAAACTGGCGGTATTCACAAACAGCGGGTGTGCCCAAGGCGATTATCGCTGTTCATCTTTACGGCAATCCATGTGACATGGACAGTCTGTGCGACATCAGCGCGCGGCACGGCATCAAAATAATCGAAGACTGCGCCCACGCTCATGGCGCGCAATGGCGAGGACGCGCCGTTGGAACCTTTGGAGCCGCTGGCGCGTTCAGCTTTTACCCAACAAAAAACCTGGGCGCGTTTGGTGACGGCGGCGCGGTCATAACGTCAGATCGGACTGTTGCGATGCGGTGTCGCATGTTGCGCCAGTATGGATGGCAAACACCGCAGAACAGTACCATCAAGGGCATGAATAGCCGCCTTGATGAACTGCAAGCCGCAATACTTCTGGTCAGGCTTGGCCATCTTCATGAGGAAATAACCGCGAGACAAACGCTGGCAAGCCGCTATGACCAAGTTGTGGGACGGATCACCCCCGTATCATCCCGCTCACAAATCTCCAGTCATGCTTATCACATGTATGTCATTTCTACGAATCATCGCAATCACCTGGAAAAATACCTTCATGATAATGGCATTGGAACGGCTATTCTCTACCCAACGCCGATCCACCAGCAGCCTGCATATGCCGATACGATAACCATTCAGGGCGATGGCTTGCCGATGACAGAGACTCTTCGGTCGCAAATTCTAAGCCTGCCAATGCACCCATTTCTGACCAATGATGAGAGTGATAAAATTATTGCAACACTGGCAGCCTGGCAAGATCATAATACCAGCGCATGACTCGTTCTCCAAACAGGTGCGATGATGGATATCAACATGTGGAGCGCCCTCTCCAAATCGAGAGCCGGTATATGGTGGTATCGGGCACTTCATTCCAACATTTATATTTTTCTAAGTAAATATTTGACGCGCCATGATGGAAACATACTGGATGCTGGCTGCGGGAGTGGCGCGCTTGGGGATTTCCTAAAGAACCTGTGTGTTGGTGCGCGCATAACCAACATCGACGTTTCAGAGGCAGCCTGCGATTTTGTCAAGCGCTATTCAGATATTCCAATATGCCGGGCGAGCATCGAGGTCATGCCCTTTCAAGACGAAGAATTTGATGTTATTATTTGCACAGATGTGTTGTGCCAAGCGGGCGTCGATGATCGAAGGGCGATCAGGGAAGCGTGGCGCTGCTTGCGTCAGAGCGGTATCTATATCGTAAATCTGCCGGCTTACGCGTGGCTCTTCTCATCTTATGACCGGATTGTGAACAATGCTCGAAGATATCGTCTAAAAGATGCATGCCAATTGCTCGAGAGTGAAGGGTTTCACATTTATAAAGCGACGCATTGGAATTCAATTCTCTTTCCGTTGATGGTGGCACGCCGAAAGCTGTTCGCCCCGAATATGAGAAACAAGAATGTTGACTTTTTTGCAGGCGACGCGTTTCTTCCGGTCGTGTTGTGGTCACTCCTGGCGATCGAGCGGATGCTGCTGAGTGTCGGGGTCTCGCTGCCATTCGGTGGTTCAATCCTTATTGTCGCGTACAAGGCATAACCAATATGTGCATGCTCAGCATTGTTATTCCCGTCTATAATGGCTCAGCGACAATTCGTGATTTGGTGAATGCGTTGAAGGCGCTTGATATTCCCGGCGGCCATGAAATTATTCTTGTTGACGATGGCAGCCAGGATAACAGCGCCCAGGCCTGCCAAGCCCTTGTCCAGTCAATTTCAGAGATTCCAATTTGTTTCATACAGCTGGCAAAAAACTTTGGCGAGCATAATGCCGTAATGGCTGGACTACACCGCGCCAAGGGAGACTATGTAATAACAATGGATGACGATTTTCAAAACCCACCGAAAGAGGTGCCAAGGCTTCTGGAGAGTGCGCTATCAAGCAAAAAAGATGTCATCTATACCTATGATTTTCGGGCGGGTCACGGAATGGCCCGAAGGATTGGAAGTCGGTTTGCCAATGTCACGGCAGATATTCTGCTGAACAAGCCCAGGGGGTTGTATCTCTCCTCGTTTCGCTGCATGAAGCGGTTTGTTGTCAATGAGGTTGTCAAGTATAGCGGCCCGCACCCATATATAGACGGAATAATACTTGATGTGACACAATCGGTCTCTGCGATAGAAGTCGAGAACCCTGCGCGGGTGCACGGAAAAAGCAACTACACAATGACACGCTTGTTTTCGCTATGGCTAAGCATCGTTATGAACCATTCGTTGGTTCCGCTCAGGGTTGGGTTGTTTGTCGGAGCTGCGTTGAGTGTCTCCTCGATGGTTTTGATGGCCGTGGCTTTGGTAAGGTCGATGTTCTGGAACGATGCCATTGTCGGGTGGGAGGCGGTGCTTTTAGTCGTCATGCTGATGAGCGGAGTTCAAATATTGCTAACAGGAATTGTTGGTGAATATATAGGGCGTATTTATCAAATTGCCGGTTCACGTCCACAATATGTTGTCGCCGAGGCTATTGACAATGGATGTCGTTAACATACTAAGAGCGAATGAGCCAAGCGCCTCGATTGCAACGCAACTGATTGTATTGTCTGTCGGAATTTTGCTTATTCTTCTGAGCGTGCCAGCCAAGAGTCGGCCTTCGGAAATACGTGATAATATTCTGGCGATCTCTGCAAGCTTGTCATTTGTATTATTGCTGTTGTCGTGGGTAATGCGCCATGTTTTTGGTATCATTGATGGGCAAGGGGCTGTGTGGGATGCCGGCATCCTTGCTGTGTCGACGGCGTGGATGAATGGGCAGCCTGTTTATCCTGAATTAGGGTCTGGTGAGTTCTATGGCTTTGTCTACGGCCCGTTGCTATTCGAGGTGCTAGGATTTGGACAGAAAATATTTGGTTTGCAGTCGGACTTAGCCGCAATTCCCTTAGAGCTGTTGGCCATCATTGGTGTTTTGGTCTCATATATTTCTATGAGGCGATCGGGATATGGCCAGAAAATTTCAAGAATTTCTACAGCTTCACTGATTGTTGTGATTGCACATATTAACTATACAGGATTACGCGCTGATGGTGCGCTCATGTTTTTTGGCGCCTTGAGTTTATTCTTGATCCCATTCTTTGAACAGCAAAAGGCGTTCGCTGGGATTGCCCTGGGAGCAATTGCCGGAGGATGCTTTTGCTTAAAATTTACCGGGTCGTGGGTTTGTGCACCTGTTGGCTTTTTTGCACTGCTGTGTGGCAACTCGCTCTGGGCGCGCGGTCGCCTGATTAGAGACGCGAGTCTGGGCTTCTGCTTGACCGCCTTGCTACCATACTCAGTGAGCGGTGTATCTTTAGTTTCTCATTGGCAATTATTGTCGAATATGCGGCCCTTCATATTTTTTCCATCACAGTTTGTTGTTGCCGCAATGTTCTCCGCGCTTCTGGTCTTGCCGGCGCTGGTGATTGGCTGGTCCTTGAGGCCTCGGTTTATACGGCTTCTTATCTCTCTTGTGATGGCTTTGGTTCCGGTCGTCTTTATTTGTTCCTATGAGACTTGGATTGGCCATATGCTGCCCTTTTTGCCCGCTGCCGCCATGCTGTTAGGCGAGGCGCTGAACAACCAGGATAAGAGGCGGCAAACCCGGAATGCACTGTTGATGCTTGCATTTATCTGGATGGCCTCCACCGGAACCGGGCGGGAGGTTGTTCGCTCACTTAAGATCGTCGATGCCCAAGCCTATCGAGTTGCCGCCGAAAATGAGTTGAGCGCGTTTCTGGGGGTGCACCGAGGCGATCAGGTCGCCTTTTACGGAAATCCGGATAATAACAGAGAAAATGCGATTTCATTGTTGGTTGGCCGCCCACTGTTGTATGGAAGCGCCTTGCACTTTATTCAGCTTGCCTGGAGCGATTTTTCAAGAAGTCTCAACAGAGATATTATCAATGATCCACTGCTGGTGGGCTGCCGGATAAAATTCTGGATATTTTCACCTCATGAATGGTTTAATAATGAGTTGTTTAGTCCCGCATTCCGGCAGAAATTTGTTGAGAACTACCACATGGTAAGTCAAAAACAAACCTTTACGGTCTGGGGCTGCAACACGGAGCAGGGCTCATGAGCCATTCATTATGTTCGGCGGTTGCCGGTGCCCCGATGTCACGTTCTCAATGCCCGCCCGTTCCGCCGCCCACGCTGGCCTCGTGGCCAACAATCGACTAACATTCAGGGGCGGAGCAACTCGGTGCGGCCCGAAGCAAGACTGTCTAATTGATTTGCCATGTTTCCTATAGAAATCCCATGAGGCGCCGGATGACACGATCAGCTTCCAAAGCTTGCGATGAGGGGTTGAGCCCCTTCTCTTGCTCCAAACCTTTGATGGGCAAAGGACCCGACCTGTTCGCGCGGTCCGCGTCGCGTCGCCTTGTGCTCGAAGCCGGGAGCCTCCTTGCTTCCGGCAAGACTGTCCGGGTCATTTGATGATGACGGAGGGAAACTTGAGATTGTTCAAGGATGTCGAAGGTGCTGGAACCTTCTTTGCCATTGTCGGCACGCAGGTTCTGATATTCATGTTCGATATCTTCACACGCGAGGATGATGTTTCTATTGGGTTTCTTTATACTCTGCCGACCCTGATGGGATTTTTTGTCAAGGACCGGCGGTTGCTGATAATCATTGTTTCGATGTCATGTTTGTTGATCGCTGTCGGCAGTGTCATATTGATCGCGCCTCATGAAAACACCCTGGTTTTTATTGCCAACCGCATCCTGTCGGCGGCCACGGTCTTGATTACCGGGTTCATGATTCATTATCGGGTCAAGCTCGAGCGGACGCTTGGCGAGGCGCTGGTGAGAGAGAGAAACGCGTCGGCGACCCAGCGGGCGTTCGTGTCGATGGTCTCCCATGAATTTCGGACACCACTGACCATCATCGACGCCGAAGCGTACCGGCTGGTCAAAATCAAGGACACCATCGAACCGGACGATATTGAGCGGCGGGCCAAATCAATTCGTGGGTCGGTGACCCGGATGGTCAAATTGATCGATGGAGTGCTGTGCTCGGCGCGGGCCCTGGAGAACCGAATCAATTTTCGTCCGGAGGCGGTCAACCTTCACAATCTGATCAACACGGTGTGCAAAGAGCGGGAAAAGGAATCATCCGCGGCGATCGAATTTATCGATAAGGGCTTACCAAATCAGATTCGAGCAGATCATAATCTGCTGTTCTACGTATTTGATAATCTTATCGGAAACGCGATAAAATACTCCCCGCAGCATCCTACGGTAAAAGTTTTGGCTTCGGTCGAGGCTGGCTGGGTCTTGATCGAGGTCTGGGACGAGGGCATCGGCGTTCCGCCTGAAGATCTGCCAAGGCTCTTTGATATGTACTTCAGATCAAGCAATGTCGGTGCATTTCCCGGGAGCGGCGTCGGCCTTTACATTGTGCGAACCTTCGTTCAGCTGCATGGCGGGCGGGTCGGCGTCGAAAGTGTCCTCGGGCAGGGCTCCGTCTTCACCGTCCACCTGCCGATTGCCGCGGCGGCGCAGGGCGGCTGACCGGCAGCGGCGCAGGGGCTTCGGAGGGGCCAGCGACGTCGCTCGATCCATCCCCGGCCAAATGCGATGACCCGTTCGAGGGGCGGGCGGCACTTGCAATCTTGGCCCGGGCTGGGTACGGTCCGCCTGCCGGCTGTTGCCGGTTTTCCTGCCGTTTCCCGAGCCCGAGACACCTGCGAGCGCCGCCATGAAAGCCGCCGTCATCGTTTTTCCCGGTTCCAACTGCGACCGCGACGTCGCCGTGGCCCTGGAGCAGGTCACCGGAACGCCACCGGCCATGGTCTGGCATCGGGACAGCACCCTGCCGCCGGTCGACCTGATCGTCCTGCCCGGCGGCTTTTCCCATGGCGATTATCTGCGTTCCGGCGCCATGGCCGCCCGCGCCCCGATCATGACCTCGATCAAGGAGCGCGCCGCGGCCGGCGTGCTGGTGCTCGGCATCTGCAACGGCTTCCAGATTCTCACCGAGGCCGGCCTGCTGCCCGGCGCCCTGATGCGTAACGCCGGCCTGAAATTCATCTGCCGCCCGGTGCGACTCAAGGTCGAGAGCGCCGGCAGCGCCTTCACCCGCGCCTATCGGGCGGGGGAAGAGGTGACGATTCCCATCGCCCACGCCGACGGCAATTTCTTCGCCGACGACGACACCCTGAAGCGCATCGAGGACAAGGGGCAGATCGCTTTCCGCTACCTCGACAACCCCAACGGCTCGGCCCGCGACATTGCCGGCGTCTTCAACGAAGCCCGCACCGTCCTCGGCCTGATGCCCCACCCCGAACGGGTGTGCGAGCCCACCCACGGCAGCGCCGACGGCCGCAAGATGTTCGAGGGAATCATCTCGGCGCTGGGGTGAAGAAGGTTTGGCGTTTGGACCGCGCCTCCAATTGACTCTCTTCGGGTTCGGAGGCAGTAGTGACAAAAGCCGGCCCGGAGCGCAGCCCATGAGCACCATCGCCTTTGCACTCACGCTTTCGTCAAGCGAGTGACAGCCACCGGAATGCCGGAACCCCAGGCCGAGGTCCTTGCCGACGAGCAGGCGAAGCTCATCGAGAATCGTCTGGCGACCAAGGGCGATCTGGAAGCCATGCGGCAAGAGATCGTGAGCGAACTCAAGCTATGGACGGCCGGACTGGCCGGGCTTCTGCTGGCTGCGCTCTCGGCGATCAAGTTTTTTGGGCATTGAGCGCGGTCGGAGGAGGGGGCATTCAGCTCGACGCGTTGCCATGGCCCCTGTGCAGCCCCCCCCCTGCGTCACCATCGCCCGGTGACAAAGCCTCGGGACAGCAAGTATACGGTGGCCGGTCAGGGTTCCTCCCGGTGGGGGGCTGCCTTCCGGTTGGCGCAGTGGCGGTGACGGGGCGGCGGTGCTAGGTTGCGCGGACCATGATGTCGTCACGATCCCGTTTCATCGCCAGGGCTGCTTCCGCATGACCGTCGCCAACGAACCCGCCGTCACCCCCGAGCTTGCCGCCGAGCATGGGCTGAAGCCCGATGAATACCGGCGCATGCTGGAGATCATCGGCCGTGCGCCGAGCTTTACCGAGCTGGGTATCGTTTCGGTGATGTGGTCGGAACACTGCTCCTACAAATCCTCCCGGGTCTGGCTCAAGACCTTGCCGACCGAGGGGCCGCAGGTGATTTGCGGGCCGGGCGAAAATGCCGGCGTCGTCGATATCGGCGACGGTCAGGCCTGCATCTTCAAGATGGAGAGTCACAACCACCCCTCCTTCATCGAGCCCTATCAGGGTGCGGCGACCGGAGTCGGCGGCATTCTGCGCGACGTCTTCACCATGGGCGCGCGGCCGATCGCCAACCTCAACGCCCTGCGCTTCGGCGCCCCGGACCATCCCAAGACCCGGCATCTGGTTTCCGGGGTGGTCGCCGGCATCGGCGGTTACGGCAATTGCGTCGGCGTGCCGACGGTGGGCGGCGAGACCAATTTCCACCGCGCCTACAACGGCAACATCCTGGTCAACGCCATGACCGTCGGCTTGGCGCCGGCCGACCGCATTTTTTATTCGGCGGCGGCGGGGGTCGGCAATGCCGTGGTCTATGTCGGCTCCAAGACCGGGCGCGATGGCATCCACGGCGCCACCATGGCCTCGGCGGAGTTTTCGGAAGACAGCGAGGAGAAGCGGCCGACGGTGCAGGTCGGCGACCCCTTCACCGAAAAGCTGCTGATCGAAGCCTGCCTGGAGCTGATGGCCACCGAGGCGGTGGTGGCGATTCAGGATATGGGCGCGGCCGGCCTGACCTCCTCCTCGGTGGAAATGGCCGGCAAGGGCGGTCTCGGCATCGAGCTTGATCTCGACGCCGTGCCGGTGCGCGAAACCCACATGACGCCTTACGAAATCATGCTCTCCGAGAGCCAGGAGCGCATGCTGTTCGTGCTCAAGCCGGGCCAGGAGCACGTCGCCCGCGCCATTTTCGAGAAGTGGGAACTGGATTTCGCGATCATCGGCCACCTCACCGACACCGGCCGGCTGGTGTTGAAAAAGGAAGGCCGGACGTGGTGCGATCTGGTGATCGCGCCGCTGGTGACCAACGCCCCGCTTTATGAACGCCCGTGGGTGCCGACCCCCGCCCGCGAGCCGGTGCGCTCCGAAGACGTGCCGATGCCGTCGCGGCCCTGCGAGGTGCTGCTGCGCCTGATGGGCTGTCCCGATCTCGCTTCCAAGCGCTGGATCTGGGAGCAGTATGACAGCCAGGTCGGCGGCGACACCGTTTATCTCTCGGGGGCGGCCGATGCCGGGATGGTGCGGGTTCATGGCACCAACAAGGCCCTGGCCATGACCACCGATTGCACGCCGCGCTACTGCCTCGCCGATCCGGTCGAGGGTGGCCGGCAGGCGGTGGCCGAGGCGTGGCGCAACCTGACCGCCGTGGGCGCGACGCCGCTGGCGGTCACCGACAATCTCAATTTCGGCAATCCGGAAAAGCCGGCGATCATGGGCCAGCTGGTCGGCTGCATCCAGGGCATGGCCGAAGCCTGCCGGGTGCTCGACTTCCCGGTCGTCTCGGGCAATGTCAGCCTCTACAACGAAACCAATGGCGAGGCGATCCTGCCGACTCCGGCGATCGGCGGCGTCGGCCTGCTCAAGGACGCGAGCAAGCGGGTCGGGCTTGGCTTCGTCGCCGACGGCGACTCGGTGATTCTGATCGGCGAGACCAAGGGCCATCTTGGCCAGTCGCTCTATCTGCGCGAAATCCACGGCCGCGAAGACGGACCGCCGCCGCCGGTCGATCTGGCCGCCGAGCGGCGCAACGGCGATTGCGTGCGCGCCCTGATTCAGGATGGGCTGGCGACCGCCTGCCATGATTTGTCCGATGGCGGCTTGGTGGTCGGGCTGGTCGAGATGGCGCTGGCGGGGGATCGCGGCGCCGAGCTGGTGCTGCCGGTGGGCGTCGATCCGATCGGTTTCCTGTTCGGCGAGGATCAGGCTCGCTACCTCGTCACCGCCCACGATCCGGCGCCGGTGCTGGAGCGGGCCGCCGCCGCCGGTGTTCCCGCCCTTCTGCTCGGCACCACCGGTGGAACGGCGATCTCGATGAATCGCGGCAACGCCTGTTCGCTCGCCCACATCCGCGCCGTACACGAGGGCTGGCTGCCGGGTCTGATGACGGCAAAAGAGTAACGGTTTTCATAGGCCGCCGGCCTTTGGCGGGGTCCAGGGGCGGGTTTTTGTTATCTTGGGCGACAG
>CAIOBP010000017.1 GCA_903856295.1 uncultured Rhodospirillales bacterium | reverse complement strand
GGTGGTCGGTTGGCCCGATCAGTTGCGTCAGGCCTTCGGCGGCTCGGGCAGCATCCAGGCCACCGACGCCAGCGCCACCTACGTCATCAATGTCGATGCCAGAGGCGCCTCCGATCCCGACGCCACCGCCCGTCAGGTCAACGCCCTGGTGGCCGAGACTTTGAGCCGTCTCATTCCCGGCATCGTCGATCAGGCGACCAAGCAGGCCCAACGGCAGGTGGTTGACAACATTCAGCGCCGAGGCGGGAGGGTAGCGTGACCGATTGGCCCTTGAGCTTCAAGCCGGACTCCCAAGCCTTCTACGTCCAGACGGTGAAAGGAGTAAAGAAAATCGTTAAATATATCAGCGGGTTGCGACCAAGTTATTCTGCTGTGTTGCGCTGGTGTTGCTTAAACACCGATTGGAATATTTGGTTCATACCGGAATGCTGATCACCTTTTGGCAGATAGTGGCCATATCTGTCAATCGTCATCTGTGCTGAGGCGTGGCCGGCGAAGGTTTGGGTCTCCTTGATCGAGTAGCCCTGACGGAGCCAGCACGACACGGCATAGTGGCGCAGGTCGTGCCAGCGCATCTCGATCCCCAGCTTTTCGATCAGCGGCCAGAAATGCCATTTCAGGGTATCCGAGTGACGGCGCGGCGTGCCGTTCTGGGTGGGAAAGACCATGTTCAGGTCGGTCTTCATGCAGTCCAGCCGGGAGCGCAACCGCCATTCCCGCAGGGCCACGATCACCTCGTCGGCCACCGGCACATCCCGAATGCCGGCGAAGGTTTTCGGCGGACCAAAAACGTTCCGGTAGTCGACCCGCTGGGTCACCCGGATGATCCTGGCGTCGAGGTCGACGTGGTCCCAGGGCAAGCCCCGCAGTTCGCTGGCGCGTAGCCCGCAGAACGCCGCGACCATCAGCATCGGCTTCGAGATCGGGCAGGCATGGGCGAGTAGTTTTGCCACATCTTCGTCGCTGGGCACCCGGATGCGGTGCTGGCCGCGACTGGTGGAAATTGCCTCCACATCTTCAACCGGGTTAGTGGAGCACCATTTCTTCCTCTTTGCCGCCTTGATGATCTGGCCCAGCACGGTGACGGTTTCCTGGGCGAGGTTCTCCGAGCGGCCGTGGGCGAGCAGGCGGTCGCGGAAGGCTTCGACCGCTTCCACGTCCAACCGGTTGAGCTTGATCCCGCCGATGCCGATGGTCGCGTCGAGGATATGATTGCGGACCTTGCCCTCGTAGTTGATGAAGGTGGCGGCTTCCATCCGCTGGCCGGCATCCCGGCGTGCCCGGCAGTGCTCGACCCAGGATTCAGCGGCTTTCGCCACCGTCACCGTGTCGCGGCTGTGAACGAAGGTGCCCTCGGCGACCTGCGCCCGCGCCGTCACCAAGAAGCCATCGGCGTCCCGTTTCTTCTCGAACATCTTGGCCCGGCGCTTGCCGTTGGCATCCTTGAAGTCGACCATCCAGCGCACTTCGCCGCTGGGCAGCGTCCGTTTCCTGATTGAGGCCATCGCGATTTCCTTTCGAGTCGCGGGCCGGGCTGGTGGGGCTGGCCCGCTTTTCGTTCGTTTCCGGCCATTTTCCAGGGAGGAATTTGAAACCGTTGACAGCGGTTTACCACATGCGGTAAACCGCATCAAGTGCTATTGACGCGATTGGCGGCAATATGCCAGACTTCCCTTACAGTCCGGATCGGTCCCGATGGCAACCAAATATGACGACCCCGACAACCCGCTCCTCCACCTCGACAAACCGCCGCTGAAGCGCGGCTACCTCACCGACCAGGAGACAGTGGACGCGACCGGACTGCAGGTAGCCAGCCTTCGGATGCTGCAAGCGGCGGGAGCGGTACGGGCGATCTCGGCACCCAAACAACATGGAGGTTTCCGCCGGATGTGGCCGGTGATCGATGTTTACAAGGCGGCGGTCGCGGGGGCGATGGCCGAAGACTACCAGTGGAACATCACCATCGCGGGAAAGGTGGTCGCCAAGCTCCAGGACTCGCTTTGGCAGGGGCTTGAGATCACCGCTCAGAAGGTTGATCCGGCGGACGATCATTTCACCTACGACAACCTCTACATGGGCGCCGGCAAGATGGATTGGTTCTTCGAGCTGGTCAACCGCAAGCTGCTGTTTCTGGTCGTTCCCAAGCCGCTCATGCCCACGCTGGGGTTGTCCTCGCCGCTCATTCCGCTGGGATTGGTCAAGAAAGACGACTTCACCTCAGCACCCTGGATTCCCGATTACGGACCCAAACGGGACAAGGTTCTGGAGAAGGCCGACAAGGAGAAACTGCCTCGCGTCGAGGCGATGATCAAACATCTGAGGTCGGGCTACGACCGCTACCGCAGCCGGACCTCGCTCAACATCAGCATGGTCGTGAGAGCGGCCCAGCGCCGCGCCAATGGACTACCCACCGCGTACATTCTGGACAGTGCCGAGGATATTTTCCTGGCCGATGAAGGAGGACCCGAGGAATGATTGCTACCCAAACCCTTTCCAGCCCGGTCGCCGCCAACAGCAATGTCATCCCGGCTGAAGACATGCTGAACGGCGCGTCGGCCATCGCCCAGTTCCTGGGCTGGACTCGCCGCCGGCTGTATTACGAAGCCGGCTCGGATCGCGTCAAAGCCACCCACCTGCCGGTGTTCCGCATTGGCGCCACCCTCAGCGCCCGTAGGCCGTGCAAGTTTTTTTCTGTAAATTCGCGCAGAAGACGACTTGATTCGAGGCGGGTAGTTACGCCGCCAGATTTATGTATATCTTACCAGTCATCCAGTCCTCATCGACCTCTGCGAGCAATGCTGAAACCAAGCG
>CAIOBP010000016.1 GCA_903856295.1 uncultured Rhodospirillales bacterium | reverse complement strand
GTTCAGTCTGGCCATCGCCGCCGAGAACCGCAACGACGAGGTGAAACTGCCGGGCGCGGTGCAGAAGCTCTCCGATGAAGACCCGTCGCTCTCGCTCGACCTCAATACCGATACCGGCGAGCTGGTGTTGTGGGGGCAGGGCGACATTCACCTCCAGATCGCCGTCGACCGGCTGCGCGGGCGCTACAACATCCCGGTCAAGACCCGGCCGCCCCAGGTGCCCTACAAGGAAACCATCCGCAAATCCACCGCCCACCACGCTCGCCACAAGCGCCAGTCGGGCGGCCACGGCCAGTTCGCCGACATCAATGTCGAGATCAAGCCGCTGCCGCGCGGCGAGGGCTTCGCCTTCACCGAAAGCGTGGTCGGTGGCACCGTGCCGCGCCAGTACATTCCGGCGGTGGAGCAGGGGGTTCGCGACTACCTGCCGCGCGGGCCGCTGGGCTTCCCGATGGTCGACCTCACGGTCAATCTCTCCAGCGGCCAGTTCCACCCGGTGGACAGTTCGGAAATGGCCTTCAAGACCGCCGCCCGCATCGCCATGACCGATGGTCTGCCCGCCTGCGATCCGGTGCTGCTGGAGCCGATCCTGGCGGTGAGCATCGCCGTGCCCAGCGAGTTCACCAGCAAGCTGCAGCGCATCGTCAGCGGCCGCCGGGGCCAGATTCTCGGCTTCGACGCCAAACCCGGCTTTGCCGGCTGGGACGAAGTGAAATGCTCGATCCCCCAGGCGGAAATCCACGACCTGATCGTGGAGTTGCGCTCCACCACCCAAGGCGTCGGCACCTACACCAGCAGCTTCGAACGCCTCGCCGAACTCACCGGCCGCATGGCCGAAAAAGCCATCGAAGCCAGAAAGGCGGCGCTGGAGGAGGGGCGGTAGGAGCCTGTTTCCGGGCAGCCCGCGCCATGGCCGGACTTGTTCCGGCCATCCACGAGGTGGTACTTCCGTGGCAGCGCGGGCCGGGCCCGCTCGTGAGGAACCGACCATGTCCGAACTCGGTAGATTGACGCGCCTGAAAGTGGAGGGATTCAAGTCGATCCGCTCTATGGATTTGGAGATGCGCGATCTCAACATTCTCATTGGGGCGAATGGGGCTGGTAAGTCTAACTTGATTTCATTTTTTAAGTTTATGAGTAAATTTGTTGATGACGATTTGAAATCTTATGTAAGGCAGCAAGGTGGGGTTGATAGGTTTATGCATTTCGGAAGAAAGGTGACGGATGCTATTTTAATATCTATGGATTTCGATGTTGGGTCTTTTTCTTCTCTCTTCGTGTCTGATGTGTTTGGCAATATGGCGTTCTCATTATTTGATGGAAATTCAATTCGGTCTCATGAACTAATTCGCTTTCTCAAGGATGATGCTGTTAGGTCTGGCAAGTTTATAGGTTCTGAAGACGCCACGCATTTGGATTTGATGAAATTATATGATTTTGAGCTAATGGTGCGGTCATTTCTAAGAAGGTTTGATAGTGGGGTATATCATTTCCACGACGTTGGTGAGGTGTCCGTAATAAAAAGGGATTGCAGAACAGCCGACACCGACAGGCTCCGCCCTGACGGTGCCAACCTTGCGGCATTTTTGCGCTTTATCCAGACCTGTCATCCCCGGAACTATGACGATATCGTTGCGACGGTGCGGCGGGTGGCGCCGTTTTTTCGGGATTTCATCCTGAAGCCGAACCCGGAAAATCCCGAGTATATCCGGCTGAAATGGAAGCATGAGGGCACTGACGATTATTTCGACGTTCACGATCTTTCCGACGGCACGCTGCGTTTCATCTGCCTTGCGACACTGCTGCTTCAGCCGAACCCGCCGAGCCTGATCATTCTCGACGAGCCTGAACTTGGCTTGCATCCCTACGCGGTCGAATTGCTGGCCGGGATGATGCAAAGCGCTGCCGCGCGGACCCAGGTGATTGCGGCCACTCAATCGGTGACTTTGGCTAACCAGTTCGATTGGCAAGACTTAATTATTGTCGACCGGGTGGACAATGCTTCGGAGTTTCGCCGGCTCAAGGAGTCGGAGGTCGAGGATTGGTTAGAGCATTACCGCATGGGCGATATCTGGCAGAAAGACCTGATCGGCGGTACGCCATGACGGTGCGGGTCGCAGTGTCGGTGGAGGGAACGACCGAACGTGCATTCGTCAAAGAAGTTCTGCAACCTTACTTGATCCAGAGATCGATTTATCTGTTTCCAAAGCCTATGAACGGTAATGTATCTTTGGACACGATCCGGCGCGATGTTGTGGCGCTGTTGAAGAACCATGATTATGTAACGACTCTTTGTGATCTCTATGGCTTTAAGGGGCGTAATGGAAAGAGTGCGCCTGATCTTGAGGCGGAAATTGCTGAGAAGCTTGGTTGCCCCAAAAAATTTATTCCCTACGTCCAACCCCATGAGTTCGAAGCCCTGATCTTCGCGGGACCTGACGAAGCCGGAGAGGTTCTGAGCGCGCCGGATCTGCCGGAGAAGCTTCGTCGCATTCTTCAGGATCATGACGACCAGCCCGAACGGATCAATGATGGCTATGACACCTGTCCGTCACGGCGGCTCAAGAGAGAATGTCCGCGCTATAACAAGGTTCTGCACGGCCATCCCATCCTTGCCCGCATCGGCCTTACCCGCATCCGCGAGAAATGCCCGCGCTTCGGAGCGTGGCTGACTCGCCTGGAGGCGCTGGCGTGAGCCTGCCGGACTCCTGATGCCCGTCATCCTTCCGATTCCCTACCGTGAGCCGCTGGTGGCGTTCGCGCCGCTGGCCGGGGCTGCGGGGGCGGTGCTGCTGGAGAGCGCGTGCGCTGGCAGCGGCGAGGGGCGGTTCAGCTATCTCGGGGTGGAGCCGGTGCGGCTGCTGCGGGCGCCGGGGGGCGGCGGTGATCCCTTTGCGGCGGTGGCGCGGGAGTTGGCGGGCTGGCCGCGGCTGCCGGCGGGGGCGCCGGTGCCGTTTACCGGCGGCGCCATCGGCTTTTTCGGCTATGAGTTGGGCGGCTGGCTGGAAACGCTGCCGCCGCCCCGGCCCGATGAGCTGGGCGTGCCCGAGATGGTGGTCGGGCTTTACCACAGCATCGCCGCGTTCGACCACCAGCGGCGGCAGGCCTGGGTGGTGTCCCGCGGCGGCAGCGATCAGGCGGCGGCGCTGGCGGCGCGGCTGGGCGCAGCCCCACTTGGAGAGCCGGAGTTCCAGCCCGAAGAGGAAGCGCTGGTGTGGCGGGCCGATTTCTCGCCCGAGGCCTACCGGCGGCGGGTCGAGCGGGTGATCGGCTATATTCGGGCAGGAGACATCTTCCAGGCCAATTTCACCCAGCGCTTCCAGGCCCGGCGCCCGGCCGGGCTGTCGGGCTTCGATCTTTACCGGCGGCTGCGGGCGCTCAGCCCGGCGCCTTTCGCCGCCTATCTCAATTGTGGTGCTGGGGTGGAACTGGTCAGCGCCTCGCCCGAGCGCTTCTTGTCGCTGGAGGCCGGGGGGCGGGTGGCCACCTGGCCGATCAAGGGCACCCGGCCGCGCGGCGCCACCCCCGAGGAGGACCGGCGGTTGCGGGCCGAACTCGTCGCCAGCGCCAAGGACCACGCGGAAAACCTGATGATCTGCGACCTGATGCGCAACGATCTCGGCCGGGTGTGCGAGATCGGCAGCATCCGGGTGCCCGAGCTGGCGGCGCCGCGCAGCTTCGCCTCGGTGCATCATCTGGTCTCGGTGGTCGAGGGGCGGTTGCGGCCGGGGCTGGGGCCGCTCGATCTGCTGCGCGCCACTTTTCCCGGCGGTTCGGTGACCGGGGCGCCGAAAATCCGCGCCATGGAGATCATCCGCGAGCTGGAATCGGCCCGGCGCGGCCCCTATTGCGGCGCCATCGCCTGGATCGGCGGCGACGGCGCCATGGACAGCAGTATCGTCATCCGCACCCTGACCGTGACCCCCGACCGGCTGATCGCCCAGGCCGGCGGCGGCATCGTCGCCGAGTCCTGCCCCGAGGCCGAATATCAGGAAATGCTGACCAAAGTTCACCCCTTGCTGGCTGCCGCCGGGAGCGTTCGTCTTGAGTATGATCTGGCTGAATGAGGGCCTGCGCCCGGCCGGAGCGGGGGCGATCTCCGCCGCCGACCGGGGCTTCACCCTGGGCGATGGGCTGTTCGAAACCCTGCGCTGCCGGGAGGGCGAGCCGCTGCACCTGGATGCCCACCTCGCGCGCTTGGCCGAGGGCGCGGCGGTGCTGGGCATTGCGCTGCCGCTGCCGCCCGCCGGGCTGGCCGGGGCGATGCGGGCGACCCTGGCCGCCAATGGCCTGAGCACAGCGGCGCTGCGTCTGACCCTGACCCGGGGTCCCGGCCCGCGCGGTCTGCTGCCGCCCGCCGCGCCGAACCCGACCCTGCTGATCACCGCCGCGCCGTTGCCGCCGCCGCTGCCCCCGGCCCGGCTGATCACCGCCACCGTCACCCGGCGCAATCAGTGTTCGCCGCTGTCCCGGATCAAGTCGCTGAATTATCTTGACAACATTTTGGCTCGCATGGAGGCCCAGCGCGCCGGGGCCGACGACGCCCTGCTGCTCAACACCCTGGGGCTGGTCGCCGAGACCTCGGTGGCCAACCTGTTCGCGCTGGTGAACGGCGCGCTGCTGACGCCGCCGCTGGCCGATGGCGCCCTGCCGGGGGTGATGCGCGGGCGGGTGATCATGACCGGCGGTGCCGCCGAGCGCTCCTTGATGCCTGCCGATCTGGCCGGTGCGAGCGAGATTTTCCTGACCAACAGCCTGGGCATCCGGCCGGTGGGCGCGCTCGATGGCCGCCCGGTCGGCGACGGAAATCCCGGAGACTGTGCGGCAGGCTTGCTCCGGTCGCTGTGCGCGTGATATTGCAGCGCACCAAAGCATCCCCGAGGAAAGCTGTATCGTCATGGATTTGCGGAATATCGCCATCATCGCCCACGTTGACCACGGAAAAACCACCCTGGTCGACGTATTGCTGAAACAGAGCGGGACCTTCCGCGAAAACCAGCAGGTGGCCGAACGCGCCATGGACAGCAACGATCTCGAGCGCGAACGCGGGATCACCATTCTGGCCAAGTGCACCTCGTTGATGTGGCACGATCTGCGGATCAACATCGTCGACACTCCCGGTCACGCCGATTTCGGCGGCGAGGTCGAGCGCATTTTATCCATGGTTGACGGTGTGGTGGTGCTGGTCGACGCCGCCGAGGGGCCGCTGCCCCAGACCAAGTTCGTGGTCGGCAAGGCGCTGCGGCTGGGGCTGCGGCCGATCGTGATCATCAACAAGGTCGATCGGCCCGACGCCCGGCCCCATGAGGTTCACGACGAGGTGTTCGACCTGTTCTCGGCCCTCGACGCCAGCGACGACCAACTGGATTTCCCGACCCTCTTTGCCTCCGGCCGCAATGGCTGGGCCGCCGAGAGCCTGGAGGCGCCGCGCGAAAACATGGACCCGCTGTTCGACCTGATCCGCCGCCATGTGCCGCCGCCGCACCAGATCGAATACGATGCGCCGTTCCGCATGCTGGTGACGACGCTGGAGGCCAACCCCTATCTCGGGCGCCTGCTCACCGGCCGCATCCAGTCGGGCACCGTGCGTCCCAACATGCCGGTCAAGGCGCTGGCCCGCGACGGCCGGGTGCTGGAAAGCGGCCGCATCACCAAGATTCTCGCCTTCCGGGGCCTGGAGCGGGTCGGGCTCGAGGAGGCCATGGCCGGTGATATCGTCGCGGTTGCCGGGTTGACCGGGGCCACCGTCGCCGACACCATTTGCGACCCTGGGGTCACCGAGCCGGTGGCCTCCCAGCCGATCGATCCGCCGACTCTGGCTATGACCTTCCTGGTCAACGCCAGCCCGCTCGCCGGGCGCGAGGGCGACAAGGTGACCAGCCGGGTGATTCGCGACCGTCTGCTGCGCGAAGCCGAGGGCAACGTGGCCATCAAGGTCACCGTCACCGAGGATGCCGACGCCTTCGAGGTCGCCGGGCGCGGCGAACTCCAACTGGGCATCCTGATCGAGACCATGCGCCGCGAGGGCTTCGAGCTGGCCATTTCCCGGCCGCGCGTGCTGTTCCAGACCGATCCCGACACCGGCCAGCGCCTGGAGCCGATCGAGGAGGTGGTGGTCGATGTCGACGAGGAATTCTCCGGTGCCGTCGTCAACAAGATGTCCGAGCGCAAGGCCGAACTCACCGAAATGCGGCCTTCGGGTGGTGGCAAGGTGCGGGTGTGCTTCCTGGCGCCGTCGCGCGGCCTGATCGGCTATCACAACGAGTTTCTCACCGACACCCGTGGCACCGGCATCATGAACCGGCTCTATCACGGCTACGCCCCTTTCAAGGGCATGATTCCCGGCCGGCGGACCGGCGCGCTGATCTCCAATGGCGACGGCAACGCCGTGGCTTACGCCATGTGGAACCTGGAAGAGCGTGGCCCGATGCTGATCGAGCCCGGCGTCGCGGTCTACCAGGGCATGATCATCGGCGAGCACACTCGAGGCAACGACCTGGAAGTCAATGTCCTCAAGGGCAAGCAGTTGACCAACATCCGCACCACCAGCAAGGACGAGGCGGTGCGCCTGACGCCGCCGATCCTGATGACTCTGGAAAAGGCCCTGGCCTATATTTCCGACGATGAACTGGTGGAAGTCACCCCCAAGAGCATCCGCCTGCGCAAGCGCCTGCTCGACCCCAACGAACGCAAGCGCGCCGCCAAACTGGCCGAAGCGGGCTGAAGGTGGGGGAGGGGCATCAGCGGCCGGTGTTCCGGCCTTGGTGCCGGCTCTTGTAACGGCTTCAGGCGTCGGGCGAAAACCCGACGCCTCAGAGCCGGATGTTCAGGGTGGTTCCGAGCGGTCCGGTCGTCAACGGCTGGTTGGGGGCCGTGAGATCAGCCTGTGCCGACTTCTCAAGGCGCTTGGCCTGGATATGCGCCTTGGTTTCCCCGGGGCGGGCCTCGGGACCGGCAGTGGGATCGATGCCCTTTTGCGCCTTGAGGACATCGGTGCAGTCCTGGCACGAAAAGCCGTTCACGATCTTCACGTCGTCTTTCCTCACCAGACCTTATGCGCGGCCGGATTCGGGTGATAGAAGACGTATATTTGCGTGTTGCTACCATACTGGGCGTATTGCACCCAGACGCCCATGGGCTTGCCTTTGGAAATTATTTCGTCGCTGACCTTCTTGGCCGCGCTATCGGCTCTGTTTCGCTTAATGTTTTCCGCCTCACCCGTGCCGGATGACTCATCCGCCGGGTATGTGCTCATGATATAGTGGTGCAATGCTTTGTAGATAGCTTGCGCGTGCTTTCTGTTTTCACTCATGTGATGGCTCCATGCGCACAGAAAGGGGGATTCGAAACCGGGTCATCCTCGGTCAGGATAGGAGCAATGCCCGCTGGCGGCAATGGGCATTCACGAGGCGGTTCTTGATCCCGGCGCAGCGAAATCCCGGAATGCTGCAAATTACAATGAATCAATGGCGCCAGACAGAACCGCCCTGACCGCGCCAACCCGGTTGCGAACGCCCAGCTTGGAGTAACTGTTCCGAAGGTGAATCTTGACCGTTACTTCCTCGATGTTCAGGTCTTTCGCGATTTGCTTGTTGGTGTTTCCGGAGGCCAGTGATCTCAAAACCTCGACCTCACGCCGGGTCAGGCTGCGATTCTGCCCGGCCGGCCGGGGGACGGTCTGACTCGGCGGTATGTCGGCACGCGGAGATTCGGTCAGCAAGTCCGGCATAAAGCGGGCGCCACTGAGCATCAAGCGGACGGCGTGGTAAATTGCGGCCGACGGCAGTGACTTCGGTATAAAACCGAGGCAACCATTTCGAATCAGGTCAAGAGCAAGCTGGCTGTCGGTATGACCAGAAATCACACCAATCGGAACATTCGCGTGACGACGGACAAAATTAACAACGGCATCGACTGAAGCCAGTCCGGGCATATCAAAATCGATCAGCACCAAGTCTGGTGGCGACTCTCGATCAATCGCGGATTCAAGTTCCAGTATACCGGCAAAAACCTTTACATCTATGGACATATCCAGGGATTGGAATGACAGCCGGATCGAGTCCAAGACCATCGGATGGTCATCGGCGACAAATATCCGCGCGGAACTGACCGGCTTGTCGAGAGGTGACGCTAATCCCACGATCGGATCATGGATATCTTTTCTAGGCACATTGGGCATATCACGCTCCACACCCATTGCGTTGCTTATGGCTATCATCACAGCTCTGTTCCGAAGCCTGTAGGGCTTCCCTGGTTGCTACTCTACTCTGATGCTACCCCGCCCCAAGCTTTTGGGAGAGGTAGGGGAAGGGCCTTAAGATTATGCTAACCATAACAAATTTTCACCGAGGGCATAGGAAAATTTTTTGTATGGCATATCCGCGTTAACCTCGCTACCCTGATAAGATTGTGGTAGTCGGAGATTGCTTGCTTGACGGGGTGAGATATGCAAAGCGGTGGATGGTATTCGGTGGGTTAATAATTGCGTCGAAATGGTCAGTGGTCTGGTGGCGGCGACTAAGGGTAAGGTTTGCAGTGCTGGTGATGGTGTTTGAGCTTGGTTTCGGGTTGTTTTTTATTTAGGCTGTTCGGAATGTTGGCGTATGGCAACCACATACAAAACTGATGATCTCGTCGTGTCGTTGATTGGTTGCAGTGGCGATCTTGCCGAAGCAAAACCGATGAGGTATACTTGCTTTATTGTGTTTGGTGTTTGCCTTTCTATTGTCATAGCTAATACGCTTGGGCTCATTTTTTTCCAATCTTCAACTGATAAAATATCGGCAACAGTTCCATTTCAATCTGCCGTAGTCATTATGGCTGACGGCATTACGGCTGTAATCTTGTTCATTCAGTGCTATCAATTTCGACAATTAAAAATTTTGATACTATCGTCGGCATATTTATTCTGCTCGATGATAGCGCTGGCGCAATTGTTAACTTTTCCAGATACTTTTCCATCAAATGTAGCGATTCCACATGTGAGTCCATGGCTTTGGACAATTTGGCATTTTTCATTTCCAGTATTTATTCTGGCTTATTTGGTAAGCATTTCATTTGTGCCGGATGCGTCTGTTGATAATATTTTTCGGTCAATTGTTTTGGTAATTTTTGCGGTTTTTTCGGCTGTTTTGGTTTTGTCGTTCCTGCTTATCGTGTTCCGCGATAGTCTTCCTGCGTTCTATCTTGCCTCTGACCGGGATATGACGACGCAGTCGTGGCGGTATTGGCTATTCTCTTGCAATATCGTGCTTGTGGCGCTTGCCTGTGTGCCACTTGTTCTTTCGCGTCGCCGCTTGACGATGATTAATTTGTGCTTGGTGCTTTCACTCGTTACGCTGGCTTGTGAAGTGCTCTGTGTGATGTTCATTGAGTCCAGATATACTTTGCCTTGGTATTTCGCAAGGTTGGATGGGGTGGTTTCCTCGGGCGCCGTCTTGGTTTTACTGATCATTGATAACGCCCGGCTTTACCGAGACCTTGCGGATATCAACCGGATTCTCAATAATCGAGTGGTGGAACGCACCGCTCAAATGTCGGCGGCGTTGCTGGAGCGGGAGCGCGCGCTGGAGCGTCAGGCGGTCACGGAAGATTCGTTGCGTGAGAGCGAGGAGCGGTTTCGTGCCGCCCAAGAAGCATCGCTTGATGGCTTTATTATTTATCGGCCAATTTATGATGAGGGCGGAAAAGTTGATGATTTGAGAGTGGTTTATGCAAATCCTGTTGCCGCCCGTTACTTTCAGGGTGACCCTGAGGCCATGGCCGGTCGTTCGATCGGCGACATTATTTCCGGAGCGCGTAATCCGGGGGGATTGATCGAGCGTTATGCCCTGTCTCTGATGAATGGAAAACCAGCGGAATACGTTCATGATCATCATGTTAATGGCCATTTTCTTAGCATGATTGTTCCTTTCGACCGTTATTTGGCTGTGACCTTCAGGGATATTTCCGACCAGATCAGGCAACGCGATGAACTGAATGGCGCCAGGGTTGCCGCCGAAGCGGCCAATGCAGCGAAAACCCGCTTTTTAGCTTCGGTCAGCCACGATCTGCGCCAGCCAATAATGGCCCAGCGCCTGTTGCTTTACACTGCGACACAACACGCCGAGACTCCGCAGCAATCTCACCTCTTGACGCAGATCGGCGAGGCTCTGGACAGTACAGGCCGTGCAAGTTTTTTTCTGTAAATTCGCGCAGAAGACGACTTGATTCGAGGCGGGTAGTTACGCCGCCAGATTTATGTATATCTTACCAGTCATCCAGTCCTCATCGACCTCTGCGAGCAATGCTGAAACCAAGCG
>CAIOBP010000015.1 GCA_903856295.1 uncultured Rhodospirillales bacterium | reverse complement strand
CCATCCTCATCCCAGCCTCCTTCGCCGGAGGAATCGCCGGCGCCCATCTGACAAAACTAGCCCCAAAACCAGCCCTCAAAGCCGTATTCTCAGTCCTCATGATGGCCGTTGCACTCAAAATGTTCATTGGGCATTAGAGGGCGGGGTGGATATTACGCCGGTCGTATCCACCGAGGCTTACCGCATCGGGGCTGCCCGGACTCGACCGCCAGCACATCCGCTTCTTTGAAAGCGATAACGAACTGGCGGCCCGCCGGTGACCGGGCTCGAGGTCGCGGTGATCTTCAACGAACTCTTCATGTCCACAAAAGATCGCTTCCGCGAGGAAGAATTGGGTCATGAAGACCAGCGACGATCCCGGTTTGAGACAGCATCTCGACCAGCATCAGAACGATATCGACGGGATGGCGAAGGTTCAGCGTGCGCCCGCAGCCATGGCCGAGATGATCGGCACCATCGGGCAGCACGTCATAAAGCTCTGGTCAGAGCAATCCTGATCATGGATTGCGCGCTCGGCGACGATCTTCAGAAGCGCTGAGGGCCGCTCACACCGGGGCGAATGTGATGTGGATTTCCGCGGTGTGGTGGAGGCGCTCGACCATCCGGCGCTTCAGGTTCTCCGCGAGCGTGTGACACTCGCCAGCGGTGAGGCTGGGGGGAATGCGCAGGCGCATGTCCATCGACCAAGTTTCACCCATGCGGCGTCCGCGCAAATCCTCGACAGCGACGACGCCCTCTTCACTTGCCGCGATCTCCTGGGCCTGGGCGAGCACCTCGGCGGGAATCGAGCCGTCCATCAAGCCGTGGACGCTGCTCCACGCCACCCGGACGCCGACCCGGAACACCAGCAGCGAAACCAGAATGGCGGCCAGATGATCGGCGACATGCAAACCTGCCAGCGACAAGGCGACGCCGGCCAGCACGGCCAGCGAGGACAGGGCATCGCCCCGATTATCCGCCGCCGCCGCCAGCACGGCCGGGCTGTTGTTATGGGCGCCGACACAGGAGAGGTAGCGGTGCATCAATTCGGCGACGGTCGCCGAGACCAGCGCCCCGATCAGGGCGGCGGGCAGCGGCGGCGTGTAACGGCCGGTGCTGACATGCTGGATGTTATGCCAAAGAAAGACCAGCGAGCCGATGGTCAGCGAAACGCCGATGACATTGGCCGACAGGAACTGAATCTTGCCATAACCATAGGGAAACAAACGCGACGGTGGCCGACTCGACAATTTGATGCTGGCGAGATTGATGCTCTTGGTCAGAAAGTCGGCGAAAGAATGCAGCGCATGGGCCTGCAGCGCCATGCTGTTGGTCATGATGCCCAGCATATTCTTGAACACCGAGAGCCCGAGCGCGATCAGGAGATCGGTCCAGGCCGCGGTGTCCCGGCATTGCCGACAATAGGCCTTGCTTCTCATTCCTGAATCGTCCGCCGCGCCCAACTGCCCCGTGGCCGATTGCTAGCACATCGGCGCGATTGGTCACAGGGTGAATCGTTGACTTGCCGTTGAAAGAGCCATTAGAAGTTTCTTGGGTGTTGGTGAATTTTCGAGGTGTTTGGCGTGAGGCATGAGACCGTCATCAGCGTTACGATTCTGACCGTTGTTACGACGGTGGTTATCGGCGTTTGGAGTG
>CAIOBP010000014.1 GCA_903856295.1 uncultured Rhodospirillales bacterium | reverse complement strand
CACCAGTG
Organism: uncultured Rhodospirillales bacterium; assembly: GCA_903856295.1. GTDB lineage: Bacteria > Pseudomonadota > Alphaproteobacteria > Azospirillales > Azospirillaceae > BOG-933. The sequence goes on along the minus strand of CAIOBP010000014.1, from coordinate 2,187 downwards.
CCGCGCTCGGGACAGACGGCACCAAAAATGTAGGCTGAAGCCCGGCGCTGATCGTGCGGTGCCCGCGGTCGAGTCCCTCGTTGAGCCCATATGCGGGTTAGTGTGCCCTGCTGACCAACCCGCGCTTCATCTTACATGAGAGTTCGTTTGTCAATGTCGTCTCTGCATACAATTCTCCATGGTTGGCCGGTCTGGAGTTGCGTCATCCACGGGTCCAGGGCGGACCTACACACAGCGACAGCTGCGTCACCTTACATGCGGTCGGGTCCAATACGAATCCCGGACCATAATGCCTCTTGCACGAGGCGTTGCCCCAGTGAAACACGACCCACCTGAAACGCGGCGGCGTGATGCCACCAAAGAAGAAGACGGTCGCGCTCCCCGTATCGCCGTCGGCGGTGGTGCCGCCTTCGGCAACTCTGTCTGTTTAGGCCAAGCTGAACGGCGTCGGTATGCACTTGGATGTCGGTTGTCACGAACCTAAGCGACGGCCCCTTTTGCTCGGTCTACGGAAGATTGGTAGCCGCAAACCGAAGCATCAAGCCGGTGACGCTGAACGTAGTCGCAGTCAGGGAAATGGCAACTAAATCCAGCCGTACGACGTCCAACAAATCAGACAGCAGACTTTGGAACTCAGCTAGGCACTGTTCGACAGAAACAAAACAATGAGCGTGCTTACGACCAACCCGTGTTGCTATCGATGTGATGCGCAGACCAAGCGCATGTAACGGCTGCCCTAGGTCATGGCTTGGGGCGGCCAGGAACTGTGTCTTGGCGGCGTTCGCCCGCTCTGCGGCCTGGCGTGCGGCATCAATCTCCCGATGCGCTGCCTGATCGCGCTGACGCTGTCGAGCCTCAGTCCGTAGGCCCCATGCCAGGGTCACCGCCAGGACTATCAGCATCAAGAGGGCAAATCCGACCGTCTGGGCTGCACGCTGGCGCCAGTTCGCGAGGATGTCTGTTATCGACGTGCCAGCAGCAACAACGATAAGCCATAGCCCGTGTCAGGGGCACGATGTCATCAAATTATTCCCTTGCCAGGGTAGTTCTCGAACCCCTCCCGGCGCTTGACGTAGGCTTGTAGGGTCTTGACATCCTTGTGCCGCGACACGCCCATCAGCTCCCAGACGCTCGCCCCATTATCGGCCGCGCTCGTCAAGAAGCCACTGCGCAGACTGTGAGCCGAGTAGGCTGCAGGGTCCAGGCCGGCAATCTGCAGCCGCCGCTTCACGATGAGCGCCACGGTTTGCGGTGACAGGGATTCGCCGACGTGCCCATGTCGGTCGATGCTCCGGAATAGGCCGCCCTCGGTGATGCGGGCTGCCGTCAGCCACGCTTGGAGAGCCGTAACAGGGCAGCGCCCCTTGGTGCCATGCGGAATTGCGACGGTCTGACCAGTGCCACCCTGGTCGCCCTTGGACCGGCGGATGGTGACCAGCATGCCGCGCTCGACCTGCTCGATGTCTTTGACCGTCAACCCGCACAACTCCGAGCGACGGAGCGCCGCCGCGAAGCCGATGAGCAGCAGGGCGCGGTCTCTCTTGCCGACCAGGGTCAGTTCGGGGACTTTCTCCAGCACGCATTCGAGGTCCGATTTTGTCTGGTCGGGGCGGGGCAGGGCGTAGAGTGGCTGGCGCTTGCCCGGCGCCGTGCCGCGTACGTTGCGGACCCCTCTCATCAGGAGCTTGATCCGCTGGTGGGTGGTCGGATCGGGCTGGTCGGCGAGCCGGTGGGCGAGGCCGACGGCGGCGAGGATGACGCCGAGGCGGCTGGCCGACCTTCCGTCCTTGGCCAGCGAACCGAGGACGGCGAGCAAGTCCTGGACGGGGCAGGGGAGGGGGGTGGCGCGGAGAGCTTCGCAGCGGTCACGGTAGACAGCGTAGGCTCGGCGGTAGGCGTCGCGGGTGCCCTCGCTGAGGGCGTAGCTGGCAAATTCCTCGGCGTCGGCGAGGGCGTTGGTCAGGGTGCCAGCATGTGGCAGGATGTCGGGCGCCGTTATCACGGAAGCTAACTCCCACTTGGCCCGAACTAACGAACGGTTCCGATTTGTGGCATAAGCGGACAAATGGGGAACTCACGCCGCCTTGCGAATGACCTCCGGGATGTCACGAAGCAATCGCATTCCGTCATGGTATTCCGACATTCTCCGTCCGGTTTGCCAGATGTAGTCTCCAGTCAGGTTCACAT
>CAIOBP010000013.1 GCA_903856295.1 uncultured Rhodospirillales bacterium | reverse complement strand
GCTGCCCGCCATGATCGAATGGCGGCGCTCGGCTCAGGAAGAGCCTGGGGAAATCGCCTACTCATGGGGGTTGGGGCCTGCGGCCCCGGTGGGGTTCCAAGGGGCAAGGCCCCTTGGTCGCCGAAGGCCAGGGCTCTGCCCTGGACCCGCCAAAGGCCGTGGGCCTTTGGGAACCGGGACTTATTGCGCGGTGTTGAGGTCTTCGTAGGCTCGGGCGGCGCCGGGGTGAAGCGGTAGCGATGAGGCGTCTTGGGCCGTCGGCAGCGGCGTCATCACGCCCCTGGAGAATCCCAGCTCGAGGGCGTGGCGGGTGCTCGGATGCCAGAGCGCGCGGGTGACGCCGGCGATCAGTTCGGCGTCGAGCCCTTCCCGCACCACCAACTGGGCACCGACTCCGACCGTGGCGGTTTCGGGCACTCCGGGATAAATGTCGGCGGCAATCACCGCACCGATGAGAAAGGGACGACGGGCGCGCAAGGTTTCCGCTTCCTTGGGCGTGATCGGCAGCAATCGCACCGGCAGCCGCGAGGCGGCGTCCGCGACGGCGCTGAACGGGGCGCCGCCAACCACGAACAGGGCGTCGATCCGCCCTTCCACCAACTCGTCGACCGACGCTCCCGGACGAAGATAAACCGGGGTGAAGCTGTTGCCCGCGATGCCGAGACCGCCGAGCACCATGGCGGCGTCGATGGCGAAGGCCGAGCCCTTCTCCCCGACCGAAATCTTTCGTCCCTTGAGATCGGCGATGCGCTGAACCGGTCCGTTGGCCCGGACTACGATCTGAACCGTTTCGGTGTAAAGGGTGGCGACCGCCCGCAGATCGGCGAAGGGCGGTTTGTTGCGGTACACCTCGGCTCCCTGGTAGGCCCAGGCGGCGAGATTGGCCTGGACCAGCGCCGCTTCAAGGGCGCCCGCGCGCAGCAGCTCAAGATTTTCCAGCCCGCCCGAGGTCGCCTGCGCCACCGCGATCAGCCCCGGAACGCCGCAACTGCCGCCGCGTTCGCACGGGCGCGATCCGGGCGGATTGGTGATGGCGCTCGCGATCAGCCCGCCAACGGTGAAATAGGTGCCGGAACTGGTGCCGGTGCCGATCCGAAAATAGCGCAACTCCTCGCTGCCGGCCAGCGCCGCCGACGCCCAGGCCCAGCCCAGCCCGACCGCGAACAGGAAGACCCCAAGGCGAGGAAGAATGCTGACGGATCGTATTGCCATGACTCAGATGCGATCGAGGAAGATCAGGATGCCGGTGGCGGCCAACCCGGCCCCGAGGGTCCGGACACCGAGGGCCAGCGGCGCCCGCCCAACCATCACCGCAAGGCCGAGCCCCCCGGAAACCGCCAGCAGTGCCGCCGAGCCATAGCCCAGCCAATACCAGAGATGGGCGCCGTGAACCGATTGGGCCAGCGGCGCGCCGAGATAAAGCGACAGAATCAGTGTGAGCGCGCCGGGGCTGAGAACCGGAAGTTGCAGCCCGAACATGATCGAAAGCCCGATGATGACCAATCCGGCCACAGACGCCAGATCGGCGAAGGGCAGGGCGAAGCCGGCCTCGCCGATCAGGCAGCCGGCCAGAGCGCCGGAGATCGCGATCGCGGGGAATTGCCAGACCGTTTCCCCCCCGAGCAGGCCGCTCCACAGCCCGATGCCGGCGAAACAAAGCAGCCACGACAGGCGGAGCAACGGCAGCGTGAAGCCGGTTCCGAAGGCTCCGCCGCCGAGCGCGATGTCGCCAGCCGCCGCCGGCATGGCAGAACCGGCGACCGCCAGGGCGAAGAGAACCGCGACGGCGACGGAGGGGCCTGAAAAACGGCGGGCGATCATGATGAGCATCCCGGATCGATTGTTTGAAGAAACGGCACCCTCTAGTCATATACCTCTCCGTGATCCCGTGAAAGCCGGGATCGGGGTGGCCGGAGGCGGAGATGCGGACAAGGGGCTGGTTGGCGGCGGTGCTGCCGGTGCTGGGGGCGGTGCTGACCGTCACCGGCTCATTCGCGGCCGAGCCGCTGCGGCTTGACCGGACCCGGCCCGATCATCTCGGTCCGGGGAGCGTCGAGCCCATCGAGCCGCCGCCCCCGGCGGATCACGTCTATCGGAAGGTCGATGTGCTCGCCTACCGGTTGCCCCAGGCGGTGAGCAAATGGGCGCGCGTCGATCCCAAACTCTCCCGTCTCTGCCGCCTCGGAGCGTTCGGCCAGCAGCGGCCAAAGGCGCTTTACGCCTTCGCGCCCAATATCACCTATGGCATCGCTTTCGCGGAAGGTGCGAACCTTCACGATCCGCAGAAGCTGGCGACACCCGGCATGGTCTACTTCTTTGCTTCGGAAACAACATCGAGCTGCATGGTCCTGAAGGCGCAGCGGAGTCAGCTCGCCGCCTTTTCCACCAGCAAGTTCGGCTCGCCCTCGGCAAAATGATCCGGGCTGGGGCGTATGTCCTCATCCTTATGGTGGACAAACCGCTCATTGAACTGCTCGCGGTTTCCCGCTAGGCTGAGCCGAATGTTGGCGTTAGCGGGATGGAGCTGGTCAGATGAATGACGCATGCAAGCATAAGGCTGCGGCGGCCTCGATTGACTGGATGGTCGGTCTGATAAAACATAAGACGAGCAGCGATCATGTCGCGACCAGACTCGTGCTGGAAACGATGTTTCATGAGATGGTCGATAAAAACTGTCAAGCCTGTGCCGTCAGTAATTACTGCCATGAGCTTGATTCCGCCCGGCGGGTGCTTTCAGGGCCTCCCTCCAACGCCGAGGCATATTCGAAAATAACGTCCCTCTCGCCAGGGGCTTTGCTCATCAGGCGGCTGGTTCGTCGTGGCCAGATCGGGCGCGTCTCGGTATAGGGCGGGCGGAGTCGCGGGCGTGACTTTTCGGGGGGGCTGGAGTACAGTCGAGGGTGGAGGTGGCCGATGGCCGTGACCAACGAAGATATCCTGCTGGTTCTGCGCGAAGTGGCCACAAGCCTGACATCGCGGATAGACGCCGTTGCTGCCACTCAGGCCGTTCACGGCGAACTCCTCGCGGCTCATAGCCAGCAACTCGCCGCGCAAAGTGGACAACTCGCCTCGCATGGTGAGATGCTCGCCTCACAGAGTAAGCAACTCGCTTCGCATGGTGAGATGCTTGCCTCACAGAGTAAGCAACTCGCCTCGCATGGTGAGATGCTCACCTCGCAGGGCAAGCAACTTGCCTCGCACAGCGAACAACTCGCCCAGCTTCGAGCCGACGTGACCGAGATCAAGCTGGTGGTTGGCGCGAATTACATTGGTCTGAAGGGCCGGGTCGACCAAGTTGGCGACATGATAATGGACCACATGGCCGATTATCATGGCACGGGGAGGCGGAGCCGGGTTTGACCCCGGCGCGCCGGGGACAAACGTCGAGATTGGCGACTTTCAGAGCGTTTTCCTGGATGAATTCGCGCCGGGGTTCGACGACGTCGCCCATCAGGGTCGAAAACACCTCCTCGGCGGCGTCGGCGTGGCTGACTTTCACCTGAAGCAGCGAGCGGCGGGTCGGATCCAGCGTGGTTTCCCACAATTGCTCGGGGTTCATTTCACCCAGGCCTTTGTAGCGCTGGATGGTCAGGCCGCGCCGGCCGAGTTCGGTTACCGCCTCGACCAGGGCCACCGGGCCGGGAATCAACCGGGCGGCGTCGGCCTTTTCCACGAATTCCGAGGGCGTGCCGAAACAGGCGGACAACTGGGCGGTAATCGCTTCCAGGCGCCGCGCCTCGGCACTGCGCAACAAATCGCCGTCGAGGGTGTGACGGTGAGTGACGCCGTGGCGGGTGCGGGCGAGCACCAGACCGGCACGCTCTGCCGCCATGCCGGTCCAGGACCCGACACTGGCGTCGCGGCCGGCGGGGCTGCCATCGGCGATGGCTTCCAGGCGGTTGAGCCGTTTGGCGATTTCCGCCGCCATTTCTCCCGCCCGCGCGGTATCGCTGATCAGTGAGGTGTCGAGGGCGCCGGCGATCGCCGCCTGCTCGACCACCGCGAGGTTGCCGGCCTTGCGGGTCAGGGCATCAAGCCAGGAGCGGGCGACCCGGGATTGTTCCACCAGCAGGCGCAAAGTCTCGCCGGTCAGCAACGTGCCGTCGGCGAGGCGCAGTCCGGCGTGCTCCAACCCGGCGTCGGTGAGGTAATCCTCCAGCGCCTTGTCGTTCTTGAGATAGCGTTCCTTGGCGGTGCCGCGCTTGACCCGGTAGAGCGGCGGCTGGGCGATGTAGAGATAGCCCTGCTCGATCAATTGCGGCATTTGCCGGTAGAAGAAGGTCAGCAGAAGAGTGCGGATGTGGCTGCCGTCGACGTCGGCGTCGGTCATGATGATGATCTTGTGGTAGCGGGCCTTGTTGGCGTCGAACTCTTCCGAGCCGATGCCGGTGCCCAGCGCCGTAATCAGGGTGCCGATTTCCGCCGAACCGAGCATCTTGTCGAAGCGCGCCCGCTCGACATTGAGAATCTTGCCGCGCAACGGCAGAATCGCCTGGAACTGGCGCGAGCGCCCCTGTTTGGCCGAGCCGCCTGCCGAATCACCCTCGACGATGAACAGTTCCGAGAGCGCCGGGTCGCGCTCCTGGCAATCGGCGAGCTTGCCGGGCAGCGAGGCCATGTCGAGGGCGCCCTTGCGCCGGGTCAGTTCGCGGGCCTTGCGGGCGGCTTCGCGGGCGGCGGCGGCTTCCACCGCCTTGCCGATGATCCGCTTGGCGTCGGCCGGGTGTTCCTCGAAATACTGGGCGAGCTTTTCGCCGACCACCTGCTCGACCACCGGCCGCACTTCCGAGGACACCAGCTTATCCTTGGTCTGGCTGGAGAATTTCGGGTCGGGCACCTTGACCGAGAGCACGCAGGTCAGACCCTCGCGGGCATCGTCGCCGGTCAGCGCCACCTTTTCCTTTTTGGCGATGCCGGATTCGTTGGCGTAGTTGTTGATGGTCCGGGTCAGCGCCCCCCGGAAGCCGGCCAGATGGGTGCCGCCGTCGCGCTGGGGAATGTTGTTGGTAAAGCAGAGCATGGTCTCGTGGTAGGAGTCGGTCCACTGCATCGCCACTTCGACGGTGATCATGCCGCCGAATTCGTTGGGCCGTTCGGCCATCAGCGTGATGGTGGGTTTGTGCAGCGGTTCCTTGGAGCGGTCGAGCCAGCCGACGAAGGCTTCGAGCCCGCCCTGATAATGCATCTCCACGGTCTTCGGTTCGACGCCGCGGGCGTCGGTCAGCACCAGCGTCACCCCGGAATTGAGGAAGGCCAGTTCGCGAATCCGGTGCTCGAGGGTGGCGAAGTCGAACTCGGTCTTGGTGAAGGTCTGCTTGCTGGGCAGAAAGGTGACCTCGGTGCCGGTGCGAACCTTGCCGGTGCCCAGCATCGGCGACGGTCCGGCATCGATCAGCGGCGCTTCCGAGTCGCCATGGCGGAAGCGCATGGTCCACTCGCGGCCGTCGCGCCAGATGCGCAAATCGAGAATTTCCGAGAGGGCGTTGACCACCGAAACGCCGACGCCATGCAGTCCGCCCGAGACCTTGTAGGAGTTCTGGTCGAATTTGCCGCCGGCATGAAGCTGGGTCATGATCACTTCAGCGGCCGAGATGCCTTCCTCGTCATGAAGATCGGTCGGAATGCCGCGGCCATTGTCGCGCACCGTCGCCGAACCATCGGCATTGAGGGTGACTTCCACCCGGTCGCAATAGCCGGCCAGCGCCTCGTCGATGGCGTTGTCGACCACTTCGTAGACCATGTGATGCAGACCCGAGCCATCGTCGGTGTCGCCGATATACATGCCCGGTCGCTTGCGCACGGCGTCGAGCCCGCGCAGAACCTTGATCGAATGGGCGCCATACTCTTCGTCGGGAGTGCCGGTCTTGGAGATTTCGTTGGTCATCGTGCCACTGTCGGAGTGCCGGAAAACGTGGAGCCGATCATAGCCTAAAACACCCGTCCCTCGGACACCGAAATGAAGCGGGCGCGGCCTTTGAGAGGCTCGAACAGGGCGTCGTCGGTGCCGGTCAGCCACGCCTGGCCGCCGAGGGCGAGGATTTCGTCGAAGAGAGCGGCCCTGCGCCCGGAATCCAGGTGAGCGGCGACCTCGTCGAGCAGCAGCAGCGGCGGGCCGGCGGGCATTTCGGCGAGCAGGCGGGCGTTGGCCAGCACGATGGCCAGCAGCAGCGCCTTCTGTTCGCCGGTCGAGCAGGACTCGGCGGCCAGGGTTTTACCGTCGCCCTTGCGCCAGTGGACCTGGAAGTCGGACCGGTGCGGGCCGATGGTGGCGCCGCCGGAGTCGGCATCGGTGCGGCGGCAGGAGGCGAGGCGGGCGCGATAGTCGTCTTCGACCGACAGGGCCGGACGTTCGGCCAACTGGTCTTCCAGGCTGCCGCTGACCCCGAGTTCGGCGCGGGGGAAGGGGCCGATGCCGGCGGCACAGGCCTGAGACAGGCGCGCCGTCACCTCGCACCGGGCGGCGGCGGCGGCAACACCCTCGGTGGCCATCTGAGTTTCCAGTGTCGCCAGCCAGGTCGGGTCGCGACGGCCTTCGCGCAACAGGTGGTTGCGTTCGCGCATGGCGTGATCAAACCGGGTGAGCCGGCCGGCGTGGGCGGCGTCGAAGCCGAACACCAGCCGGTCGAGAAAGCGCCGCCGGCCGCCGCTGCCCTCGGTGAACAGCCGGTCCATCTGGGGGGTCAACCACAATACCGACAGATACTCGGCGAGCGCCGTCTGGCTGCGCGCGGTCTGGCCGTCGATCCGCACCTGCCGCCGTTCGCGCACGGCGCCGGGAACGCTGCCGGTGCCGATTTCGACGCCGTTGGCCAGGGTGACCGCCACCGCCCAGCCCAGGGATGCGCCCTCGTGGGGAACCCGTTCCACCTCGTCGAGTCGCGCCCGCCGCATGCCCCGGCCGGGCGAGAGAAAACTCAGTGCCTCCAGCAGGTTGGTCTTGCCGGCGCCATTGGCTCCGGTCAGCACCACCGGTTCCGGCCCGGCTTCGATGCGGGCGGACGGATAATTGCGGAACCGCGTCAGGGTCAGGCGGATGACGGCGGGCATGGCGCGCGGAACTCTCGCGGCTGTGAAAGCGGACCGGCTTGATATACCATGTCCCGACTGAGCGATGGAGGCATTGATGGCGAGCCTCGCCCGGCGAAACCTGACGGCCGAGGAATTCTTCGACTGGCTGTCCGGTCAGGAGACCCGATATAAACTGGTCGATGGCGAACCCGTGGCCATGGCCGGCGCCGAACGCCGTCATGATCACATCGTCGTCAATGGGCTGGGGGTGCTTTGGAGTCAGTTGCGCGGACGCAAATGCCGGTCGTTCAGCGCCGATACCGCGGTCCGCATTCCCAGCGGCAACATCCGCTACCCCGATTTCGGTGTCGATTGCGGCCCGTTCGTGGATAAATCCATGGCCGCGTCCGAGCCGGCACTGGTCGCCGAGGTGTTTTCGCCCTCGTCGCGTTTGTTCGACTGCACCGAAAAGCTGGAAGAATACAAGAGTGTGCCGTCGCTCGCCCATATCGTACGGGTTGACCCCGAGTGGCCGCAGGCTCGCCATTGGTGGCGCGATAGCGATGGCTCCTGGCAAAGCCGGCGCGAAGCCGGTCCCGACGCGGTGATCGAACTGTCCGCCCTGGAGTTGCGAATCGCCCTCGCCGATCTCTACACCGGGCTGGAGTTCCGTCCCCGGCCGATGCTGGTCGATGTCTATCCGCCCGGCACCACCGAGGGGCGCTGGACGATGTGAGAGGCTTCGGCTATCTGCTTGATTTTCCAAGGCCAGCCGTCTAGGGTCGCGGCGCTTTTCCCCTCCGTCCGGTGCCCGTGATGATTGTGACTTTTGCTCTTCTGCTGGCATCGGCGGGGGTGATTTATCTGTCCTGCGAGAGCTTCGTGAATGGCGTCGAGTGGCTGGGGCGCCGGCTTGAGATCAGCCAGACCGCCACCGGAACCATTCTCGCCGCCTTTGGCACCGCCTTGCCCGAGAGCGTGGTGACGCTGGTGGCCACGGCCTTCAGCGATCACGATGCCCAGAAACAGATCGGCATCGGCGCCGCGCTCGGCGGGCCGCTGGCCCTCAGCACGGTGGCCTACGCCATTGTCGGGGTTTGTTTGCTGATTTACGGGCAGCGGCTGGGGCGAGGACGGCGGGCCTTCGTCGAGGTTGACGGCAGCCGGTTGGCCCGCGACCAGATGTGGTTCCTCGGCATCTTCGTGTTCAAGATCGCACTCGGGCTGGTGGCGTTCTCGATCAAGCCGTGGCTGGGCTGGGCCTTCCTCGCCGCGTACGCCGGCTATTTCTGGACCGAGATGAAAGGCGGGGGCGGAGACGCGGAGGGGGAACTCGAGCCGCTCAGCATCCGTCCCCGCGACCAGACCCCGCACCTCGGCTGGATTTTGCTCCAGACCGTTGCCGCCACCGTGGTGATATTCTTCGCCTCGCGGCTGTTCGTCGGTCAACTGGAAGCGGTCGGGCCGTGGCTGGGGATCAGCCCGCAACTGACGGCGTTGCTGTTGAGCCCGATCGCCACCGAATTGCCGGAAACCATGAACGCGCTGATCTGGGTGCGTCAGGGCAAGGAACGCCTCGCTCTGGCCAACATTAGCGGCGCGATGATGATCCAGGCGACCATTCCGACCGCGTTCGGCCTGTTCTTCACCCCCTGGATGCTCGACGCACCACTGCTGGTGGCGGCGGCGGTGACCAGCCTGTCGATCTGCGGTCTGTTTCTGGCCTTCAGCCGGGGCGCGGTCGGCGGCCTCGCCCTGGCGCAAGTCGGCTGGCTCTACGGCGTATTTTGCCTCGGCGCGATCGCAGTCCGCTAGCCCCCCCCCTCCCGGTTTCCAAAGGCCGCCGGCCTTTGGTGGGTCCAGGGCAACGCCCTGGCCTTTTTAGAGCGGTGTCCGATCAAGTCGGATCGGTCACCGCTCTATAACTATATGATTCTAGAGCGGATTCACGCTACGAGGCGATGCCGCCTCTTCGCGATCCGCTCTAACCGTGAACCTGTCCCACCCAGTCCCGGAAAATATCCGTGGCAGGCACAGTCAGCCCCGGCCCCAGCTTCCGGGTATCCGCCCGCAAGCTGGCTACCGTGGCGCCGGTTTTGAGCGCGGCGATCTCGCAGGCGTGACCGATCAGCCAGCGCTCGATCTCACCCGGCACCACCTCGAGATGAAATTGCAGCCCGAGCGCCGCCGGGCCATAGCTGAAGGCCTGATTGGGGCAGAGGTCGGTGGCGGCCAGCAGGGTGGCGCCGTCGGGCAGATCGAAGGTGTCGCCGTGCCAGTGCAGCACCGGCACGCCATCCGCGAGGTGACGGAGCGGCGAGGCCAAGCCGGCCGGAGTGAGCGCGACCGGCGCCCAGCCGACTTCCTTGGCCGGCGCCGGATAGACCCGCGCGCCCAGCGCCGCCGCCATCAGTTGCGCCCCCAGGCAGATGCCGAGCACCGGCCGGCCGGCCCTCAGCCGGGCCTCAAGAATGCGCACCTCCTCGGTGAGGAACGGGTAGGTTTCCTGCTCATAGGCGCCGATCGGCCCGCCCAGTACCACCAGCAGTTCGGGCTCAAGGGGATCGAACGCGGTGAGATCATCGACTCCGGCGTCGAGAACCTGGACCTGCCAGTTCTTTCGTTCGGCCAGCACATCCTCAAGCAGCCCCAGGCTCTCGAACTGGACGTGGCGAATGGTGATGACCGGCTTCATGACATGGGGTCTCCCGGATATGAGGGCGTCGGCGGCATCAGATCGCCCGGGAATGTTTGGCGGCGCCGCTTTCCTGACTGGGCACAAGGTAGGGATCGAAAGCGGCGGCGGCAAGGCGGACCAGCGGCCGGGCGCTCTCGGGCACCGTGATGCGCCGGCCGGCGATGGTTACCAGACCGTCGGCGGCCAACCCGGCCAACCCCGCGAGCGCGGTGTCGAAATGGTCGGCGGCGGCGCCGTGGCGGGCCGTAATCGGCTCCAGATCGACGGTCAGATCGCACATCAGCCGCTCGATCAGGTCGCGGCGCAGGCGGTCTTCGGCGGTCAGCGCCAACCCGCGCGTGGTGGCCGGGCGGCCGGCGGCGATCGCGGATTCGTATTTGTGATAATCGGGGCTGTTCTGAACATAGCCCTCGGGCAGGGCGCCGATCGCCGAGGCGCCGAAGCCGAGCAGCACCTCGGACTCGTCGGTGGTGTAGCCCTGGAAGTTGCGGCGCAGCCGGCCGGCGCGCTGGGCCACCGCCATGGCGTCCTCGGCGCGGGCGAAGTGATCGAGGCCGATCGCCTGCTGGCCGCCGGCGACCAGGGTTTGCGAGATCACCGCGAACTGGCGCCAGCGGGCGATGGCGTCGGGCAGCGCCGCCTCGTCGATCATCTTCTGGTGGCTCTTCATCCACGGCACATGGGCGTAGCCGAACACCGCCAGCCGGTCGGGGCGAAGCGACAGCGCCAGTTCGGCGCTGTGCCGGCAATGCGCCTCGGTCTGGCCGGGCAGGCCGTACATCAGGTCGAGGTTGATGGCGCCGATGCCGGCGGCGCGCAGCCGCTCCACCGCCTCGCGGGTCTGCTCGAAGGGCTGGACGCGGTTGATCGATTGCTGAATTCCGGCGTCGAAATCCTGGACGCCGAGGCTGGCGCGGGTGATGCCACTGGCCGCCATCGCCGCGACATGGGCCGGGGTCAATGTGCGCGGATCGATCTCGGTCGCCACCTCGGCGCCGGGCGTGAAGTCGAAGCGGGCGCGGATCGCCGCCATCACCGCCGAGAAATCATCGGGTGCCACCATGTTGGGCGTGCCGCCGCCCCAGTGCAGGTGACCGACCCGCAACCGTCCGGGAATGGCGTCGGCGATCAGGTCGATCTCGCGCCGGAGCTGCTCCAGATACTCGGTGATCGGCTGGTAGCGCGCCACCACCTTGGTATGGCAGCCGCAATACCAGCACATGCTCTCGCAGAACGGGATGTGCAGATAAATCGAGGCCGGAGTGCCGCCGTTCAGCCGGCCCAGCCAGTCCAAAAGCCGGTCGGGTCCGACCGACGGGGTGAAATGGGGGGCGGTGGGATAGCTGGTGTAGCGCGGCACCCGCGCCCCGTCATATCTGGCGAGTAGTTCTGCGTTCATCGCGCGCTCTTTCGATTCTCCCGGGGCGCCGCCCCTGGACCCGGCTGGGGCCGTGGGCTCCAGACCCCGTTACGTATTCCTGCGAACGAAACTTTCCCACAGATCGTCGCCGGCCCGGCGGACGCCGACGCAATCGAAGGTAGTGGCGATCTCGAGGGTGTCAACTCCGAAAGCGGCGACCGCGGCCAGGCCGTCACCGCCGATCAGCCGCGGGGCGCGGAACCATTCCAGCCGGTCGACCAACCGGTCGCGCAGCAGCGAGCCGGCCAGCCGGCTGCCGCCCTCGACCAGCACCCGCGTGATGCCGCGATCGGCCAGCGCGGCCAGCAGCGCCGGAGCGCCGATGGTGCCGGGAGCGCCGCTGTCGATGGTCAGCAACTCGGCACCGCAGGCGCCGAAGGCCGCGATGCGGGCGCGATCGGCGTCGCTGCGGCAGGCGATCCACAAGGGGATGTCGCGGGCGCCGCGCGCCAGCTTCGAGGTCAGGGACAGCGACAAATGGCTGTCGGCGACCACCCGCACCGGGGAGCGCCGGGCGAGGCCGGGCAGGCGGCAGGTCAGTTCGGGATCGTCGGCCTGGGCGGTGCCGTTGCCGATTAGAATCGCATCATGGCTGGCGCGCAGGCCGTGGCCCCAGGCGCGGGCGGTGGCGCCGGTGATCCACTGGCTGTGCCCCGTGTGGGTGGCGATGCGGCCGTCGAGGCTGGTGGCCAGCTTGAGCGTCACCAGCGGCCGGCGATGCTCGACCCTGAGAAAAAAGCCCTGGTTGAGGGCGCGGGCCTCGTTGGCGAGAACGCCGGTTTCCACGGCAATCCCCGCCGCGCGCAGGCGGGCGACGCCGGAGCCCGAGACCCGTGGGTCCGGGTCTTCGCAGGCGACGACGCACCGCCGGATGCCGGCGGCGATCAGCGCCTCGGAGCAGGGCGGGGTCTTGCCGTGATGGTTGCAGGGCTCGAGGCTGACGTAAGCGGTGGCGCCGCGCGCCGCCGCGCCGGCCCGGCCCAGCGCCTCGGTTTCGGCATGGGGCCGACCGCCGGGCTGGGTCCAGCCGCGCCCGGCCACCACGCCATCACACAGGATCACGCACCCCACCGCCGGGTTGGGCCAAACCGAGCCCAAACCACGCCGGGCCAGCGCCAGCGCCGCAGTCATGAAGCGCTGGTCCTCGGAAGGCGCCATCAGTTGCCCAGGGAAAGAGGCTCGGGACGCAAATTACCGACGAACTCGTTGAAGTCGGAGGCCTCCCGGAAGTCCTTGTACACCGAGGCGTAGCGGACGTAGGCCACCTGATCGAGCGCCGCCAGATGGTTCATCACCATCTCGCCGATGGTCTTGGAGGGAATTTCGTTTTCCCCCGAGGATTCCAACTGGCGGACCAGGGAGTTGATCACACGATCGATACGGTCGGCATCCACCGGCCGCTTGCGCAGCGCGATGCGCATGGAGCGCAGCAATTTGTCCCGATCGAAGGGTTCGCGCGCGCCGGCGCTTTTCACCACCGTCAATTCGCGCAACTGCACGCGCTCGAAGGTGGTGAACCGGGCATTGCAGGCCGGACAGAAGCGGCGGCGGCGGATCGCCGCGTTGTCTTCGGTCGGGCGCGAGTCCTTGACCTGGGTGTCGTCGTTACCACAGAACGGACAACGCATGAGTGTACCTCGCCGCTTGGGTGGCCTGAAGGGTTTAGAGGGTGGGGTAGATCGGGAAGCGCTGGCACAGGGCTTTGACCCGCTCCCGCACCGACGCCTCGACCGCGCCGTTGTCGCCGGAATTGCTCGCCGCCAGCCCGTCCAGAACCTCGACGATCAGCCGCCCGGTCAGCTCGAATTCGGCGACACCGAAGCCGCGGGTGGTCGCGGCCGGACTGCCGAGCCGGACGCCCGAGGTGATCATCGGCTTCTGGGGGTCGAAGGGTACGCCGTTTTTGTTGCAGGTCATGCCGGCGCGTTCCAGGCTGGCCTCGGCGGCCTTGCCGGTGAGGTTCTTCGGCCGCAGGTCGACCAGCACGATGTGGCAATCGGTGCCGCCCGAAACGATGTCGAGCCCGCCGGCCTGAAGCACCTTGGCCAGCGCCCGGGCGTTGTCGAGCACCGCCTGGGCATAGGTCTTGAACTCGGGGCGCAGCGCCTCGCCGAACGCCACCGCCTTGCCGGCGATGACATGCATCAGCGGCCCGCCCTGAAGGCCGGGGAACACCGCCGAATTGATCTTCTTGCCGATCTCGGGATCATTCGCCAGCACCATGCCGCCGCGCGGACCGCGCAGGGTCTTGTGGGTGGTGGTGGTGACGACATGGGCATGGGGGAAGGGATTGGGATAGATGCCGGCCGCGATCAGCCCGGCCCAATGGGCGATGTCGACCATGAAATAAGCGCCAACGGCGTCGGCGATCGCCCGGAAGCGCGCGAAATCGATGGCGCGGGGATAGGCCGAACCGCCGGCGATGATCAGTTTCGGCTTGGACTCGCGGGCGAGTCGCTCGACCTCATCATAATCGATCCGCGCGTCTTCCTTGCGCACGCCGTACTGCACCGCCTTGAACCACTTGCCCGAGAGGTTGGGCGGGGCGCCGTGGGTGAGGTGGCCGCCGGCCGCCAGCGACATACCGAGGACGCAGTCGCCCGGTTGAAGCAGCGCCAGCATCACCGCCTGATTGGCCTGGGAGCCCGAGTTGGGCTGAACATTGGCGTAGGAGCAGCCGAACAGCTTGCAGGCGCGGTCGATGGCCAGCTGCTCGGCGACGTCGACGCATTCGCAACCACCATAGTAGCGCTTGCCCGGATAGCCCTCGGCGTATTTGTTGGTCAGAACCGAGCCCTGGGCCTCAAGCACCGCCCGTGAGACGATGTTCTCCGAGGCGATCAGTTCGATCTGGTCCTGCTGGCGGGCCAACTCGTGGCGCAGCGTCTGGGCCAGTTCGGGATCGGACTCGGCCAGGGGGACTCCGAACAAGCGGCGCGCGTCTTCGGAAAGGGCGCTGGCGGAAGCCGGGATGGTCATGACGGGCAATCCTGTGATGGTCTCTGAAGGTGACATACGTATAGGTGAGGAGGGGACCAAAGCTCAACCTAGCTTGTCGATGCGGCGTTGATGACGCTCGCCGCCGTCGAAGGGGGTGGCGAGGAAGGTGAGCACGCAGTCGCGCGCGGTTTCGAACCCGATGATTCGCGAGCCGAGCGAGATCACGTTGGCGTCGTTGTGGGCGCGGGCCAGCCGCGCCATGGTGGCGTCGGTGCAGGTGGCGGCGCGGATGCCGGGAAACCGATTCGCGGCGATGCCGATGCCGATTCCCGAACCGCAGACCAAAACCCCCCGGCCGGCGTGGCCCTGATTGATGGCCTGGGCCATTTTGTCGGCGAAATCCGGATAATCCACCGACTCAAGGCCATCGGTGCCCAGGTCCAGAACTTCGAAGCCCCGATCGGTGAGCAGGGCGCACAACTCCTGCTTCAGCCCGAACCCGGCGTGGTCGGCAGCTATGGCGATGACAGCGGATGACATACCCAGAAACCCCAGACACCAAAAACCCGCCCCGAACAAGGCAGCCGGACACTACCACATATCGGCGGGCGCGCACACTCTGGCACAAAGAGATGAAAACTTTACAGCAAAAACGTCGGTCGCCGCCTGACTTCGGCCCGACTTTGGCGTGTGATGTCCGCCGGTGACAACCTCCCCGGCGATGGCGATAATGGCGGCGGCTCATTACGGGGCGCCCGAATCCTGTTCCAGTAGCGCCCTGCGGAGCCTGCGAAAGCCGGCGGCATCCCCCCACTACAGTTCGGTAATGATTATCGATGCCGCGCAGGTGTGCGCCATTTGCACAAACCCTGACTTGCCCGAAGGTGTTAACTTCTGGGGTTTCTCAATAAAGTCCCTATTGGGTGTCGAAATTTTATTGACAGGTAAATCGTGATATGCGAATCGGATCGGATCAGTTAATTAAAAATCGGATGTCCCACAATGAGTGATCAACAGCACGACGGCCTTTCGGAGAGTGCGCTGCTGCGTTTGACCGCTGGCATCGTGTCGGCCTACGTCAGCAAGAATGTGCTTCCGGCCCAGCAGATTCCCGATGCAATCAATACCGTTTTTTCGTCTTTGACTGGATTGAACAGCGCCCCGGCCGAGGCGGAGGCCGAGCCTCTCAAGCCGGCGGTGTCCGTGCGCAAGTCGGTCACCGCCGAATATCTCATTTGTCTGGAGGACGGGAAGAAGCTGAAGATGCTGAAGCGTCATTTGCGCTCGACCTACGATTTGTCCCCCGATGAATACCGGGCGCGGTGGAATTTGCCCTCGGATTATCCGATGGTCGCGCCCAACTACGCCGCCCAGCGTTCCGAGTTCGCCAAGAAGATCGGTCTCGGCCGTGGCGCCGGTCGTCCGGCCCGGCGCAAGGCGTCGTGAGTGTTCAAAGGCTGCGGTCCGGCCAATAATGATCGCTATTGTGCGATCATTATGGCTGGCGCGCCTCTGAAGATGCTGCTTCGTCTCTCGAAAACTCAGCGAAAATGTGACATCGAAATTTATTGGTGTTGACCCGGGGGACGATTGCTGTCACATCATTCGGCAGTTTCCGCCGGATTGGCGGGACATTTCTTTTCTGGCCGCCCGGGGTGGCCAGGAGTTTTTTCATCTGGCCCCTTCCGGCTCGCGCGCGGCGGTGGCCCTCAGGCGCCATCGAACCAATCGCTTCACCAACTCGACCAAACCCCGGCGGGATTTTGGGTTGAGGCGGGGAATGGCGTAGCGCGCGACCAGGGAATATATGACCCTCTTTTCCGATTTGTCTCTCCGACCCGAAATCCAGCAGGCTTTGATCGCCCAGGGATATCGGACACCGACCCCGATTCAGGCCGGGGCGATTCCGCCGGCCTTGCTCGGCCGCGACCTGCTGGGCATCGCCCAGACCGGAACCGGCAAGACGGCGGCGTTCACGCTGCCGATTCTGCAACGCCTTTCCGAGCCCCATGAAAGGGTGCATGCCGGCCGGGTGCGGGCGCTGATTTTGACCCCGACGCGGGAACTCGCCATCCAGATACGGGAAAGCATCACGGCCTATGGCTCCGGCCTGTCCTTGCGCTCGGCGGTGATTTTCGGCGGAGTCGGTCAGGCTCCCCAGGTGACGGCGCTGCGTGGTGGCCTCGATATTCTGGTGGCCACTCCCGGCCGTTTGCTCGATCTGATGAATCAGGGGCATGTCCGTCTCGACCGGCTTGAGGTCTTCGTGCTCGACGAGGCCGACCGCATGCTCGACATGGGTTTCATCCACGACGTCCGCAAGGTGATCGCGACGCTGCCGGCCAAGCGTCAGACCCTGTTCTTCTCGGCGACCATGCCGGTGGAAATCAGCGCTCTCGCGGCCCGGTTGCTGAAGAATCCGGCGCGGGTCGAGGTGGCTCCGGTCGCGACCACCGTCGAACTGGTCGAGCAGCGGGTGATCTTCGTTCCGGCGGCGAGCAAGCGGCATCTGCTGGTCGACATGCTCGGCAAGGACCCCAGCATGGATCGGGTGATCGTGTTCACCCGGACTAAGCATGGCGCCAACAAGGTCGCCGAGCATCTGGAAAAGGCCAATGTTCCGGCGGCGGCGATTCATGGCAACAAGTCCCAGAGCGCCCGGCAGGCGGCACTCGAGGGCTTCCGTGCCGGTGAGGTCCGGGTGCTGGTGGCCACCGACATCGCGGCGCGGGGCATCGATATCGATGGCGTGTCCCATGTGGTGAATTTCGAATTGCCCAATATTCCCGAGAGTTACGTCCATCGCATCGGGCGCACCGCCCGGGCCGGGGCCGCGGGGGTCGCGGTGGCGTTCTGCGATCTCGGCGAGGAGCGGGCCTATCTGCGCGACATCGAGAAGCTGACCCGCGTGCCTCTCACCGTCGTCGAGGCCGGGCCGCTGTCGGTGCCGCCGCCGGTGGCGCGGCCGCAGCCTTCGGCGGCGAAGCCCGCTCCCCAGCAGGCCCACCGGCCGCAGCGACGGGAAGAGCCGAACCGGTCCTCCGGCGATCATTCCGGCCGCGAGCGGGCGCGCAGGGATTCCGCGCCCTCGTCGAACCGGGGCGGTGGTGGCGGGCGTGATCGTTCCCGCGAGGCGTCGTCGGGACCAAGCGCCTTCGGCGATCTGGTCTCGGCGCTCAACAATGGTCCCGCTGGCCGCAAGTCTGAAGGGCAGCGCTGATGTCCGAGGCCGACGAGGCGCAAGACGCCGCGCCCGCGCCGGCCGCGGCGCCGGCCGCGGCGCCGGCCGCGGCGCCG
>CAIOBP010000012.1 GCA_903856295.1 uncultured Rhodospirillales bacterium | reverse complement strand
CGCGCCGCGTCCGAAGCCGACCGCCGCCACCGGCGGGCCGCCGCAACAGCGCCCCCGGGCCGGGGCCTGGCTCTGGCCGCGCATTCTGCTGGCCACCCTGATCAACCATCCCGAGCTGCTCGAGGAGTATCACGAGCAACTCGCCCACACCGAGATTCCCGAGCCCGGCCTGGACGCCCTGCGCCACGCCCTGATCGCCGCCGCCGCCGAGCCCCCGTCCTCCGAGGCCCTGTGCCAGCGCATTCGTGGCCAGGGCGACGGCGAGACCCTCGACGATCTGCTCAGCGGCACTACATATGTCCATGCGCGGTTCGCCCTGCCCGGCGCCGACTCGGAAACCGCCCGGCGCGGTCTGGCCGATGTCTACGCCACTTTATGCAAGGCCCGCGTCGGCCGCGAACTTCAGGAGGCGGGGCGTCAGCTCGGCACGCACACCACAGCCCAGAACTTGTCGCGGGTCATGGTACTGCGCGGCGAGTTGGAGGCGCCGCCCCCGGGGTTCGACGATCAGGACTGAGGGAAAACGCAGCCGCAGCGCTGCGCAAAACCCGAGTCGGGAGAGTTCGGGCTTGACGCTGCCGCCGTTCATGGCCAATTGTCTCCGGCTGGTGTGGTGACAACGTCAGGCGCCGCACGGCATGGCTCTGAACGTCTCGGGTGAACTGGTCGGATCGCGGCGGTCCGTCGGGGTCGCTCCAGGCGTGTTGTGCGTATTGCGCGAACCCGTGGTTCCGGCGCGCGGTCGGTACGGTTTTCTTGAGGGCAGGAATTGCATGGCCACCAAAGCGACGAACAGAGCGGAAGTTCCTGAGACTCGAGAAGAAGGCGGCGAGGGGCCGCTGATGGACGGTCTGGTCCAGGCCGTCAAAAAGATGATCGCCAAGGGCAAGGAGCGCGGCTACGTCACCTATGACGAGCTGAACGCCGCCCTGCCCCAAGATCAGTCGTCCTCGGAGCAGATCGAGGACACCATGGCCATGCTCTCGGAGATGGGCATCAACGTCATCGAGTCCGAAGAGACCGACGACGCCGCCGCTCCCGAGCCCGCCACCGATGGCGAACCCCGCCAGTCCGGCAATCTCGACGATGACGATATCGGCCGCACCGACGATCCGGTGCGCATGTACCTGCGCGAGATGGGCTCGGTGGAGCTGCTGTCGCGCGAGGGCGAAATCGCCATCGCCAAGCGCATCGAGGCCGGGCGCGAGATGATGATCGGCGCGATCTGCGAGTCGCCGCTGACCATCCGCGCCATCATCGCCTGGCACGACGCCCTCAAAGAGGGCAAGATGCTGCTGCGCGACATCATCGATCTCGACGCCACCTTCGGCACCAGCCCGTTCGGTCAGGTCGAGGGGCTGGTGGTGGACGGCATCCCGGTCGACATCCTGGTGCCCGGTCTCGAGGCCGAGGTCGAACTCGGCGCGCCGATCGCCGAACCGCCGGTCCCGGTGGCGGCCCCCGCGCCCCCGGCCGCGAAGGACCCCGCCGCCGCCGGCGAGGATGGCGGCGACGAGAGCGCACCCGAGCCACCCGAACCGGAAATCGACATCGAAGTCGAGGGCGATCCCGACAACGACGAGAACGGCATGTCGCTCTCGGCGATGGAAGCCGCCCTGAAGCCCCAGGTGCTGGAAACCTTCGCCGCCATCGCCATCACCTATGAGCGCCTGCACAAGCTCCACGAGAGCCGGCTCGCGGCGATTCAGAAGGGCGAGGACACCAGCCGCCAGTCCGACAAGAAGTATGATCGTCTCAAGGGCGAGATGATAGAGCTGGTCAATCAAGTCCGGCTCAATAACGGCCGTATCGAACAACTGGTCGAACAGCTCTACAGTCTCAACCGCCGCCTGACCAGTCACGAGGGCAAGCTGCTGCGCCTCGCCACCGACTGCAAGATCAAGCGCGAGGACTTCCTCACCCATTACTATGGCTACGAACTCGACCCCAACTGGCTGGAGCGGGTCAAGGCGCTGCCCGGCAAGGGCTGGGGCCGGATGGTCGAGCGTCATGGCGAGGAAGCGGCGCGGCTGCGCGAAGGCATCGTCGGCATCGCCGAGGAAGTGCGGTTGCCGATCGGCGAGTTCCGCCGCATCGTCTCGACGGTGCAGAAGGGCGAGAAAGAAGCCAGCCGGGCCAAGAAGGAAATGGTCGAGGCCAATTTGCGCCTCGTGATCTCGATCGCCAAGAAATACACCAACCGCGGCCTGCAATTCCTCGATCTGATCCAGGAAGGCAACATCGGCCTGATGAAGGCGGTGGACAAGTTCGAGTACCGCCGGGGCTACAAGTTTTCGACCTACGCCACGTGGTGGATCCGGCAGGCGATCACCCGCTCGATCGCCGATCAGGCCCGGACCATCCGCATTCCCGTGCACATGATCGAGACCATCAACAAGCTGGTGCGCACCAGCCGCCAGATGCTCCACGAGATCGGCCGCGAGCCGACCCCGGAAGAACTGGCCGAGCGGTTGCTGATGCCGCTGGAAAAGGTGCGCAAGGTCCTGAAGATCGCCAAGGAGCCGATCAGCCTCGAGACCCCGATCGGCGACGAGGAAGACAGCCATCTCGGCGATTTCATCGAGGACAAGAACGCCGTGCTGCCGCTGGATGCCGCGATCCAGGCCAATCTGCGTGAGACCACCACCCGCGTGCTGGCCAGCCTGACCCCACGCGAGGAGCGGGTGCTGCGCATGCGCTTCGGCATCGGCATGAACACCGACCACACCCTCGAAGAGGTCGGCCAGCAATTCTCGGTCACCCGCGAGCGCATCCGCCAGATCGAAGCTAAGGCCCTGCGCAAACTCAAGCACCCCAGCCGCTCGCGCAAGCTGCGCAGCTTCCTCGACACCTGAGGGCCGCCCCCACCCCCCGGCCGCCTCGCGACGGAGAGGCTTGTCGGAGGCGGGGCGCCCCGCCCCGCCACCAGGCTTATCCCCCAACAGGTCGACACCGTTATGCCGGTGATCGTTATGCCGGTGACCCGGCTCTTCGGTCAGGTCATCCGCGTCGCGTGGCACGCGAGCGCAGGCGCGGCCAACACCGGCACGCACTGAATCGCGTCAAAAGCACGGGGCATCATGTCAAGAGTGCATCGCCCGGCTGAGCTTTACTGGGACAGGATGATCTGCTTGACGAACTCGGCGCTGATCTTCTTGCCGATCGACTTGTTCACCGCCTTCGCCACCACCTCGTAGGCGACCGATTTCGCCCCCTCGCCGCTCATGCCTCGGCTG
>CAIOBP010000011.1 GCA_903856295.1 uncultured Rhodospirillales bacterium | reverse complement strand
TCGAGAGCCTGCGCGCCGCGCTGACCGGGGCTCGTGCTGAGATTGCTCAGGTAAAGGCGCGGGCCGTGGGTGCCGAGATGATGGTCGAGCATCTCAAGCTCCAGATCGCCAAACTTCGGCGCGAACAGTTCGGTCAGCGCTCGGAACGCGGCCGCAACTTGCTCGACCAGGTGGAGCTGCAGCTCGAAGAGCTGGAATCGTCTGCCAGCGAAGACGAGGCCATAGCGGCGGTCGCGGCAGCAGCCGTCAAGGCCAAGCAGGCCGAAACCGTGGTCAAGAGCTTCACCCGCAAGCGCCCAGCGCGAGGCCCGCTGCCTGCCCATCTGCCGCGCGAGCGCAATGTGCTGCCCAGCCCCTGCGCCTGCCCCGACTGTGGCGGCAAGCTTTCCAAGATCGACGAGGACATCACCGAGACGTTGGAAGTTATTCCGCGTCGCTACAAGGTGATCCAGACCGTGCGGGAAAAATTCAGTTGCCGGCGCTGCGAAAAGATCACCCAGGAGCCGGCACCGTTTTATCCGATCATGCGCGGCCGGGCCGGCCCCAGTCTGCTGGCGATGATCCTCTACGCCAAGTACGGCAACCACCAGCCCTTAAACCGTCAGTCCGATGGCTTCGGGCGTGAAGGGCTCGACCTCAGCGTTTCGACTCTGGCGGATTGGGTTGGCGCCAGCACCGCGACCCTGGCGCCGCTGACCGAACTGATCCGCCAGCATGTCATGAGCGGCGAGCGAATCCATGGCGACGACACCACGGTGCCGGTGCTGGCCAAGATTAAGACCGTCACTGGCCGATTATGGACTTATGTTCGCGACGACCGCCCCTTCGGCGGTCAGGCCCCGCCCGCCGCCGTGTTTTTCTACTCCCCAGACCGGGCGGGAGAGCACCCGGCCGGCCATCTCACGGATTTCAGAGGCATTCTCCAGGCCGATGCCTATGCCGGATATGATCAACTCTATGACGGAAAACGAAGACCAGGCCCTATCACCGAAGCGGCGTGTTGGAGCCATGGCCGGAGAAAGCTCTTCGTTCTCGCCGATGTTGCCAAAGCCGCAACTGCGCGATCTCAGAAGAAAATAGCCACGATTTCTCCACTTGCCTTCGAAGCCGTACGCCTGATCGATATCATCTTCGATCTGGAACGCCCCCTGATCGGATTGCCTGAAGATGAACGCCTGAAACTGCGCAAGGAATATGTTAAACCCCGGGTCGAAGAGCTGGAAAGTTGGATGCGCACCGAACGCGCCAAGCTCTCGCATCACAACCCCGTCGCCAAGGCCATGGATTACATGCTCAACCGCTGGGGCGCCTTCACCCGCTTCCTCGAAAATGGTAAAATCTGTCTGACAAACAACGCCGCCGAGAGAGCCCTGCGCTGCATTGCGGTCGGAAGAAAAAATTGGACATTCTGTGGCTCAGACCGGGGCGGACAAAGAGCCGCCGCCATGTATACCCTGATTGTGACTGCAAAACTAAACAACATCGATCCCGAAGCCTGGCTCGCCGACGTCCTGCGCCGAATCAGCGATCATCCGGCGTCACGCCTCCACGAGCTATTGCCGTGGAACTGGGGCAAGCCCGCAGTGACAGAGCTGGCAAAGGCCGCCTGACCCGATTTACCCTGCGGTCCTGGCCGGATGGGTACAGTACTATGCTGAGATAATCTGTATCTCCGCTGGGAACGAACGCCCTGCCTGTTGCCCGAACGCACGGTTTCACTCTTCGAACGGAGCGCGGGCGTGCTGCGGCGCGCCGCCGACCTTCCCACAGCCAGCAAAGCGACGCCGTGATGGACCCAGCGACAGAATCCTTCATCGACGAACTGACGGCGGTCGGCGCCCGGCCACTGGCAGTTCTCCTGCTGGAATACGCCGCCGAAGACAATGATCTGGCCGCACGCCTGCGCCTGATGGCAGCGGTTCACAAGGGCAGCGACGCGATGGTGTCGGCGCTGAATCGCGGTATCCGGGAGTTGGTCGAGGAACGCGGCTTTTACGCCTGGGACGAGGCGGCGACGCTGGCCGGACGCATCGATAATCTGCGCCGCGTTACCCTTGATGCCTTCCTCGACGTCTCACCAGAAACCGTCACCTCGCTGCTCAGCTCCCTGGTTGGGACCAGTGGCATGGTCATGAAGCGGGTGGACGACAGTTCGGGCCGCGTCGGTAAAGCCTACGCCGAAACGGTCACAGTCTGGGGCGCGGCTTGGGTGGCGGTGTCTGCTCGCGACCATCGAGAACTGGCGGCGCTGGTCCTGCACGAGATCGCCACCGACGATTATGGCATCAAGCAGAATGTCCTGACCGCCTTTCGGGAGGCGCTCGGGTCGGCGGGGCTGACGGAACTGCGACGGCTGATCCAGGCCGAACTCGATCGCGAACCCGCCGGCAGCGACTACCGACGGGGTGTCTGGCTTTACGCTTTGCAGGATGTTGCCGACGCTCTGGGCGATGTCGACGGCTTCATAGCTTTGGTCCAGGCGACCGGTAGTGCCGACCGGCGGGCAGTCGAGATCGCCGAACGGCTGGTCACCGCCGGACGTCCGGCTGAGGCGCTGGCGTGGCTCGACCGGGCTGCGCCGATTGGCCGGGCCGCCGGCCGTGCGCCCGACGTGCGGATCGCCGCCTTTCTGGCGCTCGGCCGCTTCGAGGAAGCACAACGGGCACGCTGGAAGGACGTGTGCGAGCGCCTGCGCATCGACCAGTTCCGGGCCTATCTCGAGGCTCTCCCGGTCGCGGATCGTGAACCAGCTCGCCAACGGGCGGTGGCGACTGCCTTGGGCCACGGTGATGCCAACGCTGCGCTGGAATTCCTGGTCGGCCTGCCCGACACCGCCGCCGCCGAGACTCTGGTGGTAACACGAGCCTGCGATATCGACGGCCGCGCCCATGACCAGCTCATGCCGTTGGCCGATGTCCTGGAAGACGCTCAGCCTCTGGCCACGGTGCTGCTCACCCGTGTGCTGGCGGAGGCGATTCTGGACGCCCGGCACTCCCCTGCCTATCATCACGCCGCCAGATATATCTGCAAGGCTGAACACTTGGCAGGCCGGGTCACCGACTGGCTTGGTCACGGGAGCCATTCCGACTTCATGGCCAGGCTGCGCGATGTTCACCGCCGCAAAAGCGCCTTCTGGCCTGCTCTCGCAGCGGCGGAGCGTGATGCCATCACGGTCAGCCGGCAGCGCTGTCAGGTACCCGAATGAACAAGCCCGTCATCCCCGCCGATCTCGCGGTCTGGATCGACGCGCGGCAGCGCTTCCGCCTCTCCCACGTTCAGGTGCAGATGGCGCGCGAGCTTGGCCTGAACCCGAAGAAATTCGGCAAACTGGACAATCACAAGCAGGAGCCTTGGAAAGCGCCCCTGCCTGAGTTCATCGAGCATTGCTACTGGAAACGCTTCAAGATGGAACGTCCTGAGGTTGTGCGCACCATTGAAGAGGTAGCGGCAGCACGGCGGGCAAAGAAGTTGGCCCAAAAGGAACGAAAAGATGCCCGGAGAACCCAGCCCGTCTCGGAACCTGATGCGGAAGGTTCGGATATCGGCCCTTGATGTCGGGAATCACCGAGGCTCCCCGCCCATCAACGCAGGACTCGCTTTTGCCGGTGAGACCGGTACATTCAAACGTCGATTCGGGACTGTGCGGCGGCGGGCCGTGGCGATGCGGGCGAGCGCGTAGGGTGCTCGCGGGGGTCTTGGACATTGTGAATCAGACAAACTTGGTGCCGGCGGCAGGTTTGAGCCTCGGTTCGCCGCCGTCGGCGCTTTCTTTCAATCTCCCAGGATGCCCTTGGTCTTGAGATCGAGGATTAGCGCCCTGAGCACAGCGCGGGTGTCGTGGAGCCTGTAATTGAGATTGTTAACAACATTGCGATCATAAGAAAAGCCGACGTTTTCCAGCTCGTCGGCGTTGAACGGCCCACGGGTGAAGGCCGAACCGCTGGGATTGGTCCAGCCGCCGATCGGCGTGTCGTAGTGGCGCGATACAAGATGCCACGCCGCTCCATTGCTGATAATCATAATGTGGTCGCCATAGGCCCGCAAAACGACCGCCCCATTATCGGGACCAGAGCCCGCAGGCAACGTCACGGTGACGGAATTCCCCGAACTGTCCGACTTCTTGATGATGCCGACCTGGCCGGGGCAGTCGCCGGGCAACGGCAGCACGACCTGAACCGCGCCGGCCCAGGAGCTGACCAGCCACATCGGCGCCACCGAGAAGTCGGGCGTTACCGTGCTCTGGCCCTCGACGAAGCGGGTGGCGTAATTCAGTCCCTCGACGGAAAGGTCTGTTATCGTCGTGGCTTTCAGGAGAGCCGTCGAAGGATAGCCGGCGGCAAACGCCATGTACTCGCGATGGCCGGTCGTATCCCATATGGGAGCACCGCCGGTGGCGGAGAACAGGCCGATGATCGTGGTGTTGGTCGAGCCGTTGTCGATCCGAATACCAGGAACTGCACCGGAGCATTCGGCGTAGAAATTGAGAATCCGGGTCTGGTCGGTCATCGCTCCCAGCCTGAAGCAGGCCTCGGCGCCGGGATGCAGATTGGCCTCGCAGTCGATGAACGAGTTGTTGAAGCGGGCGGTGGAGAGGAAGAAGCCGCAACCGGTCATCGGCGCCGACAGTGAATAGACCCGGACATCGTGGAACTTGTTGGCGTTCGGGGTGTCGCCGGTCGACAACACCGTCATCAGCACCCCGTGCAGGCGCGGCCGGGCGATCAGAATTCGGGCAATGTGGTTCCAGTAGCAGGGCTTCTGGGTATCGTCGTAGCCATCGAGAGTGATGCCGATCACCGCGTCCCAGATCGTCAAGTTCTCGATCACGTTCTTCACGCACGGCCCTGTGCGGCCATAGAGCTTCACCGCCGAATTGCCGCCAACGATTTTGAGGTCGCGCACCTGACAATAGCCGTCCTGAAGTTCGATGGCGTCGAAGGTGCTGGGATAGGCCGGCAGAGCATTGACGTCCCACGGGTCTTCACGGGCCTGGATCACCGAGGCGTCGCCGACGCCGAACAGGC
>CAIOBP010000010.1 GCA_903856295.1 uncultured Rhodospirillales bacterium | reverse complement strand
GGTTCCCTTGAGCATCCCAGAAATCAGGCTTCTGCTCGGACATCTCGTCTTGGTCCTGGCTCGCTCAATCGACTACGTCATTGGTTGGTCAAACTGGAGGCGATGGCACCAAGCCATCGCGCGCAGGTGCCATAGCAGGAGAAAGATTGCCAGGATTCAGAAAGTGCCACTGTAGTAGTAGGGCGCCTCCTTCACGGGGGCGTGGATTGAAACCGCACCAATGCCGGAGGCTGGAATCGGATTGTCGGTCGCCTCCTTCACGGGGGCGTGGATTGAAACGATATACTGACGCATGAGGATGCCCTCCGTTTCGCGTCACCGTCATAGTCCAGCCTGAGCATCAAGACTTGGTCGAATCGTCGCCACACCTTGCCAGCCTGGAAGTGTGTGAGGATTTGGTCCTGCCCACGACCCGCGCCCGCAGGACGTCCGCCACCTGATGGGCATGTGACCAGACCAGGATCAACCTGATAGCCCCCGGCAGGATATATCCCAGCCGGCGGCGTTTTCGCTGGCGATCACGGTCAGCGTCTCGCGCATCTCGGCAACCACATCGGTCAAGCCGCGCCCACCGGACTTGGGGGCGGCCAGTTGGGTGAACTGGCCGGAGACATCCGCCGTCTCGGCAAACACGCTTTTGCCGCAGGACAGTTTCAACTCGATGGTGCTGGCCATGGCGGGATTTCTTCTTGGTTCTCACGAGCGTCGATTTGCTATTCTTGTCTGGATGTTGGCTGGGCGCGGGAATGCGCAGTGACACGGCGGCGGTTGCCGCTTTGGTCGGAGAGGGACGGGCGTCAATGCCCATGACCGGCTGCCTCCAGCAGCGCCAGATCGGCGAGGTCTATCCGGCGCTGCTCGACTCTGTGCTCGAACGAGGCGCCTTCGTTGCCGGTGCCCCGCCATGGCCGTGCGGGTTTCAAGGGATGATTTCGACGGAGGCCTGGAAATCGGGCGGCTCGGCGATGGCGGAACCGGGGCGTGGCGCCGCTGGAGGGGCATGTCTCAACTGGGTTCGGCATCGTCGATCAGAACGTCGGGAAGACCGTATTCTTCAAGTCTCGCGACGTCGCTCAAGAAAATGGCATTGCCTTTCACGGATACCCCATAGTCTCTCAGTGTTACAAAGGCTCGGGACAGGTTTTCGGGAGACATGTTGAGTCGTCCCGCCAGAATCTTTTTGCTCACCGGCAAAGTGATCTGCTCTCCGGAACTGCGGTACAGACGTAAGAGGTAGGCGGCCAGGCGCTGAGTGCCTGAACGGAGCTTCAAGTCTTTAACCTGCTTCACCATGGACCGGAACTGGTGCGCCATTGACGCCAGCATCGTCAAAGCGAGCTTGGGGCGCTGAGTGATTTCGCATCGCAGGCGCTTGGCGGGCAGCATCAGGATGCGCGCCGGCTCTAGAACTCGGGCGCCCATCAAGTAGGGAGTATCAAGCAGGACAGCTGCCAGGATAAGGCTGTCAACGGGAAGAATTATTTCGATAACACTTTCACGGCCATCTGCCGAAATCGCAAAAAGCTCGACCTTTCCTGCAAGCAGGATATAAAGAAAATCCGGAATGTCTCCTTGATTGAATAATTGCGCCCCGGCTTGCACGCTCTGAAGCAAGGCCGATTCCATCAGAACGGGAAGCTGATCTGGAGAAATGTCGGCAAAGAATGGCAGGTGCCGAATCAAACATATGTCTTGTGTGCGCATGTTTCGTCTGGCCTCTGAGCTTGTCAGAAACGCTGGTCCCGACTTCCAGAAAGGGCGGCGTCCCTGCCGCTTTTTATAATGGCGGTGCTTTTGCTGCTTTTTTGATCAGGCCGATCAGTTCATGAGTAGCCCTGTCGATCTGACTACCGTCATCGGGCAGCGAGGCCAATCCCCACGTCTTCGCCGCGACATTCTGTCGCATCGGGCGGGCGCCAACCGGTTGGCGGATCGGCATGTCTTCGCGCCAAAAGGGTGGCGTTAAAGGTAAAAAATGGTCTGTGCAAGTATTTGTCGGGATGTCCGGAAGCGCGAACTCGGGCTATTCGCGTGCTGATCGCATGTTGTCACAGTAAGGTGCGGCGCTTTGTCGGCGGCGTTAATCTGTTTCCTGAGGGCTCCTGGAGCCTATGGGGTCGAGAAAATCCATTTAATTGCACGACATCCCTTGTCCGAGCCCGTCTTTGCAAGACGCTCCGCGCGGGCCGCGTTGGCCGCCCTTGATATGTATCAAGACCAAGCCTGATTGGTATCAAGAAATTAACAAGTATTGACGGCTTCAATTCTAAGGCCTCATGCCACCGGGGTTTGCGCTTGACCGATGTCAAGGATATCGCGCCGAGGGCCTGGCTATGGTTCTCCCGAGTTTTACGGTGAACAACCTGATGTGGAGCACTCTGAGCACAATCAAAGAGTCCGAGACGTTCGAATTAGGCCTGTTTGGCACTCTTCGAAGCACGGGTTCGGATTCCTTGAGCTGGCGGTGTTTCGGCGGCATTCGCATTTGGCCCGACAATCAAGACACTCTGCCCTAGAGAAGACTCTCAATGAACCCGCTGGTTAACGTCACCCCTGGACAGCAAACCCGGATGCTGGTCGCGAGCACGACCGCCTTCACGGTTTGTTTTGCAGTATGGACCATTTTCTCGATTATCGGCATCCAGATCAAACGCGATCTCGGGCTGAACGAAACCGAGTTCGGCCTGCTGGTCGGCACGCCGATCCTGACCGGTTCGCTGGTGCGGTTGATGCTCGGCATCTGGACCGACCGATACGGCGGCCGTCTGGTCTTCACCCTGGTTATGCTGTCGGCGTCGGCCGCGACGTTTTTTCTGTCCACGGTCAAGACCTACGAGATGTTTCTGGTGGCGGCGCTGTGCGTCGGCATGGCCGGCGGCTCGTTCGCGGTCGGCATCGCCTACACCTCACGCTGGTTTCCCAAGGAAAAGCAGGGCACGGCGCTCGGCATTTTCGGCATGGGCAATGTCGGCTCGGCGGTGACCAAGTTCATCGCGCCGTTCGTGATGGTCGCCTATGGCTGGAAGATGGTGGCACTGGTCTGGGCCGGCGTGCTGGCGGTGACCGCGATCCTGTTCTGGCTGACCACGGATGAAGACCCGGTGATCGCCAATCGCAAGAAGCATAATATCCAGTCGCCGTCGATCCGGGAGCAGCTGGAGCCGCTCAAGAACATCCAGGTCTGGCGCTTCTCGCTCTATTACTTCTTCGTGTTCGGCGCCTTCGTCGCTTTGGCGCTGTGGCTGCCCCGGTATTACGTCGGCTGCTATGGCCTGTCGATCGAGTCCGCCGGGATGCTCGGCGCCGCCTACTCGATTCCCGGCAGCCTGTTCCGCGCCGTCGGCGGCGTGTTGTCCGACAAAATCGGCGCCCGCCGGATCATGTATATGACCTTCGGCTGCTCGATGGTGTTCACGTTTTTGCTGTCCTACCCGGCCACCGATTTCGTGATCCACGGCATCAAGGGCGACGTGGTCTTTTCGATTTCCACCGGACTGGTGATGTTCTCCTTGCTGACATTCGGCCTCGGCGTTTGTGCATACTAGCTTCTGTAAATTAATTGCTTGCTGATACTGCGCAGCCGGGCCTCCCGGAGTGATGAGGACGCGTAAGCGTCCGAAGAACGGAGGGAGGCCCGGCTGC
>CAIOBP010000009.1 GCA_903856295.1 uncultured Rhodospirillales bacterium | reverse complement strand
GCCATCGCCACCTTCGCCTTGAAGGCCGGGGTGTGGTTCCGGCGGGTCCGTTTCGTCATCCTGTTCTCCTGATCCGCGGCAATCCTCGCCGCTATCAGGCAGAAAATCCACCTATCGGCCTGTCCAGATTTCCAGGGCCAGTTCTTCGATGAGATGGATGCGTTTCTGTCCGAGCGCGACATGGGAACCGGCCACCACCGCGTCGAAGAGGTGGCCGAATTCCTGCGCAGGATTCCGGAGGCCATCGCCAAAGACGTCCTGATCGTCGCGATGACCAACCGTCTCGACATGATCGATCCCGCCATCCTGCGGCGTGGTCGGTTCGATCATGTCGTCGAAGTCGGACCGGCGAGCGAAAAGGAAGTGGAGGACCTGATATCGGCCTTGCTCGCCAAGCTGCCTCGGGGCGACGACATCGACACACCGTCACTGGCAAAAAAGCTCGCCGGACGGCCTTTGTCGGACGTAGCCTTCGTGGTGCGCGAGGGCGCGCGACTGGCCGCCCGCTCCGGCCAGGACCGCATCAGCCAAACCAATCTGCTGGCGGCCGTAAAAGCCACGCCGGACCGCGAGCGGGGTTCCGAACGCCGCATCGGTTTCGTGTAAGGAGCCGTCGATGGCGGACGACGAGATACGGGGTTTTGCTGGCTTCGACTCCCTGGTGTCGGACCTGTCGGACCTGCCGGCACCGGTCTCCAAAATTCCGGAGCCGCCCGCACCAAAACCACCTGTTCCCGAAGATGACGACGAGCCCGTTCGCCCTCCGGCTGCAAAGAAGCCGGAAGAAGGTAACACCGGCTGGTGGATATTCGCGGCGGTTATCGTGGTTTCTCTTCTTGCTCTCTATGGCATCACCAACAGAAGCGGCCCGATTCCCGTAGCCCCTTCTGCGCCCAACACCTATCGGCCACCGGCAACGACAGCGCCGCCACCACCCGCGCCGCCCCGGGAGCCTGAGGAGGTGATGCCGCCGGTCGGAACCGGGCTATCTCTCTCGGCCAGTCAGATACGATACTGCCTCTCCCAAAATATCCGCATCGACGGCGCCAAGCCGGCGGTGGACGAAACGGCTCAGATGGACATCGGCGCTTTCAACGCCATGGTAGCGGACTACAACAGCAGGTGTTCCAGTTTTCGTTACCGCCAGGGCTTGCTGGAAAGTGTTCGGGCGGAAGTCGAACACCGTCGGCAGGCACTCGAAGCCCAAGGGTATGTCAACTTCCTGGCAATCACGAAGCCCAAGCCTGCGCCGTCGGCGCCCGCCGTGAAACCGGGCGCCGCACAAGACGGGCCAACGCAGCTATCAGACGACCAGATGATGGCAGCTCTTTACCGGGGATACCCGACTTCAATCAGTGTCGACGGCTACAACCCCTGCCGGCAAGCCCGGTGTTCGATTGGTCACCGGAAGACAGAAAAGTGGACCGGGCAAGACGGTAAGGCTCGTCAACTCGTTATCGGTGTCGTGGAGCAGGAAGACGCAAGTCATGCTGCCGGAGCAGTTCTCGGCATAGGAATTTATCGTTGGGATTACCTTGCGTGGGCGACTGAAGTAAAACTCCCAGCGGTAACCTTCGTTGGAGGGTGGGGAAAGTATCGCGATGAAATTAGAGTTGTTCATTTTTCAAAATTTGATCCCATAATTATGGTCCATGACAATGGGCTTCACCAAGGAATGATCGATGAGTCAGAATCAATAATCATCAATGTATTTGATAACTATAAAAGAGCACTTAACATTGAGACCGCTCATTCTACAGGAGGCTTTTGCGATCCGGCTGAGCCTTCCTGCATCAAGAGAATCCTGTCAGACGATTTCAGTTCAAAAATATCGCTCATACAAGCAGGTGACGGGGCGATCGAAGTCACCCAGACCTTTTCCTCAGGGGTTAGGACGCAGCCAAGGAGTTGGCGCATTTCGACAAATGGTCAGGTGAAGGAAACAACAAGGCTCTGTCAGCGGTGCTTGTTGGCGTCCTGCACCGCCCCATATGTAGGGTTGGGAGGGTGGCGCGATGCGAGAGATTGATTTCACGGCGGCGATGGCGCGACTGGGCGATCTGACGCCTCGCCAGCGCCGGACGATG
>CAIOBP010000008.1 GCA_903856295.1 uncultured Rhodospirillales bacterium | reverse complement strand
TCGGACGCGGCGCGCCGGGCCAGGGCGGCCGCGCGGCCGGGCGCGGGCCGGCGGCGGCGTTCGGCTTGTTGGGAGTGAAGGTGCGTTGGGGCCGGCTCCAGAACGCTTCCTTGAGCCGGCGGCGCATTTCCTCGCGGTAGAACGTTTGCACGGCGCGCTCGGCGATGTGGTCGACCCGGCCATTGAGTGCGGCTTCCAGCCCGGCCTTGCTCTCGGGCGTGTCGAAGGCGCGGCCCTCGGTCTCCATCTCCCAGACCACGTCGACCAGCGACTTCGCCGCCATGAGCACGCTCTCGAAGGCGGCGGCGCCGCGCCCGCGGATCAGGCTGTCCGGGTCCTCGCCGGCCGGGAGAAAGGCCACCCGCACCGACTGGTCGGGTTGCAGCAGCGGCAGCACCCGTTCCACCGCCCGGAAGGCGGCGCGCTTACCGGCGTTGTCGCCATCGAAGCACAGCACCGGGAAGCGCTCGCGGCCGGGATAGAGCTTCCAGGCGGTTTCGATCTGGGTTTCGGTCATGGCGGTGCCCAGCGGCGCCACCGCGCCCGGATAGCCGGCCCGGACCAGGGCGATGACATCCATGTAGCCCTCGACCACGATCACCGGCTTGCCCTCGGCCGCCGCCTGCCGCGCCCGCGACAGGCCGTAGAGCAACTGGCCCTTGTGGAAGAGCGGCGTCTCGCCGGTGTTGATGTATTTTGGTTGCGGTCGCTCTGCGGTACCCGCAACCGCTGCCCTGCCGGGTCCCTCGCCTTCGACCAGCCGGCCGCCGAAGGCCACGATCCGGCCCCGGCGGTCGGCGACCGGGAACATCACCCGGTGGCGGAAGAAGCTGAACGGCGCCCGCCCGCCCTCGGCCGGTTGCTTGACCAGCCCGGCTTCGAGCATGTCCTTGACCGCGAAGCCCTCGCGCTCCAGCGCCGCGCGCAGGCCGCCGCCCTCGGGTGGGGCGTAGCCGAGCCGGAAGGCGGCCAGGGCCTCGTCATCCAGCCCGCGGCGGCGCAGATAGGCCAGCGCCGCCGCTCCGCCCGGCTGGCGCAATTGCTGCTCGAACCAGCGGGTGGCCGCCTCCACCACTTCGTGCAGGCTCTTCTGGCGCTCGTAGCGCTGACGCTCCTCGGGGGCGGTGCGCGGCACCGGCAGATTGGCCAGCCCGGCCAGCGCCTCCACCGCCTCGGGAAAGGTCAGGTGGTCGTGACGCATGGTGAAGCCGATGACGTCGCCATGGGCGCCGCAACCGAAACAGTGGAAGAATCCCTTGGCGTCGTTGACCGTGAAGGACGGCGTCTTTTCGTTATGAAACGGGCAGGGCGCCTGGAACTCCCGCCCGGCCCGAACCAGCCGCAGCCGCTTGCCCACCACCTCCGACAATGGCAGGCGGGCGCGCAATTCTTCGAGAAAGGCGGGGGGGAAGGACATGGAGCATTATCCGACAGCGGCCGGCCGGACCGCCATAACTTATTACCGCCAGCGATTATTTCTGTCCGCACCGTTCGCTGAAGCTGGGTGGCACCCGGGTCCAGATTTGGGTCTGACCGAGCAGTGGCACCATGATGTAGCCGCGCAGAGCCAGGGTGTTCGGTCCCTTGACCGTGACCGTCGAGCGATAGTCCTCGCCGTCCTCGGGATTGTAGATTCGGCCGCCGCTCCAGACGCCGTCGGCGTCGGGGCGGAAGCCGGTCATCATCTCCAGGCCGCAGATCGTCCGGTCGCGCCGGGCCGGGTCGGGATTGTGGATGTCGCGCTGGGGGCCGGTGGTGCCGGGACGGGGGCTTTCGTCGGCCATCCAGACCAGCCGGCCGCACAGCAGGCCATCCCGGCAGGGATAAATCTCGAAGGCGCCGTCATGGTCCTGGGTGAACCAGACGCCGAAGGGCGAGAGGCCCGCGGCCCCGGCCGGCGCGGCGGCGGCGAGCAGGGCGAGCAGGGCGGTCAGCCGGAAAAGGGGCACGGGGCAGCCGCTCCTCAGCCGAGCGCGGCCTTGACCAGCGGTCCGGCCTTGGCGAAATCCATCACCCCGGCATGGCGGGCGCGCAACTCGGCCATCACCTTGCCCATGTCCTTGATCGTGGTGGCACCGGTCTCGGCGATCACCGCCGTCACGGCGGCGCGGGTCTCGTCCTCGCTCATTTGCTGGGGCATGAAGCTCTCGATCACCGCGATCTCGGCGTTCTCCTTGTCGACCAGGTCCTGGCGCGCGCCCTGGCGGTACATCTCGACCGATTCCTGGCGCTGCTTGATCATCGAGCGCAGCAGGGTGAGGATGGCGCCATCGTCGATGCCGCTGGCGTTGCCCTGGGGCCGGGCGGCGATATCGCGATCCTTGATTCCGGCCAGAATCATCCGGATCGTGCCGACCTTGGCCTGATCCTTGGCGCGCATCGCCTCCTTGAGAACCTCGTTGAACCGTTCGCGCAGCATGGCGGCTTCCTCCTGATGGTCGTGACCGGAGAGTGCTTACCCGATTTGCGGGGGGGAAGGCCAGCCGGTCGTCCCGATCGCGACATACTCCTTGACCCCGCGACCGGGGCCGACTATCGATCCGCTGTCGCTCCGAAAACGCCGCGAGTCCGCTTCCGGCGCAGCAAGGTTCCGCCCATGACCGAGACCCATTCCGCTCCCGCCGCCGCCCGCGCGACGGTCAGGCCCGTTGGCGCGACCGCTGTGCTGGTGCTGCATGATGGCAGCGTGCTCTGGGGCCATGGTATCGGCGCCATCGGCTCCGCGGTGGGCGAGGTGTGTTTCAACACCTCGATGACCGGCTATCAGGAAATCCTCACCGATCCCAGCTATGCCGGCCAGATCATCACCTTCACCTTTCCCCATATCGGCAATGTCGGGACCAATGCCGAGGACGTCGAGACCACGACCCCGGCGGCGCGCGGTCTGGTCATCCGCGCCGACATCACCACGCCGAGCAACTGGCGTTCGGCCCAGCATCTCGACGTCTGGCTGAAGAACCACCAGCTGGTCGGCATCTCCGGGCTCGATACCCGCAAGCTCACTCGCCGCATCCGCGACGGCGGCGCGCCCAACGGCGTGATCGCCCATGACCCCGACGGTCGTTTCGATCTCGATGCCCTCAAGGCCCGCGCCGCCGCGTGGCCGGGGCTGAACGGCATGGACCTGGCGCTTGATGTCTCGTGCCGCCAGAGCTATTCCT
The DNA here is from genome assembly GCA_903856295.1 of uncultured Rhodospirillales bacterium. Lineage (GTDB taxonomy): Bacteria > Pseudomonadota > Alphaproteobacteria > Azospirillales > Azospirillaceae > BOG-933. Next base: position 37,973 of record CAIOBP010000008.1, on the reverse strand, counting down.
GGGACGAGAGCGTGTGGCGACTCGGAAACGGGTTTGGCCGGCAGCAGGCGCCGCGCTTCCATGTGGTGGCGGTGGATTTCGGCGCCAAGCGCAACATTCTGCGCTGTCTCGCCGCCGCCGGCTGCAAGGTGACGGTGGTGCCGGCGACCTCAAGCGCCGCCGACATTCTGAGCCATCGGCCCGACGGCGTGTTCCTCTCCAACGGCCCCGGCGATCCGGCGGCCACCGGGGGTTATGCCGTGCCGGCGATCCGGGGCGTGCTGGACAGCGGGCTGCCGCTGTTCGGCATCTGTCTCGGCCACCAGATGCTCGCCCTGGCTTTGGGCGGCACCACCGGCAAGATGGCGCGCGGTCATCGCGGCGCCAATCATCCGGTGAAGGACCTCGCCACCGGCAAGGTCGAGATCACCAGCCAGAATCATGGCTTCATGGTGATCCCCGAAAGTCTGCCCGCCGGAGTCGAGGTCAGCCACGTTTCGCTGTTCGACGGCAGCAACGAAGGCATCCGCCTCAAGGACCGGCCGGTGTTCTCGGTCCAGTACCACCCCGAAGCCTCACCCGGTCCTCAGGACAGCCACTACCTGTTCGAACGCTTCGTCGGGATGATGGCAGAGCGGCAGTAGTTTCGGGGGGAACGCGGTTCCCCCGAGCCCCCAGCCCGAGGAACCCTGCGGGCTCCCCGAACCCCTCGCGTGTTTTTTCCGTTCCCCCATCCCATCCCGGATGGGGGAACGGAAAAAAAGTCCCAGGTTCCAAGGACCTGTGGTCCTTGGCGAGGGGGTGGGGGGAGCAGCGCTCCCCCCGAATCGGCGCGCCCTCAATCCCCGCTGCAGATGCGCTCGATCAACTGTTTCACCGTCGGGATGAAGCCGTTGGCGTAGAACGGATCGGTGGCGAACTTGAAGGCATTGTGCCCGGCGAACATCAGCTGATGTTCGCAGTCGGTGGTGTGGGCCACAGCCTGCAAGGTCTTCTGGATGCAGTAGGAGCGCGGATCGGCCTTCTTGCCGGTGGTGCCGTCCTCGTTCTGCGCCCAGTTCGAGAACAGGCAGGCCGAGAGGCAGCCCATGCACGCGATCTGGGTTTCGAGGATTTCATCGGACTTGTCGGGGGTGACGAAGATCAGGGTGTTGTCGGGGGTCTTCAGCGCGGTGGTGAAGCCCTGGCTGGTCCAGGCTTCGGCGAGCTGCTTCTCGTGGGGCGTGAGATAGACCGGACGGCCGCGCGGCCCGACCGGGAACGCGGCCTCGTGATCGCCCACCGGCTTGGTCTGGAAGGCGACCTGCCGGTCGGAGCGGGCGCGCAGCTCCTGGATGAAGCCGTTGTTGACCGCCGAGGAATAGAACCCGGTGGGCGAGAAGCGGTTGAGGAAGACGTCGCCCTCTTTCAGGGTCAGCAACCGGCGCTTCCACTCGGTGGAGATCGGGCTTTCCTGGGTCAGCAGGGGGCGGGTGCCGAACTGGAAGGCGATCGGGCCGACCTCGGGATTGTCCAGCCACTCGTCCCAGTCGCGCAGGTACCAGACGCCGCCGGCCATGATGATCGGAGTCTCACCGAGACCGAACCCCTTCATGGTTTCGCGCAGGGCCTTGATTCGGGGCAGCGGGTCCTCGGGCTTCTGGGGGTCTTCGCTGTTGGACAGGCCGTTGTGCCCGCCGGCCAGCCACGGGTCCTCGTAGACCACGCCGCCGAGCAGATGGGGGAACTTGTTGAAGGCGCGCAGCCACAGCGCCCGGAAGGCGCGGGCCGAGGACACGATCGGGTAGTAGTAGCAGCCGTAATGGGCGGAGATTTCGGCGACCTTGTAGGGCATGCCGGCGCCGCAGGTGATGCCGTGAACCAGCCCCTTGGAGCCCTCGAGCACGCCGTGGAGAATGCGCTCGCAGGCGCCCATCTCCCACAGCACATTCATGTGAATGCGGCCCTGGCCGTTCGAGGTCTCATGGGCGATGCGGGCCTGCTGGATGCCGCCCCGGATCGAATGGGCGATCAGCTCCTCATGGCGCTCGCGCCGGGTTTTGCCATGATAGAGTTGGGGGATCAGGTTTCCGCTTTCGTCGAAGCTATCGGCGTTGACGCCGGAAAACGTGCCGACGCCTCCGGCCGCCGCGAAGGCGCCCGAGCTTGCGCCGGTCGACACCGAAATCCCTTTGCCACCCTCGACCAACGGCAGCACTTCCCGACCGGAAATCATCAACGGCCTCAGCGCCTTCAAGGAACCCTCCAGATCAATTCGTTCGTTCGGCCGGCTACGACGGCGACGGCTCCCTGCGGCCAGCGGCTTCGGGAGTCCCGTCATACCCGCCCCGATGGGTGATGTCACCATCGATCCATATATGAAACTATTTTTGCATAGACGAATCCCGATCGCCAGACTTTGAAAAAATATCGGGATGGTCGGAAATTATCGCCGCGACGCCCCATGACAGCAGCGCTCGCGCCCGCGCCGGGTCGTTGACGGTGTAGACCGCCACCGTCCGCCCGTTCGCGGCCAGCGCCGCCACGGCTGCGGGGGAGGCCAAGCAGAGGTGGTTGACGATGATCGCGACGGCGCCCACCGCCGCCGCCGTTTCCGGCCAGCCCGGCGCGATCTCGTCGAGCAGCAGGCCGCGCGGCCAACCGGGGGCGTGGCGGGCCGCCGCCGCGAGGCAGGCCGGCTCGAAGCTGGAGATCAGCGGCGGCGGAGCGGTCGCGGGCCACAGGCGCTGTGCGGTGGTCAGCGCCGCTTTCGCCAGCGCCTCCGGGTCGCCCGGCTCGCCCTTCAGCTCGAGGTTGACGCCGATGCCGAAGCCCAGCGCCGCGCCCAGAAACGCCTCCAGCGTCGGCACCGGTTCGCCGCCGCCGGCATCGCAGCGCGCCAGGTCGGCGAGGGTGGTCGCGGCGAGGGCGCCCCGGCCGGTGGTGGTGCGCTCCAGCGTGTCGTCGTGGAGCAGCACCGGCACGCCGTCGGCGGTCAGGCGGACATCGACCTCGACCCAGCGCGCGCCGAGCGCCGCCGCCCGGCGCAACCCAGCCAGGGTGTTTTCGGGTGCCTCGGCGCGCGCGCAGCGGTGGCCGATGATGGCGGGCAGGGACAGGGCGGGCATCATGATGGCGGCAGCTGGAGGGGGAGCGATCCCGGATGGTGCCCGGTCCGGCGGCGGAACGCCACCGGCAAGTCGTACAGGGGCGCGGAAAAGCCGGTTCGCGCGTTCCCCGGCTGGCGCGCTGTTACCAGTTTGCAGCGGTTCTTGAATAATCGTCGTGCAAGGGGCGCATTCTACACCATATCCCTTTTCATCTGGCTGGTGCTCAGAGATATGATCCCCTCTCAGTGAGAGTGGGTATTTTGCCGGCCTGGGCATTTTCATGGCCTCCGGATGCTGAGGGGTAGCTCCTGCAATGTCGTGGTTATCGAATATCATCGGCGGCGGCAAAGAGCCTGATAAGAAGGCATCTGTAGGCAAGGATGCTGGTACTAAGGAGTCATATATGCGCATCGCTATTGACAACCGGGAGTATCCGGTTGCCGAGCTTGCGACGCGCTCTTTCCGGATACTTCCCTATGATGGCGATCTGATTGTCAGGCAGAGTTTCGGCTTCACCATGATCTTGAATATCGATGGTGAGGAACTCAGGACCATCGGGCGCGGCGTGGTCCGTGCGCTCAACGACAAGGAGGGGCTGGTGGCGCAGTTCACGCCGCCCTCTCCGGCGTTCGACAAAAAGCTGACGGAGCATGTGACCCGGACCTCCAGCCATCTCCACCCGCATTCGCCGGCGTCGGGGAAAGCGGCCAAAAAGCGCTGACCGCCGTCAGGCGATTTCACATCGCCGCCGCCGGACTTGCTCTCACGACGCTTGCGCCGGCTGGCCGCTTCCCCTATAACCCGCGCTCTCCATGAGCGGCGAGGCCGGGTCGGTGGACCCCTGGGGCATGCCCAACCGCTCTGATCGGCAACCTCATTTCGAAGGAACCGGAAATGCCCAAGCTGAAAACCAAGAGCGGCGCCAAAAAGCGCTTCAAGGTGACCGGTAGCGGTCACGTCAAGGCCCAGGCCGCCGGCAAGCGCCACGGCATGGTCAAGCGCACCCAGAAGATGAAGCGGAAGGCGCGCGGCACCATGGTGCTGAACGATTCGGACGCGCGCATCGTTCTCAAGAACTTCCTGCGCAACGCGTGATAGAGGAGGCGTCACCATGGCACGAGTTAAGCGGGGCGTCACCACGCACGCCCGTCATCGCAAAATCCTCAAGCTCGCCAAGGGCTTTCGGGGTCGGAACAGCACCTGTTTCCGCATCGCCATCGAAAAGGTCGAGAAGGCGCTTCGCTACGCCTATCGCGATCGGCGCAACAAGAAGCGTGATTTCCGCGGCCTGTGGATTCAGCGCATCAACGCCGGGGCGCGCGAGAACGGCATCACCTACTCCAAGTTCATCCATGGCCTGAAGCGGGCCGGGATCGATCTCGACCGCAAGGTGCTCGCCGACATCGCCGCCCGCGATCCGGAAGCCTTCGCGGCGCTGGTCAAGCAGTCTCAGGCGGCGCTGGCCGCGTGAGGGTAAGAACCAAGGGGGGCGCCGCCCCCCTTGACCCCTTTGGGGTCAAACAAAAATTGACCCCCTGCCGGGGCCGGCGGCCCCAGACCCCGGGACCAAGGCAATGGTTGACTCCCTGAAGGCGGAAATCCTCGGTGCCATTGGTGCCACCACCGATCCGGCAGCGCTGGAAGAGGTGCGGGTCGCGGCGCTGGGCAAGAAGGGGCGGGTCACCGCCCTGATGAAGGACCTTGGCGGGTTGGACCCGGAGGCGCGCAAGGCGCGCGGTGCCGCGCTCAATGTGCTCAAGGACGAGATCGCGGCGGCGCTCAATCAGCGCAAGGCCGAGCTTCAGGGCGCGGCCCTGGCGGCCCGGCTGGAATCCGAGCGGCTCGACGTCACCCTGCCGGCCCGTCCCGAGACCGAGGGGCGGATTCATCCGATCACCCAGACCATCGACGAAATCACCGCCATCTTCGCCGACATGGGCTTCACCGTCGCCGAGGGGCCGGACGTCGAGGGCGATTTCTACAATTTCACCGCCCTGAACATTCCGCCCGAACATCCGGCGCGGCAGATGCACGACACGTTCTATCTGCCCGACGCCCCGGATGGCGCCAAGCGCGTGCTCCGCACCCACACCTCGCCGGTGCAGATCCGCACGATGCTGGCCAACAAGCCGCCGATCCGGATCATCGCGCCCGGTCGGACCTATCGCTCCGACTATGATATGACCCACACGCCGATGTTCCATCAGGTCGAAGCCCTGGTGATCGACGAGGCGACTCATATGGGCCATCTCAAGGGCGCGATCATCGAGTTCTGCCGCGCCTTCTTCGATGTCGACGATCTGCCGGTGCGTTTCCGTCCCAGCTTCTTCCCGTTCACCGAGCCGTCGGCCGAGGTCGATATCGGCTGTTCGCGCAAGGGCGGCGAACTCAAGCTCGGCAATTACGGCGACTGGCTGGAAATCATGGGCTGCGGCATGGTTCACCCCAAGGTGCTGGCCAATTGCGGCATCGATCCCGCTAAATACCAGGGCTACGCCTTCGGCATGGGCATCGAGCGCATCGCCATGCTGAAATACGGCATCCCCGACCTCCGCACCTTCTTCGAAGCCGATCTCCGCTGGCTGAAACACTACGGCTTCCTGCCGCTGGACATGCCGAGCTTGGCTCAGGGGCTGGCGCGGTAGGGAGGGGGGAATGGTAAAACAGAGCATCAGGGCTGGCGTAGAGACGTGGGACGCGTTTCTGGCTTTCGTGGCAAATCGAGAGGCGACACCCTGGATGTTTCGTGGGGTCGGAGATTCGTCTCATAAGTTGCGGCCTAAAGCTGGACGCGAAAACTGTGTATCTCCCAACGGCTACGACGCGAAGCGTGAACGCCGAATATTTAACAATTTTAAACGCCGCGCACGTATTTACCTCGCATCACAAGGAGAATCGGACCGAGACTGGGAGTGGTTGGCCCTTGCTCAACACTACGGCTTGCCCACACGACTTCTCGACTGGACAAGCAATCCTCTGGTCGCGGCTTTTTTCGCTGTTGCAAATCAGGTTGACAGCGAAGCGGCAATTTACTCGGTGAAGATAATGAGCAGACTGCTTGTTGACACGACGGCAGAGATTGATCCATTTGCGATCGATGGAGTCAGATTTGTTGTTCCTGTTGTGACAGTTGCCCGGCAAGCTTCTCAGAAAGGGTTCTTCACAATCCATGCGCCACCAAACGTTGACTGGATGCCGAGCGGGGTAGAGGACAACACGTTCCACATTCCCGCTAATGCCGCACCCTATTTTCGCAGGAAGCTGTTTTATCTTGGTGTGGACTACGCGCATATTATGCCTGATCTCGATGGTCTGTGCCAAAGCTTGGCTTGGCAATATCGCCGCGGCATCGCCGTTGGTGATGTAAACTATTAGGAGGCTATCCTATGGGCCAGAAAGAACGAGACAAAAGCATGTCAAAGGCGATCGCCGATGCCATGTACGATACGGACATCACCAAACTTCCCGGGTGGGATAGGGTGGTTGCCCTTTCATCCAGAACGGAATTTAAGGAAATCGATGTTCTTGAAGATATCGTCATATGGAATGATGATGTTTTTGAATGCGGGGCCAACATATATATAAGACTTAATTTTGATGGTGAAGATGAGCCACTATCATTTACAGGAGAATATCCTGGGAGTTTCTGGGGCCACATCGAAGGCGATAAGCCGATCATCGACAGAATATCCATCGACACAACATCATCCGATGTCTGAAACAGACGTCTTCTGTCGACTGCGACCGCTTGAACCTTGACTGGATACCAGACCGATGAAATTCTCCCTCTCCTGGCTCAAGGATCACCTTGAGACCGATGCCGCCCTCGATCGCATCTGCGACACCCTGACTGCGCTTGGCCTTGAGGTCGAGGGGGTCGAGGATCGGGCCAAGGCGCTGGCGCCGTTCGCCGTTGCCCATGTGGTGAGTGCCGAGCGGCACCCGAATGCCGACAAGCTTCAGGTCTGCATGGTCGATACCGGGGCTGGCACGATTCAAGTCGTGTGCGGGGCGCCCAACGCGCGGGCCGGGTTGAAAGTGGTGCTGGCGCCAGTCGGCACCACCATGCCCGACGGCGAACTGACGATCAAAAAGGGCGTGATCCGCGGCGTCGAGTCCAACGGCATGCTGGTCTCCGAGCGCGAACTCGGGCTGTCGGATGAGCATCACGGCATTATCGAACTGCCGGACGATGCCCCGCTCGGCACCTCTTACGCCAAGCTGATGGGGCTCGACGATCCGGTGATCGAGATCGCGCTGACCCCCGATCGCGCCGATTGCGCCGGGGTGCGCGGCATTGCCCGCGATCTGGCGGCGGCTGGGGTGGGCAGCCTGAAGCCGCTCAGCGGCGGTCACATCGAGTCGGCCCCGGTCAAGGGCGCGATGGCCAGCCCGGTCGGGGTGACCATCGAGGATCTGGCCGCCTGTCCGCTGTTCGTCGGCCGCTATATCTCGGGCGTCAAGAACGGTTCGAGCCCGCGCTGGCTTCAGGACAAGCTGAGCGCGGTCGGCCTCAGGCCGATCTCGGCGCTGGTCGATGTTACCAACTATCTCTGCCTCGATATCGCCCGGCCGCTCCATGTCTTTGATGCCGATACGCTGGCCGGCGGCATCGTCGCCCGCATCTCCCAGGCCGGCGAGACCCTGAAGGCGCTCAACGGCAAGGACTACACCCTCGACGACGCCATGACCGTGATCGCCGACCGCGATGGCGTGCTCGGCCTTGCCGGGGTGATCGGCGGCGAGCCTTCGGGTTGCACCGAGGAGACGGTGAATGTTTTCATCGAGTGCGCCCTCTTCGATCCGGTGCGCACGGCGGCCACCGGGCGTAAACTCGGCATCGACAGCGACGCCCGCTATCGCTTCGAGCGCGGTGTCGATCCTGGCGCGGTGTTCGAGAGCATCGAGCGCACCACCCGCTTGATTGTCGAGATGTGCGGCGGCACGCCCTCCGACTTGGTGGTGGCCGGCGCCGAACCGAAATGGCAGCGCCAGATCACTCTGCGCACCGCGCGGGTGGCGCAACTGGGCGGCGTCGACGTCCCGGTGGCCGAGCAGAAGCGCATTCTCACCGTGCTTGGCTTCGCGCCGGCGGTTCACGAGGATGGCCACATCACGGTGCCGGTGCCGTCCTGGCGCGGCGACGTCGAGGGCGAGGCCGACCTTGTCGAGGAGGTGCTGCGCGTCCACGGTTACGACAAGATTCCGGTCACGCCGATGGCCCGGCCCCATGCCATCACCCGTCCGGCGGTCACCCCCCGGCAGCGCCGACTCGGTTTTGCCCGGCGGACGCTGGCGGCGCGCGGGCTCAACGAGGCGGTAACCTGGTCATTCCTGTCGGCGGCCACCGCGGTTCATTTCGGCGGCGTGCCCGACGAATTGCGGCTGCTCAATCCGATCAGCGCCGATCTCGACGTCATGCGGCCGTCGCTGCTGCCCAACCTGATCGCAGCATCCGGCCGCAACGCCGATCGCGGCTGGGCCGATGTCGGGTTGTTCGAGGTTGGCCCGGCCTTCCGCGATGGCACGCCCGAGGGTCAGGATATCGTGGCCGGCGGTGTCCGTGCCGGGGCGATGGTGCCGCGTCATTGGGCGGTGCCGGCCCGGCCGGTCGATGTTTTCGACGCCAAGGCCGATGCCCTGGCGGTGCTGGAGGCGGTGGGCGCGCCGGGCGGCAATCTCCAGATCACCACCGACGCGCCCGGTTGGTATCACCCCGGCCGCTCGGGCGTGCTGCGCCTCGGCGCCGCCATGCTCGGGCGCTTCGGCGAGATTCATCCGGGGGTGCTAGAGGCGCTGGGGGTCAAGGGGCCGCTGGTCGGCTTCGAGGTCTTTCTCGATGCTGTGCCTCAGTCCAAGAAGAAGGCCGGCACCGCGCGGGCGCTGCTCAAGCTCTCGGCGTTCCAGCCGATTCGCCGCGACTTCGCCTTCGTGGTCGACCAGAGCGTCGAGGCCGACAAGGTGATTCGCGCCGCCCGAGGGGCCGACAAGGCGCTGGTGCGCGAGGTCGCGGTGTTCGACCGCTACCAGGGGCCGGGGGTGGAGCCGGGCAAGAAGTCGCTGGCCTTCACCGTCACCTTGCAACCGCTCGACAAGACGCTGACCGAGGCGGAGATCGAGGCGGTGGCGGGGAAGATCAAGGTCGCGGTGGAGAAGGCGACGGGGGGAGTGCTGCGCGCTTGAGGGCAGGGGCCTGCCTCTGCACCCCGTTGGGGCCTTGAGGCCCCAAACCCCGTCACCAGCCGTGCTTGTCGATCATGGTTTCGGCGTAGTGGTCGAGGAACCACAGGATTCCCAGCAGTGAGCCGATGGTCGAACCGGTGATGGTGGCCATCGGGCCGCCCCGGAAGATCGCGCCGGCCATGCCGCCGACGATGCCGCTCAGCAGCACGTCGAAGGTGTAGCGGCTGCCGTAATGATAGAGCGCCAGTTGGTTCTTGTCCCGGCGCAGCGTCTCCAATTCCTCGGGAGTGAATTGCTGGACGACGTGCGGTTGGGCCTGGGTCTGGGCCACGGCTGGGCGGAGCGGGGTGCACAGGGCGGCGGCGAGCAGCAGGATGGCGGGCAGGCGGGTCATGGCAGATCGGCGAGCACGATCTCGCCCTCTTCCAGCGCTTCGATGAGCAGGGTTTCGCTGTCGGTGATTTCGGCGCCGTCGCGGGGGCCGAGTTCGCAGCCTTCGATCAGGAACCGGCCGCGCGCCGCCACCAGATAGACCCGGCGTCCGGGGGCCAGGCGGTGTTCGAGGCGCTGGCCGGCGGTGAGCGTCGCCCCGAGGATCGCCGCGTTCTGATGGATCAGCAGGGCGCCGGAGCTGGCATCCTCGGGACGGCCCGAGGCCAGCACGGTCAGCCGGCCGTTGCCGTCCTCGCGGGGGAAGGCGCGGCTCTCCCAGCGCGGCGCGTGGCCGCGGGCGTCGGGCTGAATCCAGATTTGGAAAAGGTCGGAGGGCACGGTCTCGCGATTGTATTCCGAGTGGGTGATGCCGGTGCCCGCCGACATCACCTGGACATTGCCGGCCTCGGTGCGGCCATGATTGCCGAGATGATCGCCATGGGTGATCGCGCCCGAGCGGACATAAGTGACGATCTCCATGTCCCGGTGGCCGTGGGGCGGAAAGCCGGTGTTGGGCTGGATGGTGTCGTCGTTCCACACCCGCAGCGGCCCGAAGCCCATGCGGTCGGGGTTGTGATAGTCGGCGAAACTGAAATGGTAGCGGGCGCTCAGCCAGTCGTTCTCAAAGCGGCCGAGGCTGCGAAACGGCACGAGGTCGATCATGGGCGGGGCTCCGATGGTCAGCCCATCAGGTATGGCTGGATTTGTCGCGCCCGGCAAGCCTTGGCAGAACCGTACGGGCCGGCTATAGCTGGCGTCATGGCCGACGACCTCCCCCAGACTCCGCCCCCGACCGAGACCGCCGGCGCGACGCCGGTGATGGCCCAGTTTCTCGAGATCAAGCGGGCGCATCCCGACAGCCTGCTGTTCTACCGCATGGGCGATTTCTTCGAGATGTTTTTCGAGGACGCCGTGCGGGCGGCGGCGCTGCTCGACATCACCCTGACCAAGCGCGGCAAGCACGAGGGCGAGGACATCCCGATGTGCGGGGTGCCGGTGCACAGTCACGAATCGTACCTGCTGCGGCTGATCCGCCAGGGCGTCCAGGTGGCGATCTGCGAGCAACTCGAAGACCCGGCCGAGGCCAAGAAGCGCGGCTACAAGGCGGTGGTCCGGCGCGGTGTCACCCGCATCGTCACCCCCGGCACGATCACCGAGGACAGTTTGCTGGAGGCTCGGGCCGCCAATCTGCTGGCGGCGGTGGCCGAGGTGGGGGGCGGGCAGGGCGGTGGGCTGGGTCTGGCCTGGCTGGACCTGTCGACCGGCGAGGTGGCGGTGCAACCGGTTGACAAGGCCGGTTTGGGCGCGGCGCTGGCGCGGATCGACGCCCGCGAATTGCTGGTGCCCGAACGCCTGTCCCAGCGTCCCGAATTCTTCGAACTCTGGGCCGAGTGGAAGTCGCGGCTGTCGATTCAGCCCGACGCCCGGTTCGACAGCGAGAACGGCCGCAAGCGCCTGCTGGAGCTGTACAAGGTCGGCACTCTCGAGGCCTTCGGCACGTACAGCCGCGCCGAGGTGGCGGCGGCCGGGGCGCTGGTCGTGTATGTCGACCTGACCCAGAAGGGCAAGATGCCGGCGCTGCGGCGGCCGGCGCGGATTCCGCCCGGCTCGCTGATGGAGATCGACGCCTCGACCCGGCGCAATCTCGAGCTGACATACACGCTGTCGGGCGAGCGGCGGGGCAGCCTGCTCCACACCATCGACCGCACGGTCACCGGGCCGGGGGCACGGCTGCTGGCCTCCCACCTCGCGGCGCCATTGACCGCGCCGGCGGCCATCGACCACCGGCTCGACATGGTGGAATTCTGCCTGACCGAGGAGGCGGCGCGCGGTGACATCCGCGAGTTGCTCAAAGCCGTGCCCGATCTCGAACGCGCGCTGTCGCGGCTCGCCCTCGGGCGCGGCGGTCCGCGCGATCTGGCCGGCATCCGCGACGCGCTTGGCCGTGCGGCCGACATACGCGCCATCCTGGTCCGTCCCAGCCTGTCGCCCCGGCCGGTGGGGATCGAGGGCGTGATCCGCGACATGGGCCTGCCCGGCGACGAAAACACCGTGCTGGCCCGGCGCCTCGTCACCGCGCTGGCGCCGGAGCTGCCGGTGCTGATTCGCGATGGCGGTTTCATCGCCCGGGGCTATTCCGACGCTCTCGATGAGTTGCTGGTGATGCGCGACGAGGGCAAGCGGGTGATCGCCGGGCTTCAGTCGCGCTATGCCGATCTGAGCGGGGTGGCGGGGCTGAAGATCAAGCACAACAACGTGCTCGGCTATCACATCGAGGTCACCGCCACCCACGCCGACAAGCTGATGAGCGGCCGGGCGCGCGAGACCTTCATTCATCGCCAGACCATGGCCACCGCCGTACGCTTCGGCACCGTCGAGCTGAGCGACCTGGAGCGCAAGCTCTCCGAGGCCGGCGACCGGGCGCTGGCCCTCGAACAGAGCCTGTTCGCCGATCTGGTCGGCGAAGTCCTGGGCCGGGTCGACAGTCTCACGACTCTCGCGCGGGCGCTGGCCGCGCTCGATGTCGCGACCGCCCTGGCGGCGCTGGCGGCCGAGAAGAACTGGTGCCGGCCCGTGGCAGACGACGGTACGTCTTTCGACATACGCGGTGGCCGTCATCCGGTGGTCGAGGCGGCGCTGGAGAAGGCCGGCGGCACCGCCTTCGTGGCCAACGACTGCGATCTCGCGCCGGAAAAGCGGTTGTGGCTGCTCACCGGCCCCAACATGGCGGGCAAGAGCACCTTCCTGCGCCAGAACGCCCTGATCGCGATTCTCGGGCAGGCCGGGAGTTTCGTTCCCGCCGAGCGGGCGCGTTTCGGCACCGTCGACCGTCTCTTCAGCCGGGTCGGCGCCGCCGACGATCTGGCGCGCGGGCGCTCGACCTTCATGGTCGAGATGGTCGAGACGGCGGCGATCCTCAATCAGGCCGGACCGCGCGCCCTGGTGATTCTCGACGAGATCGGGCGCGGCACCGCCACCTTCGACGGGCTGTCGATCGCCTGGGCCTGCGTCGAGCATCTCCATCAGGTGACGCGCTGCCGCGCCCTGTTTGCCACCCACTATCACGAGCTGGTGCAATTGGCGGCCAAGCTGCCGCGTCTGTCATGTCATACCATGCGCATCAAGGAGTGGCAGGGCGACGTGGTGTTTCTCCACGAGGTCGCCCCCGGCGCCGCCGACCGCTCCTATGGCATCCACGTCGCCCGGTTGGCCGGCCTGCCCAAGATGGTGATCAAGCGCGCCGAGGAGGTGCTGAAAATCCTCGAATCCGGCGACCATGGCACCGCGATCACCAAACTGGTCGACGACCTGCCGCTGTTCAGCCTCGCCGCCCGCCGCCCCGATCCTCCGGCCGCCGCCCCCTCTCCGGAGCCCGAGTCCGGGTCTCCGAAACCCTCGGCGGTCGAAGACGCCCTCCGTACCGTCAACCCCGACGACCTCACCCCCCGCGCCGCCCTGGAGACCCTGTACCGGTTGCGGGGGATGCTGTAACGGCGTTCAGGACCGGCTATGCCGCCTTGAGACGATAGGCCACTTCAATCGTCGCGCCGAAAACAGCGAGCGCGCGGTTCATGCGCTCGATGCTGAAGCGGGTCAGTTTGCCGGCGAGCATTTCCGAAATATGGGAGGGCTCAAGCTCGGCACGCCGCGCCAACTCAGCTTGCGACATTTCCGATTCCGTCAGGCGTTGGCGCAGATATTCGACAGCCTCCTGTTTGATCAGCAGACTGTCGGCGTCCGGAAGGCCTGCGGCCAGAAATGGATTTGTAGTCTTGATCATCGGCTTCCTCCCTTGTGGTCGGGCCACGGCTCGGTTATCTCCCGGTGATGCAGTTTGGCGTAGCGGTGCCGGACCGTAACGGCGTCCTGTTCGGAAATGCTTATGCCGGCCTTGACCAGAAGGACGACCAGTTCCCCGTTTTTGATCGCGGCAACCGCTGACCAGCCGCTAAACTCGTCACGCATCTCAATGCGAACGCAATGCGCTCCCGCCTCCGGCATCGGCACGATTGTGACCGGAGCCCATCGGGACAAAGTTTCCGGATCGCTGGCAAGGCTTCCGAGGCATGACACGACCCAGACTGCGTCATCGTAGCCGAGAGCCGCGATTTCCGCGGTGACGTCATTGCCGATGAAGGCGAGGGGGCGCTTCCGTTTCATGGCGAAATGTTACCACAAATTGGTAATGCCGGTCAATTTCGGAAGCCTCTCTCACCCCCGGTTGCGCATCAGCCGCGCCTTGTCGCGCTGCCAGTCGCGGTCCTTCTGGGTTTCGCGTTTGTCGGCCATGCGCTTGCCGCGCGCGAGGCCGAGGCGGACCTTGGCGATGCCGCGTTCCGTGAAATAGACCGCCAGCGGCACGATGGTCACACCGTCGCGGCGGATGGCGCTCAGCAGCTTGGCCAGTTCGCGGCGCTTGACCAGCAGCTTGCGCGGCCGTTTGGTCTCGTGCTGAAGCCAGCGCCCGGCCTGGAGATATTCCGGGATGAAGGCGTTGAGCAGAAACAGTTCGCCCGCCTGCTCGGCGGCGTAGGATTCGTTGATGCTGGCCCGGCCCGAGCGCAGCGACTTGACCTCGGTGCCGGCCAAAACCAGGCCGGCCTCGAGGGTCTCGTCGATGAAATAGTCGAAACGGGCACGGCGGTTTTGCGCCACCGTGCGTCCGTTCTCGTCGGTGTCCTTGTTCTGAGCCATCTCGCCCCGGGTCAGCCGATCAGGCTGAGTTTGCTCATTTCGGCCTTGACCTTGGCCTGGGTCTCGGCGGTCACGGCGACCAGCGGCAACCGCACCGAGTTCTCGCAGCGGCCGAGCAGGCTGACGCCATACTTGGCCGGCGCGGGATTGGTCTCGAGGAACATGGCGTTGTGCAGCGGCCCCAGCTGATCGCGAATGCGGAACACCGTCTGGTAGTCCCCCGCCCGCCAGGCGTTGTGAAGCCGGGCGCAGAGCGAGGGCGCGACATTGGCGGTCACCGAAATGCAGCCGACTCCGCCCTGGGCCAGAAAAGCGACAATCGTCGCGTCCTCGCCCGAGAGCTGGCAGAAGTCGGGACCAATCTCGCGCCGGACATCGAGCGGCCGTTGCAAATTGGCGGTGGCGTCCTTTACACCGACGATGTTAGGCAGCTTTGCCAACCGGGCCATGGTCGCCACCGACATGTCGATGACGCTCCGTCCCGGAATGTTGTAAATGATGATCGGCAACTCCGCCGAATCGTGGATCGCCTTGAAATGTTGATAAAGACCTTCCTGCGTCGGCTTGTTGTAATAGGGCGTGACCACCAGCGCGGCATCGGCGCCCGCTTCCTTGGCGTGGCGCGTCAGCTCGATCGCCTCGGCGGTCGAGTTCGAGCCGGTGCCGGCGATCACCGGAATTCGGCGGGCGGCGGCCTCGATGGCCAGCTCGACCACCCGTTTGTGTTCGGTGTGCGTGAGGGTCGGAGACTCTCCGGTGGTTCCGCAGGGCACGATGCCATGGGTCCCCTGGCTGATCTGCCAGTCGACGAAAGCCTGAAAGGCGGCCTCGTCCACCGCGTCGTTCCTGAACGGCGTCACCAGTGCGACGAGCGATCCCGTAAACATACCGAACTCCCTTGCGACATCTCGTTTGAGCCGGACAGCTTACCCCCGACGAACGCGCGCGGCAAGTCCGGGCGCCTCGCGCTGGCCGCGATGCTCGCGGGGCTGCTGTTCGCGGCGCCGTCGATGGCGGGGGCGCAAGGGCTGTCCGAGGGCGACCTGGAGAGTTACCGCGCCGCCTTCCGCCTCGCCCAGCAGGAGAAATGGAGCGAGGCGCAGGTGCGCGCCGCCGGAGCCCACGAGCGGTTGCCGGCCAAGGTGCTGCGCTGGATGGATCTCGCGCGGCCCAGAAGCGGCAACAGTTTTGTCGACATCGCCAGCTTCGTTCGCGCCAATCCGACCTGGCCGAACCAGACCGGTCTGCTGCGTCAGGCCGAGGAGACCATGCCGGCCGATCTGTCGGCATCCCAGGTGGCCGGCTGGTTCGAGGCCCATGCGCCGATCAGCGCCCTCGGAGTCGGGCGTTTCGCCGAGGCCCTGATTCAGCGCGGCGAGAGCGCCAAGGTGACGGCGCTGGTGCGCAAATTCTGGCTCGAGACCAATTTCGCCAACACCGAGGATGAAACCGCCTTCCGCCGCCGCTTCGCGCCTCTGCTGCAAGTGAAGGACGATCAGGCCCGGCTCGAGCGCGTGCTGTGGGAGCATCGCACCCCGGCGGCCCAGCGGCTGCTGTCCCTGGTCGATGAGCCCCATCGGGCGGTGGCGGCGGCGCGGATCGCCCTGGCCGATGACTCCTCCGGTTTGGAAGAGGCGCTGCGCCGGGTGCCCGCCGGGCTTCAGAACGAGCCGGGGCTCGCCTATGAGCGGCTGCGCTGGCGGCGGCGCAAGGACAATGATTTCGGCGCGCTCGACGTGCTGAACAATCCGCCGCCCGAGCTGGGCCGGCCGGCGCTGTGGTGGGCGGAGCGCAATGTTCTCGCCCGGCGGTTGCTGGAAAAGCACGACGCCCAGGGCGCCTATGCCCTGGCTTCCAACCACGGTCTGACCGAGGGCCAGCCGCTGGCCGAGGCCGAGTTCCTGTCGGGCTGGCTGGCGCTGCGTCATTTGCACCAGCCGGCCAAGGCGCTCGAGCATTTTCAGGCCATGTTGCAAGCGGTGAGTTCGCCGATGAGCCGGGCGCGCGGCGCCTATTGGTGCGCCAGGGCCGCCGACGCCGCGGGGGACCGCGAGCAGGCCCAGGAGTGGTATGTCAAGGCGGCGGCTTTTCCGACCATGTTTTACGGTCAGCTGGCGGCGCAGGCGCTGGGGAGCGAGCGGGCACTGGCCCTGCCGCCGGAACCGGCGGTCTCCCAGGACGAGAGCGCCCGCTTCGACCGGCGCGAACTGGTGCGGGTGGCGCGCCTGCTGCACGAGATCGACGCCCGCGACAATGCCGACCGGGTCGGGCTGTTCTTGCGCCGGATGATCCGCGACGCCTCGACGCCCTCGGACTGGGTGCTGCTCGGACGGCTGGCCACCGAACTGCACCAGCCCGAGGAAGCGATCTTCGCCGCCAAGCAGGCTTTTCCCAACGGCGTGGTGCTGATCGGGTCGGGCTATCCGAGCATGGCGTTGCGCCACACCGCGGGGGTCGAGCCGGGGCTGGTGCTGTCGCTGATCCGCCAGGAGAGCACGTTCAACACCAACACCATCAGCTCCGCCGGCGCGCGCGGCTTGATGCAGCTGATGCCGGCGACCGCGCGGTTGGTGGCGCAGAAGCTCAAACTCCAGCACACCGACGCCCGGTTGATCACCGACACCGACTATAATATCCAGCTCGGCACCAGCTATATTCGCGAGCTGATCGATGGCTATGGCGGCTCCTATATGCTGGCCATCGCCGCTTACAACGCCGGTTCGGGGCGGGTGGCCAGCTGGCTGAGCAAGTATGGCGATCCGCGCGGTCACGGCGTCGATCCGCTCGACTGGATGGAGGCGATTCCGATCGCCGAAACCCGCAACTACGTCCAGCGGGTGCTGGAGGCGCTTCAGGTCTACCGGACCCGCCTCGGCCAGACCGGCCACACCCTGAAGCAGGACTTGGCCCGGTAACGTCCCGGTTTCCAAAGGCCCCCCGGCCTTTGGCGGGTCCAGGGCAGAGCCCTGGCCTTGCCTTCGGCGACCAGGGCTTCTCCCCAGACCCTGTTACGGTGCCGCGCGGGTGAGCAGGTCGCCGATCTCGGAGCGGCAGGAGCCGCAATTGGTGCCGGCCTTGGTGGCTTTGGCCACCGCGTCGACGCTGCTCAAGCCTTGGGAGCGGATGGTGGTGAGGATGGTCACCTCGCTGACATTCATGCAGGCGCAGACGGTGCGGCCGGCGGGGGCGGCGCTGGCCGGGCCGGGGCGTTCGCACAGCAGCCACGGGCGTTCGGCTTCCGGCACTTCGTCGAGGGCGAAGCGTTCGACCAGCCAGGGCGGCGGCGCGGTCAGCACGTTCGGTCCGGCCGGCGCGACATAGAGGCAGGCATCCAGCCGCCCGCCTTCCAGCCGCGCCCAGCGGTGGACGGCGCGCCGGGAATCATGGAACTCCAGCCGGCCGTCGGCGGGGCCGACCAGTTCGCCCGCCCACTCCCCGAGATCGGCGGGCAGGGCCAGACCGCTCAGGGTGTAGACCCAGCACTGTTCGGCCGCCGTCCGTACCCAGTATTCGGCCCGGGGCGTCAGGCGGTGGCGGCTGACCAGAAAGCCGGCCCAGACCGGTTGCCAGGGCGCGACGCACACCGGGCTGTGCTTGAGTTCGGGCTGGCCGGAGACCGGGTCGGTGACCGCCGAGGCCAGCGGTCCGACGCCGCCGGCCGCGGCGAAGCGGCGGTTCCAGTGAATGGGCGCGAAGACGGCGCCGCGCGGCTGGTCGGGGCTGATTCGCACCCGCAGCAGGGCGCTGCCGCTGGGATTTTCCACCCGCGCGATGCCGCCATCGACCACGCCATCAATTGCGGCGTCGTCGGGATGGATGGCGATGAACGGCTCGTTGGTGTGGGAGGCCAGCCGGGGCACGACGCCGGTTCGGGTCATGGTGTGCCACTGGTCGCGCAGACGGCCGGTGTTGAGCACCAGCGGCAGGGTGTCGTCGGGCAGGCGGGCGGGCGTCTTGCCGGTGACCGCGATCAAGCGCGCCCGGCCGCCGGCGGTGGGAAAGCAGCCGTCGGCGCCCAGCCGCGCCGTGCCCTGGCCATCGGGGCGCACCGGCCATTGCACGGGGTCGAGATCGCGGTAGTCCTCGTCGGACAGGCGCGCCAGCGGCCCGAGGGTGAAGACGCGGCCGCCGTCATTCTCGAAGGCCGACAGCGCGGCGTGTTCGCGGAAGATCGCGGCCGGGGAGTCCCAGGCGAAGGCCTCGCCCCAGCCCAGCCGGGTCGCCACCCGGCCGATGATCCACCAGTCGGGCCGGGCCTCGCCGGGCGGAGGCAGGAAGGCGCGCTGGCGCGAGACGCGGCGCTCGGAATTGGTTACCGTGCCATCCTTCTCGCCCCAGGCCGCCGCCGGCAGCAGGACGTGGGCGAAAGCGGTGGTGTCGGTGTCGCGCACGCAATCGGAGACCACCACGAACGGGCAGGCGGCGAGGGCGGCGGCGACGCCATCGGCCTCGGGCAGGCTGACCGCCGGATTGGTGCCGATGATCCACAGTGCCTTGATCTTGCCCTCGCCGACGGCGCGGAACAGCTCGACCGCCTTCAGCCCCGGCCGCTCGGCGATGTTCGGCGCCCGCCAAAAACGGCGCACCCGGTCCACGGATTCGGGGGTGAAATCCATGTGGGCGGCCAGTTGGTTGGCCAGGCCCCCGACCTCGCGTCCGCCCATGGCGTTGGGCTGGCCGGTGAGGGAGAGCGGCCCCATGCCCGGCCGGCCGATGCGGCCGGTGGCCAGATGGACGTTGAGGATGGCGTTGACCTTGTCGGTGCCCTGGCTCGACTGGTTGACGCCCTGGGAAAACAGCGTCACCACCCGGCGGGTCTGGCCGAACCAGTGATAGAAGCGCGCCACCTGCTCGGCCTTCAGGCCGCAGCCGGTGGCGACCTCGCCGACCGAGGGCGCGTCGGCCAGGGCGGTGGCTAGGGCCTCGTCATAGCCTTCGGTGTGGGCGGCGAGGAACGCGCTGTCGATCGCGCCGCTATGGGCGAGGTGGGCCAGCAGGCCGTTGAACAGCAGCACATCGCTGCCCGGCTTGAGCGCCAGATGCAACTCGGCGCCGTCGCAACTGGCGGTGCGCCGGGGGTCGATCACCACCAGCCGGGTGCCGCGCTCGCTGCGCGCCCGGTTGAGCCGCTGATAAAGGATCGGATGACACCACGCGGCGTTGGAGCCGACCAGCACCGCGAGATCGCAGCTTTCCAGGTCCTTGTAGCAGCCGGGGACCAGATCTTCGCCAAAGGCCCGGCGGTGACCGGCCACCGTCGACGCCATGCACAGCCGCGAGTTGGTGTCGATGTTGCCCGAGCCGATGAAGCCCTTCATCAGCTTGTTGGCGGCGTAATAATCCTCGGTCAGCAACTGCCCTGAGACGTAGAACGCCACCGAATCCGGTCCGTGCTCGGCGATGGTCTCGCGAAACCGCCGGGCCACCAGTTCCAGCGCCTCGTCCCAGCCGGCGCGCTTGCCGCCGATTTCGGGCGTCAGCAGCCGGCCGTCGAGCCCCAGGGTTTCGGCCAGGGTGTTGCCCTTGCTGCACAAGCGTCCGGCATTGGCCGGATGGGCGGAATCCCCGGTGACGCTCCAACCGGAGCCGCCGTTCGCCGGCCGCGCCAGCACGCCGCAGCCGGTGCCGCAATAGGGGCAGGCCGAGCGGATCGGGCGGCCGTTAGTCATCGACGGCGAGACGCAACGTGCCGTTGATCACCTCGATCTTCACGGTCGGGGTGCAGCCCTCGTCGGGGGCGACGGCCTGACCGGTGCGCAAATCCACCGCCAGGCCGTGCAGCGGGCAGGTCACCCGGCGGTCGTGGACGATGCCCACCGACAGCGGCCCGCCCTTGTGCGGGCACCGGTCGTGGAGGGCGTAAACCTCGTCATTGCCGGTGCGAAAGACCGCGATGTCGCCTTTCGGCGTCTTGACCACCCGCGCGCCCCGGCGCGGAATGTCGGAAAGTGACCCGATGTCGATCCAGGGCATGATGATCAGTATCCGATCTTGGCGAGAGGGGCGAAATCATTGGCATCGACGCCATAGGCCGCGCGCTCGGCCCAGGGATCGACTTGCTCGTATTTCTGCGAGAGCTTGAAACGGTGATAGAGCAATTCCCGGTGTTCGGGATCGACGACGATGCGGGCGTGAATGTAATCGAGCCCGACCCGTTCGATCCAGGCGGCGGTGCGGTCGAGATAGCGCGCCTCTTCCCGGTAGAGCTGGAGGAAGGCGCCGCAATATTCTAGCACCTCTTCTTCGGTGTCGACCTTGCACAGCAGGTCGCAGGCCCGGACCTTGAGGCCGCCATTGCCGCCGACATGCAATTCCCAGCCGCTATCGACCGCGACCACGCCGAAATCCTTGATCGTCGCCTCGGCGCAATTGCGCGGGCAGCCGGAGACCGCCAGCTTGACCTTGTGGGGCGTCCAGGAGCCCCAGGTCATCTTTTCCAGCTTGACGCCCATGGCCATGCTGGCTTGGGTGCCGAAGCGGCACCATTCGGAGCCGACGCAGGTCTTGACCGTGCGCAAGGACTTGCCATAGGCATGGCCCGAGACCATGCCGGCCTTGTTGAGATCGGCCCACACCGCGCGCAAATCTTCGCGGCGCACGCCCAGCAGGTCGATGCGCTGGCCGCCGGTGACCTTGACGGTGGGAATCTTGAATTTGTCGGCGACGTCGGCGATGGCGCGCAGCTCGGCTGGGTTGGTCAGGCCGCCCCACATGCGCGGGATCACCGAGAAGGTGCCGTCCTTCTGGATATTGGCGTGCAGGCGCTCATTGACGAAGCGCGACTGCTGATCGTCCTTGTATTCGCCCGGCCAAGCGCAGAGCAGGTAATAATTGAGGGCGGGGCGGCACGAGGCGCAGCCTTCGGGGGTCTTCCATTCCAGCGCCTGCATCACCGCCGGGATCGAGTTCAGCTTGTCGACCTGGATCAGCCGGCGCACGTCCTCGTGGGTCATGCTGGTGCATTTGCACATCGGCTTGGCGGCGGTTTCGCCGCTGTACTGGTCGCCTAGGGTCGCGGCCAGCAGCTTTTCCACGAGGCCGGTGCAACCGCCGCAGGAGGCCGAGGCCTTGGTGTGGGTGCGGATGTCGTCGACCGAGCAGCAGCCCTTGGTCTTGATCGCGGCGACGATGCTCGCCTTGTTGACGCCGTTGCAGCCGCAGATATCGGCATTGTCGGGCAGGGCGGCGACGGCGGCGAAGGGGTCGGCATCGGTGGCACCGACGCCCTGGCCGAAGATGATGGTGTCGCGCAGGGTGGCGATGTCGGCATTGTCGCGCATCAGCTGGAAGTACCAGGCGCCGTCCTTGGTATCGCCGTAGAGCACCGAGCCGACCAGCCGGCTTTCGCTGAGGATCAGCCGCTTGTAGACGCCGCGCGCGGCGTCGCGGAACACGATGTCCTCGCTGCCGGCCTCGCCGAAACTGCCGGCGGAGAACAGCTCGACCCCGGTGACTTTCAGCCGGGTGGCGGTGACGGTCGGGGTGTAGGCGGCGCTCTCGTCGCCGGTCAGCCGGGCGGCGCAAACCTTGGCCATGTCCCACAGCGGCGCCACCAGCCCGTAGGTCTGGCCCCGGTGCTCGACGCACTCGCCGACCGCGTAAACGGCGGGATCGGAGCAGGCCATGCCGTCATCGACGACGATGCCGCGATTGACCGTGAGACCCGAGGCCTTGCCCAGGGTGGTTTCGGGCCGGATGCCCACCGCCATCACCACCAGATCGGCTTGCAACTCGCGGCCGTCGGCGAGCTTGACCGCGCGCACCCGGTCTTCTTTCGAGTCCCGCCCTTCGGCTCGTTTCGAGTCCCGCCCTTCGGCTCGTTTCGAGTCCCGCCCTTCGGCTCGTTTCGAGTCCCGCCCTTCGGCTCGTTTCGAGTCCCGCCCTTCGGCTCGCCCGAGAATGGCTTCGGTCTGGGCGCGGGTGACGATGCGGATGCCCCGGCGCTCCAGTTCCTGTTGCAGCAGGAAGCCGGCGGCCTCGTCGAGTTGGCGCTCCATCAGCGTCGGCATGAGGTGGATGACCGTGACGTCCATGCCGTTGACGGCGAGGCCGTTGGCGGCTTCCAGGCCGAGCAGGCCGCCGCCGATGACCACGGCGTGGCTGCCGGTCTTGGCCGCGGCCACCATGGCCTGAACGTCGGAGAGATCGCGGAAGCCGACCACGCCCGGCAAATCGCGTCCCGGCACCGGCAGAATGAACGGCGCCGAGCCGGTGGCCAGCAGCAGCTTGTCGTAAGGCTCGACCCGGCCCGAGGCGGCGGTGACGGTGCGGGCGGCGAGATCGATGCCCTCGACCTTGTCGCCGGCATGGAGGGTGATGCCGTGTTTGGCGTACCAGTCGAGATCGTTGAGAATGATCTGGTCGAAGGTCTTCTCTCCGGCCAGCACCGGCGAGAGCATGATCCGGTTGTAGTTGGGATGAGGCTCGGCGCCGAACACCGTGATGTCGTAGCGGTCCGGCGCGCGGGCCAGCAACTCTTCGAGGGTGCGGATACCGGCCATACCGTTGCCGACCAGGATCAGGCGTTCTTTACTGTTCATGGGACTGTTCCGCACTCTCGAAGGTGGAGTTGGGTTTGGGCTGTCGTCTCAGATGCGCGCCCCCTGGAGCGCCGCGCCCCAGGTGGTGCGCCAGCGCCGCTTGACGCTGGTCAGCCCGACCAGCGCCAGGATGGCGAGTCCGGCGAAGATCAAGAAACCCGTCTGGTAACTGCCTGTCAACTGCTTCGAAAAACCAAGGCTGGAGGCGAGATAGAAGCCGCCGATGCCGCCGGTCATGCCCACGAGACCGGTCATGACGCCGATTTCCCTGCGGAAACGCTGGGGCACCAGCTGGAAGATCGCGCCGTTGCCGGCCCCCAGCGCCAGCATGGCCACCACGAAGCCGGAGAGCGCCATCCAGGACTGCGACAACCCGACGCTGACCACGCACAAGGCGATGGCGGCGACGATGTAGACCACGGTCAGGGTGCGAATGCCGCCGATGCGGTCGGCCAGCGCCCCGCCCATCGGCCGCACCAGCGAACCGGCGAAGACGCAGGCGGCGGTGAAGTATCCGGCCACCACCGGGCTGAGACCGTACTGGTCGGCGAAGTAGATGGTCAGGGAGGAGGCGAGGCCGACGAAGCCGCCGAAGGTCACGCTATAGAAGAACATGAACCACCAGGCATCGCCGATCTTGAAGACGGTGAGGTATTCAAGGAAGGTTTTGGGCGCCGGGCAGTCGGGAGCATTCTTGGCCATAACCAGGTAGATGGCGAAGGTCAGCACCAGCGGGATCACCGCCAGTCCGAGGACGTTGTTCCAGCCGAAGGCCACGGCCAGACCGGGCGCGAACAAGGCGGCGAGCACGGTGCCCGAATTGCCGGCGCCGGCGATGCCGAGGGCGGTCCCCTGGTGCTCGGGCGGATACCAGCGCGAGGCCAGCGGCAGCGCCACCGCGAACGAGGCGCCGGCCACCCCGAGCACGATGCCCAGCGCCAGCACCTGATGAAAATTGTGAACCCCGAAATACCACGCCGCCGACAGGCCGACGATCACCAGCACCTGACAGATCGCGCCGGCCAGCTTCGGCTTGAGGTGATCGACCAGCACGCCGTTGATCATGCGCAAAATCGCCCCGGCCAGCACCGGCGTCGCGACCATCAGGCCCTTCTCGGCCGGGCTGAGGCCGAGATCGCGGGCGATCTGGACGCCGAGCGGTCCCAGGACCACCCAGACCATGAAGCTCAGATCGAAATAGAGAAAGGCTGCGAACAGGGTCGGGAGGTGCCCGGCCTTGAGAAATCCCTTGTTCATATGACCTCCGGAAACGAGTGCGGTGCGGCGCGGGGGCGACTGGACTCCGCGTTAATCGCGATGCCTTCAAATGTAAGCAAGCCTCGTGCCAGTCGCTGGAATGCGCCGCGTCCCTCGGGTTTTCCTTGCGTGGCATCGCGCTTGCTGGGACATTCGCTCGGGGTGGTGGCGGCATTTTGCCTTGTTGCAGTGCAGCATAACGACCACCGCGCCGCTTTCATAATCATTACCTCAGAGTGTCCGCCGTGCCGTCCTCTCACCTCGAAATCGCTTGCGGTCAGGTCAGCGAAACGGGTCGCCGCCCGGACAATCAGGATTGCCTTGGGCTTTGCCTGCCCGGCGTCGGGCGGCGGGCCAGTCATGGCATCGTCGCGGCGGTCGCCGATGGCGTTGGCGGCAGCAAGGGCGGGCGTGTGGCGGCGGAACTGAGCGTCCGTGATTTCATCGAGACCTATTATGCCATTTCTTCGACCATCGGGGTGTCGCAGGCGGCGGCGCGCTCGATCGAGGGCATCAATCGCTGGCTGAATGCTCAAGGGCGCAGCGATCCGATGCTCGAAAATTGTGCAACGACATTTACTGCCCTAATTTTGCGCGGAAGAACCGCGCACGTCCTCCATGTCGGCGATTCTCGTGCCTATCGTTTGAGCAAAGGCCATCTGGCCTGCCTGACCGAGGACCACACGCTCAATCGCGGCGGGCTGTCCCACGTCCTCTACCGGGCGGTCGGGATCGAGGCGACGGTGCGGCTCGATCACGTCATGCAGCCGATTCAGCCGGGTGATCGTTTTTTGCTCTGTTCGGATGGCGTCCATGGCGCGCTGAGCGACAAGCGCATCCGGGCGCTGCTGCTGGAAGGCTCGGCTCCCGAGACGGTGGCGCGGGCGGTCGCCGCCGCCGCCACTGCCGCCGGCAGTTCCGACAACATCAGCGCCATCGTGATCGACGTGCTGGCGGTGCCGGCGGTCGAGCATGCCGAACTGGCTCTGGCCCTGGCCGAGTTGCCGTCCGGGGCGATGCCCAAGGTCGGCGACACCGTTGATGGCTTTCTGCTCGAGGCGGACCTGTCCAACGGCCGCTACAGCCGTCTGTTCAAAGCGGCCGATGGGGCCGGCACCCGCGCCGTGGCGCTGAAATTTCCCCAGCCCGAGGCGTCGGAAGCCGAAATCTGCCGCCGCGCCTTTCTGCGCGAGGCCTGGGTGGCGGGGCGGGTGCGCAGTCCCTGGCTCGGCGAGGTGATCGACCTTGCGCCCGGCCGCCAGACCCGGCTGTACTCGGTGATGCCCTATTACCCGGGGGAAACTCTGGAACAGCGGCTGAACCGGGCGCCGTCGCCGAGCTTGGCCGAAGGGGTGGCCATCGCGGTCCGGCTGGCCAAGGCGGTGGCCAGTCTGCACCGGGCCGGCATCATTCACCGGGACATCAAGCCCGACAATGTCATCCTCACCACCGATGGTGGCCTGCGGCTGATCGATCTCGGCGTCGTACGCCTGCCGCGTCTGGAGGAGGCGCCCGAGACCGAGACGCCAGGCACGCCCAGTTTCATGGCGCCCGAGCTGTTCGCCGGCCGCGCCGCCGACGAGGCATCGGACTTGTTCGCGCTCGGGGTCACGGTCTACCGCGCCTTTACCGGCGCCTATCCCTATGGTGAGGTCGAGCCGTTTTCCCGGCCGCGTTTCGGCAAGCCGGTGCCGTTGACGACGCGCCGTCGCGACCTGCCGGCTTGGCTGGAGGCGTTGATCGCCCGCGCCATCGCCATCGATCCCGGCGAGCGTTTCGGCGACGTGCTGGAATTCGCGCTGCAATTGGAGCAGGGGCTTGCCGGCCATGCCCGGAGTCCGGCCCGTCACACGCCGCTCTACCAGCGTCACCCCGAGCGCTTTTGGCAGGGGGTGTCGCTGTGTCTGGCGCTGGCGTTGTGCGCGGTCCTGGCCATGCGCGGCTAAAACGGTTTCCAAAGGCCGCCGGCCTTTGGCGGGTCCAGGGCGGAGCCCTGGCCTTCGGCGACCAAGGGGCTTTGCCCCTTGGAACCCCACTGGGGCCGGCAGCCCCAGACCCCGGTTAGAACAGCAGATCGTCGATGTTCGGTTCGCCGCCGCCGGTTGCCGGTGCCGAAACGTCGGCGCCGGTGAGCAGATCGACCGCGTGCCGGCCGTCGATGGCGACGCCGTGGACCGAGCGTTCGCTGGCCATGGTGTAGTGGCTTTCGGTGAAGGCGAGAACGTCGCGCCGGGCCGCCTCAAGCTCGGCCCCGCTCAGTCCGGGATCGCTGTCGACGGCCAGCGCCTTCAGTTCACGCACGCCGTCGGCCAGCGCCTGCCGGCATTCGGCCTTGCCGGAAAAGCCGGCGTCGAGGTCCCGGGTCTGCGAGACCACCGAGGCGCTGAAGGTGGTGATGTCGTCCAGCAGTTGGGACAGGCCCTTGCCGGTTTTCTGCAACCGGAACACCACCCGATCGATATCCCGTTTCAGGGCCTCGGCATCGATCTCGCCCGAGCGGCTGTCGTCGGCGCTGACGATGGATTGGGCCGCGTCGGTGATCTGGCCGAGATGCGCCCCCACCCCCTGGACGTGTTCGCGGGTCAGGTTGGCGTAGCCTTGCAGCGCCTGGGCGATGACGCTGAGGGAGCGCCCGACGGTGCCCATGTTGCCGCATTTGATGGCGGCGTTCAGACCCATCAGTCGCATGTCGCCGTTGACCGAGTTGAGGGCGCGCAACAGCGCCTGGGCCCGGCTGGCGGCCTTCACCACCTGATCGAGACTGCTCGCCGCCTGCTGGCGGGTGGCGATGAAGTTGGCGAAGACCTGACTGGCCTTCTCAAGATTGCTGTCGATGTCGAGCAGCGAGCCGGCATCGCCGCCGCCGAACGCCTGCTGGCAGTGCGTGGCCACCTCCGGTACGCCCCGGGCCATTTCGGCGACGCTGCGTCCGACATCGGACACCGCCTCGTGGTAGTGGTCGCCGGCATGGACCAATTGCAGCGATTGCAGATCGGCGATACCGTTGACGAACACCCGTTGCTGCTGGGCGTCCATGCCCGAGGCGTCGTCGGCCTCGATCATGTCGGCGGTGAGGGCGAGCGCGTGTTCGACATGCTCCAGGCGCTGGCGGGTGGTGTCGTAGACTTGCATGACCGACACCAAGCGCGAAATATGCCCGAACAGGGTGGTCAGCCGTCCGGGAATTTCCCGTGCCCCGCGTTCCGCCCGGTCGCGGGATTCCCGCAGCGCCTGCACCGACACCACCAGCCGTTCGGCCACCGTGTCGAGTTCCGGCAACTCCCGGGTCTCGAATTCGAGCTGAATGGTCCGTGCCCGGATGGCGGCGCTGCGCAGGGTGTCCAACTCCTGGCGGACCTCGGCGATCGTGCCCTCGCCGCTTTTGGCGAGGCGGGAGATGTCGCGGGTGAACACCGAGAAATCGATGCCGGTGCGCACCAGCTGCGACGCCTCGACCTTGGCGTTGATCGCCAGCACCTGGACCTGGACCATGATCCGGTGCAGGGCGCTCAGCGCTTTGAGGATGGCGTCGGTGGTGACGATCATCTCCTGCAGGGTGGCGGCGGCTCCGCCCCGCTGCCGGCGCATGACGTCGATGTGCCGGGTGGCCTCGGCCATTTCGCCCAGCATCTCGGCCATTTCGTCCGAGGAAAACAGGGCGCCGGCGGTGCCGATATTCTCCGAGAGCCGGGCCACCGTGCCGTGCAGGGTGCGCAGCCGCGAGCCGGTGGAGAGGAACACCGACTCCAGGGGCAGGAAAAAGCTGTCGAGCCGGCCGGTCATCGCTCGCAAGCGGCCTGTCCAGGACGAGGTGTCTGTGCCGCCGCTCAACGCCATGAAACGCTCCTGATCATCATGTTCGCCATAATCATGCCCGCCGCCAGCCGGGGTGTGACGCTGCACAGGTTTGGCACTCTCCACTCGCGGCGGTGGTGGAGCGGGTGCGAACGGGGACCGGCAGGCCGTCCTCGCCCTGAATGACCATCGCGGTGGTGATGTCGTTGGCCGAACAGGTCAAGCCGAGAGTCTCGATCGGCGGCGGTGGGGGCATCCGCTCCCTGGCGCCGGTCGGGCGCACCCAGACGTCGCCGCATTCGGTGCATTGGCGGATCACCAGCCCCTGTGTGCCCGAGAGCCGGCTGGCCACAATGGGAATTCTCTGGCGCCGCAGTTCGGCGACCGCGATCTCGACATTGCGCCGTCCGACCGCGAAGGCGGGGTCGCCAGCGTGCAGGACATAGGCGCCGCCGAACAGCTTGGCCTGAAGATGGCGCAGCGAACTGCCCAGCTCGAGCATGGCCTCGATCAGTTGCGGCACCGCGACATCGCCGAACTTGGGCGAGAATTCGCTGTTCGAGGGTCGGTTGGGCAGCAGAAAATGGTTCATGCCGCCGAAGCGCAACTGCGAATCCCACAGGCAGACCGCGACGCAGGACCCAAGCACGGTGCCCAGACATTGGGGGGAGCGGTCGCAGTACAGGTCGCCGGGCATCAGGGTCCGGGTGGGTTGGAGCTGCTTGGAGGGCGGCGGGCGGCGGGGCATCAACTGGTCCCCCGTCCGGCGCAGGTGCGCAGGATTTCGTCCCGCAAACGGTCGAGCGGCAGCACGCTGCGCGCCGCGCCCAGCTTGATCGCTTCTTTCGGCATGCCGAAGACCACGCAGCTGGATTCGTCCTCGGCCACGGTATGGGCGCCGGCCTGCATCATTTCCAGCAGGCCGCGCGCGCCGTCGTCGCCCATGCCGGTCATCAGGATGCCGATGGCGTTGGCGCCGGCATATTGGGCGGCCGAGCGGAACAGCACATCGACCGAGGGCCGGTGGCGGCAGACCAGCGGGCCGTCCTTGACCTCGACGTAATAGCGGGCGCCGCTGCGCCGGACCAGGGTGTGCTTGTTGCCGGGGGCGATCAGCACCTGTCCGCGCAGGATGGTGTCGTTATCCCGTGCTTCCCGGACGTTGACGGCGCACAGCCCGTCGAGCCGCCGGGCGAACGCCTCGGTGAATTTCTCGGGCATGTGCTGGACGATCACCGTTCCCGGCATGTCGGCCGGGAAGCTTTCCAGCAGCACCCGCAGGGATTCCGTGCCGCCGGTCGAGGCGCCGATGCACACCACCGCCTCGGTGGTTCTGGTCATGGCCGCGCTCTTGCGCTGAACCGGCGGCGGCAGCATGACGTCGGCGGTCAGCTTGGCCGCGCCCAGTTGCCGCTTGTCCTGCGGGCGCGGGGCAGCGGCGGGGCGGGGCGGGGGCGGCAGCGGCAGGGAGGAGGAGGGCTGGCGCAGTCTGGCGCGCGCCGCCGCCTTGATCGAGTCGCAGACCCAGATGCGCGAGTCCATCAGGAATTCGCGGGAGCCGACCTTGGGCTTGGGAATGATGTCGACCGCGCCGGCATCCATGGCCTCGAACAGGGTCTCGGTGCCCTCAAGGGTCAGCGACGAGCACATCACCACCGGAATCGGCCGCTGCTGCATGATCTTGCGCAGAAAGGTGATGCCGTCCATTCGCGGCATCTCGACGTCGAGCACGATGACGTCGGGGACTTCCTCGGCGATCATCTTGGCGGCGACATAGGGGTCTTGCGCCGCGCCCATCACCTCAAGGTCGGGGTCGGAGCTGATGACATCCTTCAGGGTTTCGCGCACCGAAGCCGAGTCGTCGACGATCAGAACGCGGAGCTTGGGCCGGGGCAGGATGCTCATGACGAGATCGTCCTCCGCCAGGACGACAGGGCCCAGGTCAGGCGGGTCGATGCCTGGGCGTACATGCCGGTGACACTCATCGATTGCTCCGCCTCGTCCTTTCTTCCGTTCAGCGCCAGTTGGAGGGTGGCGGCGGCGACCCGGTGAAACTGGACGTGCAAGTGGTGGATGGTTTCGTAGTGGTCGCTGCGGGCGGCATCGCTGAAGGTCGGGCCGCGAAGCCATTTGCCGAACGGGCAGAGGTCGTCCCGCGCCACATCCTCGACTCTGGCCTCGATGGCGCCGGTATCGATGGCGTGGCGCAGCCGCCGTTTCCAGGCGGTGTGGCTGTGGATCGCGGCGGAGATTTCCTTGCGCAGTTCTTCGCCCGACTTTCCTGTTTTCATCGGTTTGAGCAGTATCTGCGCCGAGGCTCCCTGTCCGGCCTGTTCGACCACGCCCAGCGATTCCAGGGTCTCCATCGCGGAGTGGATCTCTTCGGGCTGGAGATTGAGCAGGGCGCCCAATTCCTCGGGCGTCATGGTGCAGTAAGACCCTTTTTCGGGCATCCAGCGCACGATTTCAACCAGCACCATGGCAGCGATGCCCCGACGGCCCGCGCTGAGCGGCAGGGCGTTCAAGCCATCCCGGAACATGTCGTGCTGATCGTGACTCATTGAGCCGCTTCCAATCGGGTCCTGCCGGGACTATATCCGGACATATACTGTCGGCGCAATCTGGCGTAACGGCAAATCGAGATTTGAAATCGTCTCGGAATGCCCCATGAAAAGGTAGCCGCCGGTGGCGATACAGGCGCAAATCCGGCTCAGCACGGCGAAACGCACTTCATTATCAAAGTAAATGATGACGTTGCGGCAAAACACAATATCCTGGGTTCCGCGCAGACGATATTCCGGTTTCATGAAATTCAATTGCCGGAAGGACACCCGTGCCCGCAGTTCCGGCACGATTCTGACCAGTTGCGCCTTGCGGTCGCGACTGCGCATGAGATGGCGGCGCCTGAGATCGAGGGCGATCGGCTCGGCCATTTCTTCGGGATAAATCGCCTTGCTGGCGGTTCGGAGCACGGTGGTGCAGATGTCGGTGCCGAGAATGCGGAAGTCGAAGCCGGGGCGGGTGGCCGCGTAATCGGCCAGCACCATGGCGAGGGTGTAGGCCTCGGCGCCGATCGAACTGCCGGCGCTCCAGACCCACAGTGGACGGTCAATGCCGATCCCCTGTTTGAGCAGGGGCGGCAGCACGGTTCCGGTCAGAATCTCGAAATGTTTGGGCTCACGGAAGAAATCGGTCTTGTTGGTGGTGACGACGTCGATCAGGTCGCTGAGTTCTTCCTCCAGGCCGCCTTCGCTGTCGAGAAAGCTGCAATACTGGGCGAAATCGTTCATGCCCCGCTCGCGCAACCGGCGGCGCAAGCGTCCCTCGAGCATGGTGCGCTTGCCCGGCGGCATGCGGATGCCGGCCTGACTCTCGACGAGTTGGGCCAGATGCCTGAACTCGCTGTCGGAAAGCCGGGGGCCGTCGAGGGCGGACTCAGACATACCGTTCGCCCTCATCCGACGCCAGATCGTCGATGGCGAACACCTTGTTGAGATTGAGCACGATCACGAACTTGCCGTGACGCCGTCCAATACCGCGAATGATCTCGGAGCGCCAGCGGATGCCGATCTCGGGCGGTGGGCCGACCTCGCCGGAATCCAGCTCGGTCACCTCGATCACCCGGTCGGTCAGCGCCCCAATCACCAGCGGCCGGCTGCCGCTGACCACCTCCAGCACCATGATGCGGGTGGTGTCGGTGGGCTGGACCGGCGCCATGCCGAATTTGACCCGGAGATCGATCACCGGCACCGTCTGGCCCCGGACATCGATCATGCCCCGGACATAGGGCGGCATGTTGGGCACCTTGCTGAACGGGCACAAATCCAGCACTTCGCGCACCTGGGCAACGTTGAGCGCGAAGGTTTCATCGCCGACGCCGCAGGTCAGGTACTGGGTGCCCTCGTCCAGCGCCCGGCGCTCGGGGTGGCGCTGGCGCCGGCCGGCCAACTGGGACGAGGTCGGCTGGGACGAGGCCGGCTGGGACGAGGCCAACTGGGACGAGGATTGAGGGGCTGTCTGCATGGGGGCTTCCTCGCTTGGCACTCGGTCAGTGCGTGGCGTCGTCGGCGGCGAAGACCTGATCGATGTCGGCGATGATGATGAAGTCGTCGCCGCGCTTGCCGATCGCCCGGATGAACTCGGTGCGCCAGCGCATGCCGAGCCTGGGCACATCCTCCATGGAGGCGGCCGGCAGTTCGGTGGCTTCGAACACCCGGTCGGCCAGCGCCCCGACCAGGGTCGGTTCGCCCGCCACCTGAATTTCCGTGACCACGATCCGGGTGTCGGCGGTCTGGGCGGCCGGCGGCATGCCGAACTTGACCCGAAGGTCGGTGACCGTGATCACCTTGCCCCGGACATTGATCAGCCCCTTGATGAACGGCCGGCTGTTGGGAATGCGGGTGATCGGGATGAGATCCAGCACCTCCCGCACCCGCTCGGTCTCGATGGCGAAGATTTCGCCGCCGAGCCCCAGGGTCAGGACCTGGACCGCGTCCAGGCCGTTGGCCTTCGCCTCAATAGCGCTCGAATCCCGCATCGTCGGCGTCCCCATGCCCGTGGTGATGATCGTCGAGTTTCAGGGCATAGCCCTTGCCGCTGGCCGCCGCACCGCCTCCGGCGGCCGGGCGTTTCGCCGCCGGTGCCGGACGCCGGGCCGCCGCCGGAGCCGCGACCGGAGCCGGCCGGCGCTTGGGTTTGGCGGCACCCGCTTCATACTCGTGACCATTGCCGTGTCCGGCATGAGAACCGCTGCCGTGTCCGGCATGAGAACCACCGCCGTGTCCGGCATGGGAGCCGCCGTTCCCGAGCGAGAAGAACGAGACGGTCTGCTGCAATTGCTGGGCCTGACTCGACAGCTCCTCCGAGGTCGAGGACATTTCCTCGGCGGCGCTGGCGTTCTGCTGGGTCACCTGATCGAGTTGCTGGATCGCGGTGTTGATCTGCTCGGCGCCGGTGTTCTGCTCGCGCGAGGCCGAGGTGATCTCGGTAACCAGGCTGGCGGTGCGCTGGATGTCGGGGACCAGCTTGGTCAGCATCTGGCCGGCTTCCTCGGAGATGGTCAGAGTCTGGCCGGAGAGGGTGCTGATTTCGGCCGCGGCGAGCTGGCTGCGTTCGGCGAGCTTGCGCACCTCCGAGGCCACCACCGCGAAGCCCTTGCCGTGTTCGCCGGCCCGCGCCGCTTCGATGGCGGCGTTGAGGGCGAGCAGGTCGGTCTGACGGGCGATTTCCTGGACGATCGAGATTTTCTCGGCGATCGTGCGCATGGCGGTCACCGCCTTGCTCACCGCCTCGCCGCTCTTGGCGGCGTCGACCGAGGACTGGCGGGCGATCTTTTCGGTTTCGCTGGCGTTGTCGGCGTTCTGGCGGATGTTGGCCGCCATCTCTTCCATCGAGCTGGAGGCTTCCTCGCTGGAGGCCGCCTGTTCCGAGACGCCCTGAGACAGGGTTTCGGCGCTGGCGCTCAGCTCCTCGCTGCCGGCTGAGACGTTCTCCGCCGCCGAGGACACGTCCTGCACCACCTCGCGCAGGCGCTGGACCATGGTGTTCAGGTGGCCGATCAGGTCGCCGATCTCCTCCCGGCCGGTGTAGTCGACGGTCTGGCTGAGATCGCCCCCGGCCACCGCTTGAGCCAGAGTGCCGGCCCGGGACAGGCCGCGGCTGATCATCAGCGAAATCCACAAGGCCGCGCCGAAGCCGATGGCCAGAGAGAGCGAAACCATGATGATCAGAGTGGTGCGGGACTGCTCATAGAGCTGTTCGCTCTCGGTGATCCGCGCCTTCATCCGCTCCTTGTCGGAGGCGATCAGCTCTTCGAAAGTGCCGTCGATCTTCTTGAGCAGTTCGCGGTTCTTGCCGAAGGAAATGGCGGTCGCCCGGTTGTTGCCGTTTTCCAGTGCCAGGGTCTCGACCTGCTGATGCAGGGGCAGATAAGCGTTCCAGGCCGCGGTGAGGCGCTGGATGTCGGGGCGGATGGCCGGCGCGCCATGATCCCGCAATGACGCCAGCCTGTTCTGGATTTCCTGGAACCGGGGCGGATTGTGCTTGATCTTTTCGCGCTTCTTTTCTTCGGTGCCTGCGAGAATCACCTCTTTTTCATTCCGGTTGATTCGCAGCATGACGTAGGAAATCGCGGAGAGGTCGGCGGAGGCCTGGGCATCGACGCCGTCGGACTTCTTTTCGTTGATCTCCGTGGCGATTTGCAGGGCGTTGTCGAAGGCTGTTTTGGCCGCGCCCTCGGACAGCTCGTTCGCCTTGGTGTCCGAATTCAGCAGGGCGAGCTGGACCAGTTCGTCCTGGGATTTGACATACTCGCTATACACGGCATGCAGGCCGTCGAGCTGCTTTTTGCCCTCTTCATTGGCGGCCTGCCGGCGCTGCTCGAAAAGCTCCTGAAAATTCTTCCGTTCACCCTTGAGGCGTTCCACGTAGCCTTTCTGGGCGGTCTCGTCATTTTCGAGAATCAGGTTCTTCTCGGTGCGCGCGATCAGCGACAGCGTGTTCGCCATCTTCAGCGTTGTCGTGGTCCTGGTCGCCGGGCCGTTGACGATCGCCCGGACCTCGTCGTTGACCGAGCCGAGGCTGCCGACGCCCAGATACGCCGAAACCGCGCTCAGGATCAAAATCGCTCCGAAGGCTGCCGCCAGCCGGGCCTTGATGGTAAAACGCATGGGTTTGACCTCCGTTAAGTCGATTGGGTAGCGGGCGGGTTACGCTGCTCTTTGTGCGGTTTCGCGCTCGCGCGCGAATTTGACGAGGTGGGGAACGTCGAGGATCAGTGCCACCGAGCCATCGCCGAGGATGGTCGCGCCGGAAAAGCCTTCCTGGTCGTCGTGCAGGCGCGACAGCGACTTGATCACCGTCTGGTGCTGACCGAGCACCTGATCGACCACCAGTCCGATGCGGGATTCGCCCAGGCCGACGATCACCACCTTCTGAATCTCGGGGGCCTCGCCCGCGACTTCGAACAGCCGCCGCAGCCGGACGAAGGCGACGATTTCGCCGCGAATGTTGAGGAAGGAGCGGCCGTCGGAGCGGTTGTCATCCTTGCGGGTCAGCTCGACGCATTCCTCGACCGCCGATAGCGGCACGATGTAGCGCTCGTCGGCCATCTTGACCAGCAGGCCGTCGATGATCGCCAGGGTCAGCGGCAGCTTGAGGGTGATCGCGGTGCCCTGGCCGGGTTCGCTGCCGACCTCGATGCTGCCGCGCAGATTGTCGATCGCGCGTTTGACCACGTCCATGCCGACGCCGCGCCCGGATAGGCTGGTGACCTCGGCCGCGGTCGAGAAGCCGGGCAAGAAGATGCAGCCGAACAGCTCGGTGTCGGTGACTTCCTGCCCCGGCTGGAGCATGCCCTTTTCCTCGGCTTTGGCGCGGATGCGGGCGCGGTCCAGGCCCTTGCCGTCGTCCCTGATGGTGATCAGCACGCTGGCCCCGGAATGCACCGCCGACAGGTGCAGGGTGCCGGTTTCGGGCTTCTTCTGCGTCCGCCGTTCCTCGGGGGTGCTGAGGCCGTGATCCATGGCGTTGCGGATCAGGTGGATCATCGGATCGTTGAGCGACTCGATCACCGTCTTGTCGAGTTCGGTCTCCTCGCCCGACATGGTCAGGTTTACCGATTTGCCCAGCTCGCGCGAAAGATCGTGGACCACCCGGCGGAAGCGGCTGAAGAGGGTGCCGATCGGCAGCATGCGCACACTCATGGTGGTGTCGCGCAACTCGCCGGCCAGCCGTTCGATGTCCTCGGCGATCGATTTCAGCAGCGCCCCGCCTTCGCCGGCGACCTGCATCAGCCGGGCCTGGGCGATCACCAGTTCGCCGACCTGATCCATCAGATTGTCGAGCCGCTCGGCCGGCACCCGGATGGTGTTGCCCGCCGAGCTGCTTTCCTTGGCCTTGGCCGCCTCGCGCAGATGCTTCTGCTCGCTGAGCGCCGAGGCGACCCGGTCGCCGGAGACCTTGCCCGACTGCACCAGCAGGGCGCCGAGCCGCGGCTGGTGGCCCAACTCCTCCTCGACGCCGCCGGGGGCAATGTCGCCGCGCTTGACCAGAATTTCACCCAGCCGGGGCGGGCTCTCCGCCTCCTCGACCGGGATCTCGTCGATGGCCAGCTCGGAGTCGCTGGCCACGAAGATGAAAACATCGTCGATCGCCGAGCGCGACTTGGTCGTGGTCAGCATGATGTCCCAGCCGAGATAGCAGCCGGCGGGGTCCAGCTCTTCGAGCGCCGGCACCCGGTCGGCGAGCGGCGTCAGCGTGCAGGCGCCGAGGTCACGAAGCTCGCCCAGCAGCAGCAAGGGGTTGCCGCCGAACGCCATCATGTCGCGCGCCGGCCGCCAGCGAATGCGGAACACCCTGGTTTCATCGGGGGGAGCGGCGCGGTCGGCCTTGCCGTGCCCGCCCGCGGGCTTAGCACTGTGCCCGCCCGGCCCGGCGAGATCGGCGAAGCCGGCGAGCAGCGCCTCGCCGCGCACCCGGTCGGCCTGTTCCGGCTGTTCGAGCAGAACCCGCATCTGGTCGAGCGAGGCCAGGGTCAGCGAGATCAGGTCGTGACTGGCTTTCAGGACGCCGTCGCGCACCTTCTGAAACGCCGACTCGACGTGATGGGTGAAGTCGGCCAGCGCCTCCCAGCCGAACATCGCCCCCGAGCCCTTGAGGGTGTGCAGCGACCGGAAGGCCTGATCGACCAGAGCCGAATCCTCGGGCGACGCCTCGAGGTCGAGCAGGGTCGTCTCCAGGGTGGCCAGCAGTTCGGCGGCCTCCTGTCTGAACACATCTGCCGGATTGACCGCCGTCGCCATGCTGTATCCTCCAAAGAATGGCCGTTGAGAGGATGCCCGCCACGGAACTGGTGCGTTCCCGCGCGATCCCCGTCTAGCCCAGCAGTTTCTTGACCACCGCCAGCAATTGATCCTGGTTGAACGGCTTGACGATCCAGCCGGTGGCGCCCGCCGCCTTGCCCTCGGCCTTCTTGCTGTCCTCCGACTCGGTGGTCAGCAGCACGATCGGCACGAATTTGAAGGCCGGCAGCGCCCGCACCTGCTTGATCAGCTCGATGCCGTTGAGGTTCGGCATGTTGAGATCGGTGACGATCATGTCGACCGGCGTCGTCTTGAGCAGCGCCAGCGCCTCCTTGCCATCCGACGCCTGGACGGTGGCGTAGCCCGCCGTCTCGAGCGCGAACGTCACCATTTGGCGCACGCTCGCCGAATCA
The DNA here is from genome assembly GCA_903856295.1 of uncultured Rhodospirillales bacterium. GTDB lineage: Bacteria > Pseudomonadota > Alphaproteobacteria > Azospirillales > Azospirillaceae > BOG-933. The sequence goes on along the minus strand of CAIOBP010000008.1, from coordinate 789 downwards.
TCGACACTGAGAATCTTTTTCGCCATTCCCTGTCAGCTCCTTCCCCACCAGAAACCATCCTGACTCGCATCGGGCCGGGCGCCGTCGCCCTCGGTTCGGAAGCCGGCGGCGACCAGCGCCGCCAGCAGCCCGGCGCCGGGCGCCGGCGCCAGCCGCACGGACTTGCCGGCCCGTCCCGCACTGTGCCGTGCTGAAATAATGAGCTGAATACCCGCCACGTCAACCGTTTCAAGGTCGGTGGTGTCGAGGCTCAGGCACCGGCAGCCGGTCAGCGCCCGCGCCAGCTCGTCGCGCATCGTTTCGGCCTCGACGATGGTCAGGCGTCCGGACAGTGCCAGCGCCCCATCCTGGGCTTCGGTGCTTCCCGGCCCGGTGCCCCCAGCAACAGCTTCACCCATGAATCAGCCTCCGGTGTTGCCTGTAACGTTCCCTGCGGCATTGTATGGTGTTTTTCGCGTTTTTTGTGCATCGCGCGGTCACGGAAAGTAGATTCACTATATGCTGCGGTTGTCTGTCTTGTAATAATAATTATTATACATGATGTTGTAGTGGTTTTGGGGTGCATGGCACAGCGTTTGAAAGTACCGTCCTGAGCTAACCCTGTTTTGTCTGCGTCAATTGTGTGTCACGGCAAGGTTTATTCGGCAAATTTTTGGCTCTTCGCTGTTTCACGTGGGTAGCTTGAGTTCTAGCTTTCCGGCGACGAGGTAGATTATCGCGGCCAGGTTGCGGGTAGAGCGGTATCCCCGTGCCTTGGCCTTGGCTGCCTGGACCAAGCTGTTGATGCCC
>CAIOBP010000007.1 GCA_903856295.1 uncultured Rhodospirillales bacterium | reverse complement strand
GTCGGCTGATTATAGTGAAACGCATTGCGGTATATTGGATCGGCATATATTAGCGCCTGCCGTAATTGGCTTAGGTCGATACTTGTGTAATCACCATTCATGAGTGTGGTTACTTGCAGAGCCTCATGCCACCCGTAAATATTGTCCTCATCAAAGATATACTTCTTTGTGCAATCTCCACAGCCAGACTGAAATTCGCCGAATATCTCCCCCCGTTCGTTTGATATTACCCCATTGTGGGCGTAACCATTCACTCTCAGATTTATGCCGCAACGGGGACCGGTAGATGACTGACGCCTCGACGGGCACGGGCCAGGGTGTCGGCGATGTAGGCCCATGGATCGACACCCCGGCGCCGGCATGTCTCGACCACGCTGAGCGACGCGGCGTAGGCGGCGCTACCTTCCTCCGTCCGTGTTCCAAAACTGAGGCGCCTGGCGATGACAGCGATGCGCAAAGCGCGCTCGGCCTCGTTGTTGGTCGGCGGCAGGAGGGGGTTGGTGACGAACGCCACGATCGCCGACCAATCGTTCAGGATTTCCCGCGCGAGTTGGCGGATTTTCTCGGTTTCATGCTCGCGGTAGAGCATGCAGGCTCGCTTGAGCCTAGCCTGGATGGGGTTGAGGATGGTGTGTCCCTTGTCCTCCGCCACGGAGTGGATCAGGTTGCGCAACTCGCGCAGGAGCCACTCGCCGAAACGAACGCCGTCCGAAGTGAGGCTTTCGGCCAGGGCCAACGCCTTTCTGATGAGATGGGCGACACATCGCTGGCGCCGCTCGTAATCGCGATAGGCATGGTAGCCGTCGGTGACCAGCCAACCGACGATGGCGTCGCCGAGCAGGTCGCGGATTTCCTCGTGGCGGCGGCTACCGATATGGAAAACGGCGGTGGTGGCGCTCAGCACGACCCAGAGCCAGAGCCCGAGTTTTCGTTGATACCAGGGCGTTTCATCGGCGTGGATGATGCCTGCGGCGCGGACCTCTTCCAGCAGGTCCTCGACGATGGGCTCACAGGCGACGCCGACTTCCCGAATGCAGCGGTCAATCGTGCCAACGGAAATGGACACGCCGAACCAAGTCCGCAGAAACTCGCGAATAAGCCGGCGCGACTGGTGGTGACGGACCGAGAGGGCGACAATGAAGGCGGCCACCGATGGGCCGACCATGCCGCGTTCGGTCAGTTGAAGTTGCCGCTTGCGGCCATCCTGGAACGACAGCGCGCCTATTCCGGGCACGGCGGCCGTTTCCAGGCCGCAGGCGCACTGGAGAACCTCATAGCGATGCATGACGCAGGCGATCCGGATGCCGCCGTCCATGCGTTCCAGTTCCAGCACAGGAAAGGCGGTGGCGGTCCTCGCCACCCTGTCCCACATTTCGAAGGTCGTGCCACAATGGGCGCAGACGCAAGGCCAGAAGCTCTGCGAGCGTTCCGATTTCAGCGGCTCATCGCGCCATTTTCCCTTGGCCCCAGGCTGTTTCCCAGCCTTCCGGCCTTTTGCCGGCGGTGCGGAGACCTTGACCGGCGGCCCATCGGGAGCGGCTGCTGTTCCAGGCGTGAGGGCGTTCCCATCGCCGATCGGGCGGCCTCCACCAAAGGGCGGGTCGGAGGATGGCGGCCGCGAACTGTTGGTCGAGTTCATCGACAAACGCTCGGATTGCTCGATCGCCATCGTGTGAAGACGGCAAGTCAACTCAACAAGCTGCGCGTGATCCAGCGCCTCGAATACGGTGCGGTTCAGGCGGACCAGGTCGAGATGTTCTTTCGACTTCATCCACGCAGTGAATCGGAAAGTGGGCGCTTGGCAAAGCGGAAAATGTCACAAAGCCGTTGAAAATCAGGGCCGAGTCAATCGGTCGCAGCGGCACGATGGGAGTGTGAACGGTTACCCTTCAGGTAGCCTTTTGCTTCGGCGATTGCGGTGTGGGCGCCGCGTTTTGGACGAAACCCGTGACTGCTGGG
>CAIOBP010000006.1 GCA_903856295.1 uncultured Rhodospirillales bacterium | reverse complement strand
CATCGTCCGGCGCTGGCGGGGCGTCAGATCGCCCAGTCGCGCCATCGCCGCCGTGAAATCAATCTCTCGCATCGCGCCACCCTCCCAACCCTACATATGGGGCGGTGCAGGACGCCAACAATCACCGCTGACAGAGCCTAATCAATTGGCTATAGTCATAGCCACACGAAAACCGGTATCGACGTAGCGGTAGTCCGGAACGTAAGCGCCGCGGAATGCCGAACGCGCATACACTGAGTAGTTGCGCCAGGAACCGCCACGAACAATACGGGAGGGGCGGCCACAGTCGGTTGTCCACGCCACACCATCTTCCGGTGCACCTTGATAATTGCCATGCCAGCAATCTTCTGTCCATTCCCAAACATTGCCTACCATGTCGTAAAGGCCGAAGGCGTTTGGACGAAGAAAGCTGCCGACAGCTCACCATCCATCAGTTTCCGTTGCCCAAAGTGGTGGTAGGGGCAGCGCGGCGAGGATGAGGCGGGCGATATAGCGCAAGCCTCTGGTAAAAAAGGATGTCTTGGAGCGGGCTAGCTTCTTTGGCTGATGTTTCAGGTCTTTTTTTCGGCGGGTATCGGGTTGGTTTGGGCATCCCACTGTCCGGTCGAGACGGCGGTGTATAAAGCCAAGGCCATGACCAGCAAGAGGCGTCCGAGGCGGTCGGGGTGCTGTATCTGGGTGTTCTCGACGCCGAAGCCCCGCGATTTGAAGTCGGAAAACATCGGCTCGATGGCCCAGCGGGCGGAATAGTCCAATATTTTCAAATATCCGGGCTCGGCCGCCATGGCGATGATCCATGGTTCGGCGTGATTGGGATCGCAGATGACGCCGATGTTGGTGGTGGCCTTTTTGTCGGTCAGTTGCACGTTTTCCAGGGCGAAGAGCTGGGCCTTGGCGGCCTCGCCGGTGGTCATGCGCTCGCCGCCGTCCCGCACGACCAGATTGCCTTTCAACCGCAGGCGGTAATCCCACTGCCGCTCCTGGCACAGCGAGATCAGGTCGGCGGTGCCATAGAAACGGTCGGCCATCAGGCAGATCGGGACGTCAACCGGCAGCAAGGGGAAGACGGCCTCAAGCAGAGCCTTCTGAACCGAAAAGCCGATGGCGCCTTCGGTCTCCTCGACCCGCCACAACACCGGCAACGCGCGCTCGCCGAAGCGAACCGCCAGCATCAGCACCTGATGGCGGTCGTTGAGCTTGGACTGGTCCATGATCAAGACCAGAGGCCGACCCTCGGCCGCCAAACGCGAGAACACCTCCCGCGCGAACGGCGCCATCACCTCATCCGGGGCGATCAGCGGGTTCATCAGAACCCGCGAAATCCACTGGTAGCGCATGTCGATCCGAGCCACCGACCGCGGCAAACCGGCCGCCAAGTCCATCAGATTGGCGCTCCGCACATCCAGCATCGTCGCCACCAGAAGCGCCAAACCGCTGCGCTGCGTCTTCCGCTGCCGGGGCAAGAGGCGCCGTAGTTCCAAAGCGATACCGTCCGCCAAGCCGAGAATGCCATCCATGATCCATATCCGCGAAAATCAAGGCGGACTCTTTGGATCACGCAATCAGTCCCTGTGTCAACAGCCTATCGCTACAAACTGATGGATGGTGAGGGAACGGACATTGTCGAAGGCTCTGTCAGCGGTGATTGTTGGCGTCCTGCACCGCCCCATATGTAGGGTTGGGAGGGTGGCGCGATGCGAGAGATTGATTTCACGGCGGCGATGGCGCGACTGGGCGATCTGACGCCCCGCCAGCGCCGGACGAT
>CAIOBP010000005.1 GCA_903856295.1 uncultured Rhodospirillales bacterium | reverse complement strand
TGACTGGTAAGATATACATAAATCTGGCGGCGTAACTACCCGCCTCGAATCAAGTCGTCTTCTGCGCGAATTTACAGAAAAAAACTTGCACGGCCCAGAGCCGGGGGATTACCTATTTTATTTACAACGTCATCACCGAAATGGACCGGGCTGCCGCGCATCCTCGTTCAATCTGATAACGAGGGCTTCCGCCCGCCACCACGCCACCAGCCCCGCCCGGCCCCGAGCCACGGCGGGGCTTTATCCCCCAACCCTCGGTGGGCGACCCCACGTCCGCGTCCCCATGTCTGCCAGCGGCGGCCTCGGGGGAAGCGAGAGGCGAGCGGCGGCTCGGGAATGAGGTTGATGCGCAGTCGGCGCAAACGGCCCATATCTGTCCACGCCTGTCTGTATCTGTCGTTTTTCCTTGACGTAATTACCGCCGTAAGGACATGATTGGGCATGCCAGAGAGGATAACGACATGCACATGACCAAGCTTACGAAGGTCGGCAACTCGACGGGTGTCACGATCCCCCGTGAGGTTCTTGCCGCCGCCAGCCTGGACCGTGGCGACGAAGTTTCTCTCCAGGTCCGAGACGGCAAGATCGAAATCAGCCGGTCTGATGACGCTTACAACCGGACTGTCGATGCCGGGATGCGGTGTATGCAGCGCTACCGGCGCGCTCTGGCTGGATTGGCAAAATGATTGACCCTGCGTTTCCCGCAGTGGATGGGATTATCTATCTACATGATGTTTCGATAACTGAATTTGGGGGCGCCTCTGGTCTGCGGGATCGGGGCGCCCTTGAAGCATCAGTTGCCAGAGTACATCAGATAATTGCTTACGCTGAAGAGAAACACGTCACAATCTTTGATTTAGCTACGGCCATCTGTGCCAGTATCATACGTAACCATCCGTTTGTGGACGGAAACAAGCGCGCTGGTTTTATAGCTCTCTTCGCCACGCTGGATATGAACGGTCTATATCTCGACGCCAGCGACCGGGACGCGGAGAGGATGACGCTTGCCTTGGCGGCTGGGGACATCGACGAAGAGGCGTTCCGGGATTGGGTTGCCGGGCATAGCTATCAGGTTTAGGCCGTTGCATCTTCGCGCGGCGTTCCTGCTGTTCGGTGGGACGGCAGCGACGGGGCTTTATCCGCCAGCCTTGCGCAACGGCACCACCTTAGAGCCGCTCTCGGTTTCCGCCGGCCGTGTACCACAGAAGGTTGCCCAGTCGTCCATCAGCCGACGCCGCTTATCGAACAGATCGCCGCGACGATAGGCGGCCTCGACCTTGTTCCCGACCGTGTGCGCCAACGCCATTTCAAGCACCTCGTTCGGGTAGGCCGTGCGCTCGGCGGCCCAATCGCGGAAGGTGGAGCGGAAGCCGTGGGCGGTGAGATCGTCCCGGTTCATGCGACGAAGCAGCATCGCCATCGCCATGTTCGAGAGCGGGTTGCCACGGGAGCTTGGGAAAATCGGGTCATCTGATGCCGGCTCCCGCCCGCTCGCGAGGGCCATCGTCGCGGCCTGCACCTCTTGCAGGATGGCGACGGCCCGTTCCGAAAGCGGCACCCGGTGCTCACGGCCTACCTTCATCCGCTCGCCTGGAACGATCCAGGTCTTGGCCTCAAGGTCAAGCTCCGTCCAGGTCGCGCCGATCACCTCGCCTGTGCGCGCGGCGGTCAAGATCGTGAATTCCAGGGCGCGCGCGGCAATGGCGTCACGCGCTCGCAGCTTGGCAATGAATGCTCCGGTTTCGGCGTAGGGCAGCGCCGCGTGATGCTCGACCTTGGTCACCTTGCCCGGCTGGGGCAGCAGGTGCGATAGCTGCCCGCGCCACCGGGCAGGGTTGTCTCCTTGACGAAAGCCCCGAACCGTTGCCCAATCCAGTATGGACTCGATCCTGCCGCGCACGCGGGTTGCCGTTTCCGTCTTCGTGGTCCAGATCGGTTCCAGCACCTTGAGCACAAGCGGAAGGTCGATGTCCTGCACTGGCAAATCCCCGAATTTCGGATAGACATAATCCCGGAGGGTCGCTGGCCATTGGGCCGCGTGTTTGGCGTTCTTCCACCCGGCCCGGTGCGCCTCGACATACCGTTCGGCACATTGCTGAAACGTCATGGCCCTGGCAGCCGTGAGAGTCGCCGCAACCCTTTCAGCCTCGCGCGCGGCGTCACGACGCTCTATCGGGTCAACGCCGGCCTTGGACAGCTTGCGCGCCTCACCAGCAGCGATCCGCGCATCAGCCAAGGATACGTCGTCCAGCGAACCAAGCCCCATAGATCGCGCCCGGCCAGCCAGCATGAAGCGGTAAACCCACGACTTGCTGCCATCAGGGGTGACGCGAAGCGACAACCCGCCGCCGTCGCCATGAAGCCCCGGCTTTGTAAGCGTAACAACCGCTCTCGCCGTTAGCTTGTTGATTGCAACCATTGCAACCGCTCCCGTCTAAAATCCTGTCTACAAACCAGCCTACAAGCCGAACGGAGATTGTAGCGGCACGATGTGGACCGATGAAGATGCCATATTGGGGCCGGCCCTTGTTTTATCAACATTTTTTCGGCATGGTGTGGGCGTATGGGGAGTTCGGAGGAAGCCAATTCTTCGGCCTCTCCCTCCGCCAGTATTCATGAAGAAGACGCTCTCTAGCGGGCGTCGCCTTCTAAAAAATCCCAAGATATCATAAGGGTTAGCGGCTAAATTACTAAACCGGCTTGACCGGTTTCAGGGCCGTTTCTGCCCCATTTTCCTCTCTCTTCGCCCCGTTTCTCTGCGGGAACTAAACCGACTGCCGAGTCAGTATAGTTTTTATATCGAGTCAAATCAAAGACTTGTGAGTCGTCACCAACATTACGATTCGTAACTTTTTTCGCTATCCGGCGACAACCGGGATCGAATCAGTCAGTATAGATACCCCCTCGTGAACCGCTTAAAGAACGTTTGCGCCACACTGTGCGGGTTGTCGGGCCGCCAGAATGGCTTGCTCCGCCTCGGCGATGTCATCGGCAGCTGTAGGGCGGACTGCGAGCGCATCAGCGATCAGTTCGCGATGCTTCTCCTGGGAAAAGGTCCAAGACGCCATTCCGTAGCGGTGGGCGATCCTGGCTGCAGGCAGCTTTCCCCAGACATCTTCCAGGTCGCCATCGGGATGGATGATGACGGCATGGAGGCCACTACCAGCCCCCATCCCAACTCCCGCCTCCATTTGCGTCGGTTCCATGGTCACGGCGGGCAAGGCCAGTTCGGTACACGCCCTTCAGCAACGGCTTTGTCGAGGGCGTCCAGTGCCGCCACCCACAGAATCCGGCGTGTGGCAGATGGCAAGCCCGACGCCGCGAGGACTTTGAGCAACTCGTCGAACCTTTCCCGGACCACCTCAACGTCCATGCTCAGCCCCTAACCGCCCGCCGCCTGCGGGTGCGAACCGGCTCGATTCCGCTCCCGTCGCAGTGTCGACACGATGGCGCGTCCTGCAACCGGCCTCCACAGAGCCGGCAGACTAAACGGCCCGACCCGGCAATCTCCGAAAACGCGTCCAAAGCCGCTTTCAGTCGTTCGCTGAGAATCGGTTTTGGTTCGGTCTCGGGAGTGGCGCCATCATCATCCATTTTCGAGGCGTCTTTAATCAGCATGGTTATGCGAGGACGATTCAAGCCAAAGGCTCCGCCGGCCTTGGTCGTTCCCGGAAGTCCAGGGTAACCGCTGCGGCCGCGAGAAGCGACTAAATTAGTCGTCTTCGTGGCATCCAACCGCGCCTTGAGTGATGTGATCTCAAATGATCACATCACGACAGATCCGGGCGGCGCGAGCACTCCTCGGATGGACACAGGAAATTCTGGCGGACAAGGCCCTGGTGTGTTGGCGGCGGCCTGAATCCGCACCTATTCGGCGGTCTCAGCGAAAAAGTCGGCTTTGGTGATGACCGCGCCCGCCAGGGCCTGACGTCGGGCGGGGCGGAGCCCCGACCAGAGTCAGGCCCTGGCGGGCGCGGTTTCGTTTGTTGGATAGGTCGCCTCGGCTGTTT
>CAIOBP010000004.1 GCA_903856295.1 uncultured Rhodospirillales bacterium | reverse complement strand
CGAATTTTCCCTATCGTTTCCATGCGCACCACTCCCGGGTCTCCGGCCAAAAAGCCGGAGTTTGCCACAGGTCACAGGTGGAAACTTTTCAACGCTGTTTCCCCCGCCTGCCTGGAAACTTTTGCACGCTGTTTCACACACCTCCGCCGAAGTCGGCACCCTGATCATCCGAGTCCCGGTCCAGTTCAAGCGCCGGGGTGGCCGCAAGCTGATCATCACCCCCGAGGGCGCCCCGGAAGCGGAGGCCGTGGCGCCGCCGGCCGCCCTCGACGACACCCTGGTTCGGACGCTGGTCAAGGCCTACCGCTGGCGCCGCCGCATCGAAACCGGCAAAGCGAAGTCGATCACCGATCTCGCCGAGCAGGAAAAGGTCACCATCGCCTACGTCTCCCGCCTGCTACCGCTGACCTGCCTTGCCCCCGACATCGTCGCCGCCATCCTCGACGGCCGCCAGCCCCGTGGCCTGTCGGTCAATCGCATGCTCCAGGACATCCCCGAGTCGTGGGACGAACAGCGGAGGCTGTGGGAGTTCGCGGAGAGGCGGCGATCACAGGGGATATGATCGCTCATTTGCGAGCCTAGTAAGTGCCGCCATCTATCCGCATTAAAGTTGTTTGAAATTCATCCCTCACTTGCTTCGAAACCTGACCTAACACAAAGTCTTCGATTGCAACAGGATCCGCATCGCTTCTGCGGGCGTCAAGCTCTAGGTGCCATTTCTCATAGTCTGCGGTCGACGATGATGTCAGGACCCCGATGCCATGCCTTGCGGCCTCGGCGATAACCGCATCAATTCTAGCTTTATCCTCTTCGCTTGGCTGTTCAGGAGTCTCGACGATCAGCACATAAGCATAATGCGATCGTGACCGATGAGATAGCGCCTCAAATACCGCCGTAACGTCCAAGGCTCTGAACAGCTTAACTTCAACTGTTCTAACATCACCTTGGGGGCGTGCGTCGAAAATTCTTTTTGAAATACATAAAAGGGTAATATCTGGTCGAGTCCAGCGCCCACCCGTAGCCCGCCTTCCCTGGCCCGCCGTAATAGCACCGAAAACCCGTTGAAATTTTTCGTCATTTGCCCATGGTCCGGTCAATACGGTCAGAATCTCGCCATAATGATCTCGTTCAGCCCTTCTCTCTTCAATTACTTGCTGTAAAGCCTCAGCATCACCAGTTTCATCTGTCAGATTTTCTCCACCCCCGGCCTCTGGATGAGGGGGGGCAGGTGGGGCATTTTCCAATTGAGTATCTGCGCCAGCCCCATCTGTGGCTGGAATGTTACCCCCGGCGGTTGGCGGCTCACTTTCAATTAGGAAAACGCCGCCCGCGCGGCCACGGCGAATTTCTATCAGCTTCGCATCGACCAGCTCTTGCTCTGCCGTCCAGTAATCAGCCTCATTATCTCTGGTAACGCCAAGCGCACTTCGAATCGCAGAACGAGTGGCGTGATGAAGGGTGTGGTCGCGCAAAAATTGCAACACGGCGTCTTTCATGATCCCCGCACCCTCTCTAATCAGTTCGCATTGAGAGTAGCATCTCCTTGAAAAAAAATACAACACCCCTTCGGGAAACGTTGGAGAGGCGGCTACCCGGCACGGTGGAGCGCCATACGTCACCACAAGTGCAAGTGAATGGCCGGCGGTTATGCCGGATGGTTCGGTTCGGTCTCTCTGCTGACCAGCAAAACACCGGTCCCCTGGCCCGATGACAGGAATACGATACCATGCGCCTCCAGCGCCTTGCACACTGCCTCACGAGTGCCATCCCGCACCGCGTGTCGGTCAGATTCAAGCCGTTTGAGCGCCGTCAGCGCCACCAGGGTGTTAGCGGCTGTGAGCATGCGCATTTACATGGCGGTGCGGATTCTGGCCACCGTCGGTTACGTTTGAACGGTGGCCAGAATCCGCACACAGGGATGGATCAGAACGATTGGCCGGGAGCGGCATCCGGGTCATCGGCTG
>CAIOBP010000003.1 GCA_903856295.1 uncultured Rhodospirillales bacterium | reverse complement strand
TCCCTCCGTTCTTCGGACGCTTACGCGTCCTCATCACTCCGGGAGGCCCGGCTGCGCAGTATCAGCAAGCAATTAATTTACAGAAGCTAGTATGCACAAACCGGGCCTGCGAGCGCACCCTGTTCCTGACCGGCAAAGTGGTGCTGCCGAAATAGCCTGACTGCACCAATCCCCATCACCCGTCCGCCGAGGCATTGCCCGGCGGTTTTTTTGTGCTCGAAAGGAGCTCATCATGTTGACCTCTATCGATTGGTTTACCCTTGTCACCGCCCTGGTGACCGGGGCCTCGCTGCTCACCAACATCATTCCGACTCCGGGCGCCGATGCCCCGGCGTGGCAGCGCCTGGGCTACCGCGTGATTGAGCTGCTGGCTCTGGTCGGCCAAAATGCCAAGGCCCATCCCGACGCCGCTGCCGCCGCCAAAACCGCCTTCGAGGCGGCGAGCCGGGGCGATCTCTCGACGGCGGCTTCCGAGTCGGCGGTCGCCGCGCAGCTGCTCGGGTGGTCTCCCCCGACGTCTTCGGGGGGGCGTCTGGCGCTACTGCTGGCCGCCTTGCTGTCGGTGCCGCTGATGACGGCCTGTAGCGGTCTGGCCGCTCTCGATGCCAAGGTGGCGGCGGGAGCTGAGCGGGTCGAGGCAGCCGCCCAGCAGCTCAATGCCGGCATCGCCCATGCCTGCGACATGGTCGATCAAGCCGCCGCTGCCGGCCAGAGCATCGCTCCGGCGGTCATCGGCCTCGTCGCCCTGACCGGCAGTAAGGCCATTCCGGCGACCGAGGCGGCGGCGGCCGACCTTTATCGTAGCCTCAGCGCCGGCTGCGCGGCGGCGAGGGCCAACCGGCCGGCCGCACCGCAGACTTGATCCGGTTACCCTCACGGATATTCATCCCGTCAAGCTTCGGCTTGGCGGGATGAATTTTGCACTCAGGGAACTGAGACAGGGTGGCGGCGTTCACATCCGTTCCTAAAACGCACTAGAACGCAGATCAAACGCACCAGCTGCCTACATGGCTGATTCCGTAGGAATCAATTAGCGGAAGTTGCGTTCGGTTGTATCTATAATGCGATGTTTTTATTAAATAGTAACTGTGTTGACATCGCAGGGGTCACAGGTTCAATCCCTGTCGCGCCCACCATCCTCACCAACTTCTCATGTATAAGAGTCAGGTCAGGGCTGGTTTTTGGGGGGCACGCCTTCCGTGGCGCGCCGGTACCGGCCGTTCAACCCAGCAAGCGATCGTAATCGGCATGGGAGCCGATCCAGAACCATGTGATGCCGTCATCCTTGCGCAAGCGCAGGGCTCGCCAGCCCCGGCCAATGCGGACCGACCAGATCGGCCGGGACGGATGGACCGGTTTGAACCTTAATCCCGGGTGTCCGGCGTCCAGGCGCCAGTGCTGATAGCTCTCCCGCGCCGCTGCCCGCACATCCTCTGGCAACGCCGCGTAGAGGTCACGGAACCGGCTGGTGGTGAAGGACTTCACACGGTCTCATGCCCCGGGTCGCCGGGGCGGGTTGTGCCAGACGTGATCTCCATTTCCGCCTCGTCGGCAAGCCGATCCAGCAGTGCCCCGGAGCGGGAGAACGTGGCATCCCATCGGTCCTCGTCTTCAAGGTCGGCGAGGATTTCGCGCGCCAGCGCGTCCTGACGCTCAGGCGGCAACTGCGACAGACGATTGAAGGCAGTTTGGAGCAATTCAGTCATGACCTTGCCCTCGTGCGTTCGCGGACTCCAGCATACCCCGTCAACCGTCACACCCGCATCGGCATCAGCACGAAAAGGGCGCCGCCGACGGCGATGTCGCGGACGATGGATGGCGCGGCGGCGTCGGCCATGATGAAGCGGGCGTCGCCGCTTTCGATCTGCTGGACGATGTCGAGCAGGTAGCGGGAGTTGAAGCCGATTTCCAGTGGCGGGCCGCTGTATTGCACCTCGATTTCCTCGGTGGCGCTGCCCGCTTCCGGACTGGTGGCCGAGAGGGTGAGGGTGTCGCGGTGAATCACCAGTTTCACCGCCCGGCTCTTCTCGGTGGAAATGGTGGCGACGCGGTCGACGGCGGCGGCGAAGGGCTTGGCCTTGACCTCCATGATCTTGTCATTACCGACCGGGATCACCCGCTCATAGTCGGGAAAGGTGCCGTCGATCAGCTTCGAGGTCACCGCGATCGAATCGAAAGCGACGCGGATTTTGGTTTCCGAAAGGGAAACCTCGATGCCGGCCGCCGCCTCGTCGATCAGCTTGCGAATCTCACCCACGGTCTTGCGCGGAATGATCACCCCCGGCATTCCGGCGGCGCCCTCGGGCAGGGGCAGTTCGATGCGGGCGAGGCGATGGCCGTCGGTGGCCACGGCGCGCAGCACCGAAACCTCGGGGCCGCTGCCGATCACGGCGCGGCCGGCATGGACGTAAATGCCGTTGAGGTAATAGCGGGTCTCCTCGGTGGAGATCGCGAATCGGGTGCGGTCGACCAGCGCCCTGAGATCGGCGGCCGGGAGCGTGAACTTGTGGGTGAAGCCGGAGCCGGTGAGCTGCGGAAAATCGTCGGCGGGCAGGCAGCCCAGCTTGAACTGGGACCGCCCCGAGCGCAGCGTCAGCAATGACGCCCCGGCATCGCAATCCAGTTCGACTTGGGCGCCATCGGGCAGCTTGCGCACGATTTCATAGAGGGTATGGGCAGGGGCGGTGGTCGTTCCCGGCCGCGTCACCACCGCTGGTACGTCCTCGACGATCTCCAGGTCCATGTCGGTCGCGGCCAGCGACAACTCGGAGCCATGGGCCTTCAACAGAACGTTGGCGAGCACGGGAATGGTGCTCCGGCGTTCGACAACGCTTTGGATGTGTCCGAGGGAGCGGAGGAGGGCGGCGCGTTCGATGGTGATGTTCATGACTATCTTCTGCGGGCGCTGAACGGGCGCGCACTATAGCACGCCCGCGTCTCCACCGAAGCGATTTTGCGGTGCAACGATGCCGCACCGCCGACACTTCAGAACGGCAGTTTCATGCCCGGCGGCAGCTTCAGCCCGCCCATCAGCTTCTGGGTTTCCTCGGCGACCACGCCGTCGATTCTGGATTTGGCGTCGTTGAAGGCAGCGACGATCAGGTCTTCCAGCACTTCGACGTCCGTGGGATCAACGACTTCCTTGGCCAGCTTGACCCGCTTCATTTCACCCTTGGCGTTGACGGTGATCTGGACCATGCCGGCGCCCGACTGCCCGACCAACTCGATGTCGCCCAGGCGATCCTGCATTTCGGCCATTTTGGTCTGCATCTGCTGGGCTTGTTTCAGCATGTTGCCAAGGTTCTTCATAGATCGAACTCTCCTTCGTCCTCGTAAGGGTCGGGGGGCGAGTCGGACTGCGCCGACTCGTCTTCGGTGGCGGTGACCGGGGTGGTGTCGCGAATATCCTTGTTGATGCGCGCGCCGGGAAAGGCTTCGAGCACCGCCCGCACCAACGGATGGGCTTCGATTTCCCTCAGAGCTCGGGCTTTGGCCTCGTCGTCCTGTTCCTGGAGCGTCGGCTGGCCGGGCGACTCGAAGCTGGCCACCACCGTCCAGCGCCGGCCGGTCCATTCGCTGAGCAGTGGTCCGACGCGGTTGACCAGATCCCGCGGCGCCGTCGGTTCCGGCCGGAGTTCCAGCAGCCCCGGCTCGATCCGGACCAGATGCGCCGAGCGGTAAAGGTGGGCGAACAGCATGCCCTCGTGATGCTCGGCGAACAACTGGACCAGGGCGCGGAACTCGTGGGCCGGGCCGGCCTGAAGAGCGGCCGAGGGCTCGGGAACGGCGAACGCGGCCGGCTGCGGAGCGCGCAACTGAGCCCGGGCGGCATGTGCCGAAGCGCCACCGCCAATCGCCGTGAGGGCGGCCGATGCCATGACGCCGGATGCCGGTCCGCGAGCGGCCGCGCCGCCGGTGGGGCCGCCTCCGGAAACCGGTGCGAGAGCGGCGCCTCCGGGAGCCCGTCCGGGCAATTGGCGGATCAGATCGGAGGGCGTCGGCAGATCGGCGGCGTAGGCGAGGCGGATGATCACCATTTCCACCGCCTGATGAGGCACCGGCGCGTTCATGGCCTCGCCGGTGCCCTTGAGCAGCAGTTGCCAGGCGCGGGTCAATAAAGGCACGGTCAGGCCACCGGCCAGAGCGCCGCCCCGCGACCGTTCGGCCTCGGGAGTGGTCGGGTCGGTCAGCACCTCGGGCACCACTTTGGCGCGGGTCAGGAAGTGCGTGAGGTCCAGGAGATCGCGCAGCACCACCAGCGGGTCGGCGCCGGCCCGGTGCAGATCGGCGAGAATCTCCAGGGCGCGGGCCGGCTTGCCGGTCAGTGCCGCTTCGAAGAGATCGATGATCGCGGCGCGGTCGGCCAGCCCCAGCATGTCGCGGACCTGTTCGGTCGTGACCGCGGCGCCGCCCAAGGCAATCGCCTGATCGAGCAGGCTGAGACCGTCGCGCACCGAACCATCGGCGGCGCGGGCGATCAGGGCCACGGCGTCGGGCTCGATGGTGACGCCCTCCAGCCCCGCGACCTTGGTGAAATGGCCGATCAGTTCCGGAGTCGACACCCGGCGCAAATCGAAGCGCTGGCAGCGCGACAGCACCGTCACCGGCACCTTGCGGATTTCGGTGGTGGCGAAAATGAACTTCACATGGCTCGGCGGTTCCTCCAGCGTCTTCAACAAGGCGTTGAAGGCGTTCTTGGACAGCATGTGCACTTCGTCGATGATGTAGAGCTTGTAGCGCGCCGAAACCGGGCTGTAGCGCACCCCGGAGATGATTTCGCGAATGTCGTCGACGCCGGTATGGGAGGCGGCGTCCATCTCCAGCACGTCGACGAACCGGTCCTGGATGATCGCCTGGCAAGGCTCGCAGACGCCGCAGGGCGCGATGGTCGGGCCGCCGGTGCCGTCGGGGCCGATGCAATTGAGCGCGCGGGCGACGATGCGGGCGGTGGTGGTCTTGCCGACTCCGCGTACCCCGGTCAGCATGAAAGCCTGGGCGATGCGCCCCGAGGCCATGGCGTTGGTCAGCGTGCGAACGAGGGCGTCCTGGCCGATCAGTTCCGAGAACGTGGTCGGACGGTATTTGCGGGCAAGGACGCGGTAGGCGTTGGGCTTATCGTTCACGCGCGGCTTCCGGCGGCCGTTGTCGGGTCCAGGCGGGCCGATACGGGCAAAGGGTGGGAGGCTGACCGGCGACCCGAGCCGGAACTCGTTACGGCTGCTTCCTTCCGGACCTGACCGGGTTGGCGAGGGACCCGTCCGCTGCCAACCTCCCACCGCCTTATAGCAGGATAGGAGGGGGCGGCGGCAAGGGGCTTAAGACGCCCTTCCGAAACTCAGTGGGCGGACAGGTAGCGGATGATCGTCCAGGCGGAACCGGCAATGGCCCCGCACAACGTCAAAATCGTGGTGGCGCCGATCCACAGCGCCAGCCTGACCAACCGGTTCTCGGTCTCGGCGCCCCGCCGCTCGATCCGCTCGGAAAGGACGGACTCGACGTAGTCGATCTTGGTGTCGAGCTGGTCGAATTTCGCTTCGAACTTGGCGTCGAGCTGGTCGATCTTGGCCTCGAATTTGGCGTCGAGCCGGTCGACCCTGGCATCCAGGGCCATCACCTGTTCTTTGCTCGCCAAATGCGAAAGATCGAGCGCGGCCGCGTCCTGGACGGCCTCGGTGACGGCTTCGGCCTGCTCCTCGGTGAAACCGGCGAGCTTGAGCTTTTTTACGATCCGGTGTGTATCGAACGCGAGCGCGGACATCATTCACTCCCTGAAACCGAGCTATACCCTAAACGGCGCCCGGTGTCGAATCCGGCGGAGGTTGACGGGGCGGGGATAGGCCCCGATACTCTCGGACGCTTCATCTTTCTGTCGGGCCTGCCTCATGTCGTTTGCTTATCCCGCCGGTACCGTGTTCGCCTTTCAGGGCTCGCCGGGTGCTTATTCCGATCTCGCCTGCCACAGCGTCTGTGAAGACCCGAAGACGCTGCCGTGCGCCTCGTTCGAGGACGCCTTCGCGGCGGTTCATGAGGGCACGGCCGGTTTTGCGATGATTCCGGTCGAAAATTCGGTGGCCGGGCGGGTGGCCGACATTCATCATTTGCTGCCCGATGGCGGGTTGACCATCGTCGGCGAGCATTTCCAGCGGGTCAATCACCATCTGCTGGCGCTGCCGGGGACCAAACTGGAGGAGTTGCGCACGGTGCGCAGTCACATCCAGGCGCTGTCCCAATGCCGGGAGACCTTGCGCCGGCTGGGCATCAAGCCGGTCAGCCATGCCGACACGGCCGGGGCGGCGGCGGAGATCGCGGCACTGGGCGACCGCTCGGTGGGCGCCATCGCCTCGGGTCTGGCGGCGAAAATCTACCGGCTCGACGTCATTCGCCAGGGCATCGAGGACCACGAGCACAACACCACCCGGTTCGTGATCCTGGCCCGCCAGCCGGACCTGCTGGTCTTCGGCGGCGATGAGGCGCCGATCACCTCCCTGGTGTTCCGGGTGCGCAGCGTGCCGGCGGCCTTGTTCAAGGCCCTGGGCGGCTTCGCCACCAACGGCGTCAACATCACCAAGCTGGAGAGCTATCTGGTCGGCGGCCGGTTCTCTGCGGCGCAATTCTATGCCGAGGTCGAGGGCCATCCCGATGACAAGGGCATGCGCCACGCTCTGGAGGAACTGCGTTTCTTCGTCCAGCGCTGCGACAGCGACGAGGAGTCGACCTTCTTCACCGGGTGCGACCAGCGGCTCAACCCGCCCTCGGCACGCGGGGCCATGGTCAAGATCATCGGCGCCTATCCCGCCCATCCGTTCCGCCGCAACCCGAGGCAAATCGGTGACGACTGATCGCGATACCCCGACCACCACCGCCATTCTGTCTGTTTCCGGCATGACCTGCGCCGCCTGCGTCGGGCGGCTGGAGCGGGTGCTGAGCCGTCAGCCCGGCGTGCTGTCCGCCGTGGTCAGCCTGCCAGCGGAACGGGCGGAACTGTCTTTCGACGCCGGCCAAACCACGGTCGCCGACCTGATCGGGGTCATCGAGGGGGCCGGGTTCGGCGCCCGTGCGGCGAGCGACGAGCGGCCGGACGAGGCGTCGGGCGAGGCACGGCAAACGCTGATCACCCTCGCGGTTTCGGCGATGTTCAGCCTGCCGCTGCTGGCGGCCATGCTGGTTCACATTCCCGGCTGGCTGCAATGGGCGCTGGCGACTCCGGTGCAGTTTTGGGCCGGGGCGCGCTTTTATCGCGGCGCTTTTCATGCCCTGAAGGGCGGCGGCGCCAACATGGACGTCCTGATCGCCCTCGGCACCAGCGCCGCGTATGGCCTGGGCGTTTGGCAGGTGCTGGCCGGCCATCATCCGGAGTTCGAGGCGGCGGCGCTGGTGATCACTCTGGTGATCGCCGGAAAGTGGCTGGAAGCGCGGGCACGGCGGGCGACCAACCGGGCGATCGAGGCGCTGCTGGCGTTGCGTCCGGCGGTGGCGGTGCGTCTGATCGCCGGGGGCGGCGAGGAAAGCGTGGCCATCGAGCGCATCCGGCACGGCGACTCGGTGCTGGTCCGGCCGGGGGAGCGGATTCCCGTCGACGGTACGATCGTCGCGGGCCGGGCGGCGGTCGACGAGGCGATGGTCACCGGCGAGGCGCTGCCGCGCGAGCGCGGTCCGGGCGATGCCGTGACCGGCGGCACGGTCAATCTCGACGGAATGCTGACCATCGAGACCGGAGCCGTTGGCGCCGAGGCGGTGCTCGGGCGGATGATCGCGCTGATCGGCCATGCCCAGGCGACCAAGCCGCGCATTCAGCGGCTCGCGGATCGGGTCAGCGGCTGGTTTGCCTTCTTCGTGGCTGGCGCGGCGCTGGTCACCTTCGCCGGCTGGTGGCTGACCAGCGGCGACCTCGCGGCTTCGATCCTGCCGGCAGTGGCGGTGCTGGTGGTCGCCTGCCCGTGCGCGCTCGGGCTCGCGACGCCGGCGGTGATCGCGGTCGCGCTCGGAGTGGCGGCGCGCCATGGCATCCTGATCCGGGACTCCGAGGCGCTGGAAGCCGCCTCCGGCTTGACCAGTGTGGTGTTCGACAAGACCGGCACCCTCACCGAAGATCGCCCGGACCTGACCGATATCGACGCTCTCGATGGCGATTCCGAGGCCCTGCTCGTGCTGGCGGCCGGGGTTCAGCGCGGCAGTTCCCACCCGATCGCCCGCGCGGTGATCGAGATGGTGCGGCAGCGGGGACTGGCTGTCCCCGAGGTGCTCGGGTTCCGCACCATCTCCGGGCGCGGCGTGTTCGGGCTGGTCGGGGAACGGGAGGTGCTGCTCGGCAATCACGACCTGCTCGACGGCGCCGGCATCGACACCGGGCCGCTGATCGCCCGCGCCGAGTCCCTGGAAGCGGCCGGCAAGGCGGTGATCTGGATCGGCGAGCGGGGGGAGCCGCCGCGTTTGCTGGGCCTGATCGCGGTCGCCGACCGGTTGCGGCCGGGAGCGAGCCGGGCGCTGGCGGCGCTGCGGCAGGCAGGACTCGAGACTCTGATGCTGACCGGCGATGCTCCGGCCGCCGCCCTGGCCACCGGGGCGCGGCTTGGTCTCACGCCCGAACAGGTCATGGCCGGGGTTCATCCCGAAGACAAGATCGCCGAAATCACCCGGCGGCAGGAGCGGGGCGAGCGGGTGGCGATGGTTGGGGACGGCGTCAATGACGGACCGGCCCTGGCCCGCGCCGACCTCGGCATCGCCATGGGCGGCGGCACCGACGTGGCCATCCAGGCCGCCGGGGCCAGCCTGATGCGCGCCGAACCCGAGTTGGTCGCGGCCCTGGTTCATCTGGCCCGCGCCACCCGGCGCAAGATCGTGATCAATCTGGTCTGGGCTTTCGGCTTCAACCTGCTGGCGATTCCGGCGGCGGCGCTGGGAGTGTTCGGGCCGGTGCCGGCGGCGCTGGCCATGACCGTGAGCAGCCTCGCGGTGGTCGGCAACGCCCTGTCGCTGCAACGTTGGCGGCCGCCGGCATGAAACCGGCGGGCCGGTATTTGCCCGGCGCGCTGCTGGTGGTCATGGCCGGAATTGTCTTCGGGCTGCTGCTCGGGCTGAGCGCCGAGCCGCTGTCGGCACCGGTTCAGGCCGTGGCCGCTCCCCATGAGGTCGGCGGCGAGGAGCCGGGGCGCTCCGAACCGCTGTCGGCGGACGATCCGCTGCGTGAGCCGGTTGCAGCCCCCCCCCCGTCTCTGGACCCGGCCAATTTGCCGCCGGCCCTGGCGCTGGTGCCGGGAATGACGCTGTCGGAGGGCCGGGAGGACAGTCCGGTGCTGGCCGCCATTCTCAAACCGCCGCAGCCCTCGCAGCCGCCGGAACGCCTGCCCTGGCTGCGCAACGCCGTGCCGTTCACCCTGCCGGCGCCGGGGCCGATGATCGCCCTGGTGTTCGATGATCTCGGCATGGACCGCAGCCACACCGCCCGGGTGATTCGCCTGCCTGGCCCGCTGACCCTGGCTTTTTTGCCCTACGCCGGTGATTTGCCGCACCAGACGGCGGCGGCCCGGGCCGCTGGTCACGAATTGCTGGTGCACATGCCGATGGAACCGTTGGCCGCCGGCCTCGATCCCGGCCCCGGCGCGCTGCTGACCCGGCTGCCGCCCGAGGAGATCGCGCGCCGGCTCGATCATGGGCTCGCCGCCTTCGAGGGCTATGTCGGACTCAACAATCACATGGGCAGCCGCTTCACCTCCGACCGGGCGGTGATGACACCGGTGCTGGCGGAATTGAAGCGGCAGGGCCTGCTGTTTCTCGACTCGGAAACCGCCAGCAGTTCGGTGGGGTCGGAGGTCGCGGCCTCGCTGCATCTGCCCCACACTCACCGCAACGTCTTTCTCGACGATGAGTTGACCGCTGCCGCCATTCACGCCAATTTGCGCCGGCTCGAGGACATCGCCCGTCATACCGGCGCCGCGGTGGCCATCGGCCATCCCCACGAAGTGACGCTTCAGGTGGTGACACCCTGGCTCGCCGGGCTCGCGGCCAAAGGATTCGTGCTGGCGCCGGTCAGCGCAGTGGTGCGAAAGTCATGGGGTCCGGGGCCTTAGGCCCCGGCGGGGTCCAGGGCCGAGCCCCGGTCGCCGAAGGCTGCCCCCTCCAAGAAACAGGAAAGGGACCAGAAGAATGACTGAACAATACCGGGTCGGCGGCATGACCTGCGGCGGTTGCGCCCGCTCCGTCACCGGCGCGATCACCCGCGCGCTGCCCGCCGCCAAGGTCGAAATCGACGTCAAGAGCGGCGTCGTTTCCGTGGATGGTGTGACCGGCGGGGGCGACGCCATCAGGAAAGCGGTCGAAGCGGCGGGGTTCGAGTTTCTCGGCTGAATTTGAACTCGGCCGAACCAAAAAGGCCAGGGGCGTTGCCCCTGGACCCGACCAAAGGCCGGGGGCCTTTGGAAACCGGTTAATCAGGCCGGCGTTGTGCTGCCATCCTGGCTGGCGGCCCGGCTGGCGGCGCTGGCCGGCGGCACCGAGGGGAAGCCCGAGAGGCGCGAAGGCTCAAGCGGCGCGCTGGCGCGCGGCACCGCCGAGACCTGGATGTCGCCGATCATGCGGCCGCCGGATTCCACTTCGAGTTCGCCGTACTGGATGCGGCCCTCGATCGAACCGGTGGCGCGCACGCGCAGCCGGCCGTGAACGATCAGTTCGCCTTCGAACCGTCCGGCGATGTCGGCGTCGTCAACCTCGGCCAATCCCTTGAAGATGCCGCTTTCGGTGACTTCGAGGTGCCGGCTCTCGCGCAGCTTGGCCTCGGCCGTGCCCTCGAGCAGCAACTGGTCGCACGAGGTGATGTCGCCGGAAATCACGATCTCTCGACCGATGAACATCTTGCGGGCATCGGAGGCGCCGCCGAGGGATTCACCGGCACCGGGCCGGCGCGGCGCCGGAACCGGCAGATCGACGGTGCGGCGGAGGGCGCCAGCTCCCGAGTTTCCCGGAACGGAAACCGGTGGCTGCTTGGGCGTGGTGCTCATCTCGGAACTCCCGATCATTCTTCGCAAAAAGACGGCTTTTCGATTCCGATCCGTCCTCGAGTCGGCGATTAAGGCGGTATCACGGCCGGCTTCCGGCGGCAAGCACGGAGTCGATTCCAACCGGGAGTCCGTCCAACAACAGGCCCAAGTCGGGGGTCACAGTGCGGAATCTCCGGCAAAAGGCGGAGAGCGATGGAAAATATGGACCATGAAGGCGGTGGCGATCACCGGCGCCAGCAGATTGACCACCGGGACGGCGGCCAAACCGCAGATCACCGCGCCGGCGACCAGCAATCGCAAGCGGTGCGTCCGGCGCAAGACGGTCATCGCCTCGACTCCGAGATGCCGGCCCGCGACCTGTTCGTAGTATTGGCGGCCGAGCAGGTAGCCGTTGATGGTCAGGAACAGCAGCAGGTTCGCCCCCGGGATCAGGTAGAGCGGCAGCACCAGCAGATTGAGCACGGCCGCCATCAGCAGCAGGCGCAAGGCGGAGAGCAGCATCTCGCCGACCGGCTGGGAGACTGTCGACACCCGGTCCGGGAAGTGGCGGCGTTCCACCGCCACGGCGACCTCGTCGAGGAACAGACTCGACACCGCCGCCATGATCGCCGGGAACAGCAGGCAGGCGATGATGAAAACACCGACTCCGCCCAGCAGATCCACCGTCCAGTCGAGCCAGACGATGCCGGTGAGGCGGAGCGCGTGCAGCAGCACCGGCACACCGAAAATCAGCCCGGCAAAGCCGGTGATCGTCCCGAGCGCGCTGATCCAGACTACCCGGCGCACCTTGGGATCGCTCAGTTGAAGGATGGCGTGGATCAATGCGGTGAACATTTGCGTTTCCGTAGCGTGGCGCCGGTTTCCAAGTATACTGGCGCGAGCCATTCAAGGCCAGACTTCGGGGGCATGATTCCCGGGGCGCGACCCCGCTTCCCCGACAATGAGCTTCCCCGACAATGAGAGGAACCACGAGAGAATGACGCGGGCGGACTACGATGTCATCGGTATTGGCAACGCGATCGTGGACGTGCTGAGTCACGCCGACGATGCTTTTCTGGCGGCAAACGGCATCGAGAAGGGCGGCATGACCCTGATCGACTCCGAGCGGGCCGAGGCGTTGTATTCCCGCATGGGGCGGGGGACCGAAATTTCCGGAGGTTCGGCGGCCAACACCATGGCCGGGGTCGCCTCGCTCGGCGGGCGCGCGGCCTATGTCGGCAAGGTTCGTGATGATCAGCTCGGCCGGGTGTTCGCCCACGACATCCGGGCCGCCGGGGTGAGATTCGCCACGCCGCCGGCCACCAGCGGCGCCCCGACGGCGCGCTGCCTGATTCTGGTCACTCCCGATGCCCAGCGCAGCATGAACACCTTTCTCGGCGCCTGTATCGACCTTGGTCCCGAGGACGTGATCGAGAGCGAGATCGCGGCGGCCAAGGTCACCTATCTCGAAGGGTATCTTTGGGATCCGCCGCGGGCCAAGGAGGCCTTTCTCAAGGCCGCGGCGATCGCGCACAAGGCCGGGCGGCAGGTGTCGCTCAGTCTTTCCGACGCCTTCTGCGTCAACCGCTACCGCAAGGAATTCCTGGATCTGGTGACCGGACATGTCGACATCCTGTTCGCCAACGAGGTCGAGATTCTGGCGTTGTTCGAGACTTCAAGCTTCGAGGCGGCGGCTGCGGCCGTTCGTGCGACCGGCACTCTCGCGGTTCTGACCCGCGGCGCGGCCGGGGCGAGCGTGGTGACTCGGAACGGCATCATCACCGTTCCGGCGGCGCCGGTGGCCCAGGTGGTGGATACCACCGGAGCCGGAGACCTGTTCGCCGCCGGTTTCCTCTATGGCCACACCAACGGCTATTCGCTGGAGGAGAGCGCCCGGATCGGCGCCACCGCCTCGGCGGAGATCATCAGTCATGTCGGCGCCCGTCCCGAGGTGGTTCTGGCCGGGCTGGTGGCGCCGAAACTCGGCTGAACCATCCGGTCGCGATCAGGGGTGGGGCCTGGCGGTGCCAAGGCGGCTCCCCGCCTTGGCCCGCCCCGACTCGCCGCCGGAGATTTCGGAAAAGGCCATATCGTTTTCCAAACGTTAAGTAACGGGTGGTTGTGGGTACGTATGAACACCTAGCATCCACCCTTAATGACGGTTGGGAAGGGGACTGCTAACATGCTGTCCAACAACGAAAGGCCAGAATCGTCGGCCAAAGATGTCCAGACTGGGTTGCACACCCTTCGCCTCTGTGATATCTGACCGCTCGGCGAGCACGGGGGGACACCGCATACGACGGATGCCTCCGCTGCATGGCCCAAATGAAATAACCAGCGTCTACGGACCCAGTCGAGGAACCAAGTGGCATCCGACGGAACAGCAGCATCCGGACTTGCGGTACGATATGCAGCCGCACTGTTCGATCTCGCGACCGAGCGCAATTGTCTTGACCAAGTAGCGAGTGATTTGACCGGCCTTAAGGACGTGCTCGCTCGGTCATCAGATTTGCGCCGGTTCCTCCGCAGCCCGGTCTTGACCCGGCAGCAACAAAGCCAAGCGATGGAACCGCTTTTGCAGCAGCTCGGTGTTTCCGACCTGACGCGGCAGTTCATCGTCCTGGTTGCCAAGAACCGGCGATTGTTCGCTCTGGGGGGGATGATCGACGCGTTCTTGTCCGATCTTGCCCGCAGACAGGGCAGGGTCAGCGCCGAGGTCACGGTGGCGCGGCCGTTGAGCGAGTCTCAAACGGAGATGATGAGCGCAGCAGTCCGCAAGTCTCTGGGTGACAGGGTCGCCATTTCTGTAAGGGTCGATTCCGGCCTGCTCGGTGGGATGGTTGTCAAGGTCGGCTCACGCCTGATCGACAATTCCCTCAGGACCAAGATCGATAAGTTGCAACTTGCTATGAAAGCTCCGGGGGGGCACCACTAATGGATATCAGCGCCGCGGAAATCTCCGCGATCCTTAAGCAGCAGATCGCGAATTTCGGGACCCAGGCGGACATCGCCGAGGTCGGCCAGGTGCTGGCCGTCGGTGACGGCGTTGCGCGCGTCTATGGCCTCGACAATGTTCAGGCCGGCGAAATGGTCGAATTCCCGGGCGGCATCAAAGGGATGGCGCTCAATCTGGAGACCGATAACGTCGGTTGCGTGATCTTCGGCGACGACCGTGGCATCAAGGAAGGCGACACCGTCAAGCGGACCGGCGCCATCGTTGAGGTTCCGGTCGGGCGCGGCCTGCTGGGCCGCGTGGTCGATGCTCTGGGCAATCCGATCGACGGCAAGGGGCCGCTGGTTGACGTCGTGCGCAAGCGCGTGGATGTCAAGGCACCCGGTATCATTCCGCGCAAGTCCGTGCACGAGCCGATGCAGACCGGCCTCAAGGCGATCGACGCCCTGGTTCCGATCGGTCGTGGTCAGCGCGAACTGATCATTGGCGATCGCCAGACCGGCAAGACCGCCGTGGCCCTCGACACCTTCATCAATCAGAAGGGCGTCAACGAAGGCACCGACGAAAGCAAGAAGCTGTACTGCATCTATGTCGCCGTGGGTCAGAAGCGGTCGACGGTCGCCCAGATCGTCAAGACGCTCGAAGACGCCGGTTGCCTCAAGTACAGCATCATCGTCGCCGCCACCGCTTCCGAGCCGGCTCCTCTTCAGTTCCTGGCGCCCTACACCGGGTGCACCATGGGCGAGTTCTTCCGCGATAACGGCATGCACGCCGTGATCGTGTATGATGACTTGTCCAAGCAGGCCGTTTCCTACCGTCAGATGTCGCTGTTGCTGCGCCGTCCGCCGGGCCGTGAAGCTTATCCCGGCGACGTGTTCTACCTCCATTCACGTCTGCTCGAGCGCGCGGCCAAGATGGGCGACGCTTCCGGCAATGGTTCGCTGACGGCGCTGCCGATCATCGAGACCCAGGCCGGCGACGTGTCCGCGTACATTCCGACCAACGTGATTTCCATCACCGACGGTCAGATCTTCCTGGAAACCACCCTGTTCTATCGCGGTATCCGCCCCGCCATCAACGTCGGTCTCTCGGTGAGCCGCGTCGGTTCGTCGGCGCAGATCAAGGCGATGAAGCAGGTTTCCGGTTCGATCAAGCTCGAGCTGGCCCAGTATCGTGAAATGGCTGCCTTCGCGCAGTTCGCTTCCGACCTCGATCCGGCGACCCAGCGCCTGCTGGCGCGCGGCGTGCGTCTGACCGAACTTCTGAAGCAGGGCCAGTTCTCGCCGCTGCCGGTTGAAGAGCAGGTGGTTTCAATTTTTGCGGGCGTTCGTGGTTTCCTCGACCGGATCAGTGTCGAAGACGTCAACCGCTTCGAGAAGAAGCTGCTTGAGGAAATCCGCCTGAAGGGCGCCGACATTCTCACCACGATTCGCACTGAGAAGGCGCTGTCCCCGGCCACCGAAGATCGGCTGAAGGCATTCGTCGGCGAATTCGCGAAGGTTTTCGTTTAAACGAAACCCTGAATTCGGTCTGCGATTTGCCAACCCTGTAAGATGAAGGCCTTATATGCCTAGCCTTAAGGACCTCAAGAATCGGATCGCCAGCGTCCAGTCGACGCGGAAGATCACTTCGGCAATGAAGATGGTTGCGGCCTCCAAGCTTCGTCGAGCCCAGGAGCAAGCCGAGTCAAGCCGTCCATATGCCGAACGCATGGATCGGATGCTGGAGTCTCTGGCGTCCGACATCCTTGGTAAGGGGGCCGAGTCTCATGGCCTGCCAAAGCTGATCACTGGTTCCGGCGCGGACAAGGTGCAATTGCTTTTGGTCGTGACCTCGGACCGCGGTCTTTGCGGTGGTTTCAACTCCACGATCGTCCGCGAGACCCGTCGCATCATTCGCGCCAACGAGGCCGAGGGTAAAACAACAAAGTTGTTGTGCGTTGGCCGCAAGGGGCGTGATCAGCTGCGGCGTGACTATGGCAGCATGATCATTCACTACTTCGAGGATATTGGACGGCCCCGTTTGTCCTTTGCGGATGCGAGGACGATATCGAACAAGGTGCTTGAATTGTTCGATGCCGGCGAGTTCGATGTCGCTCATGTGGTGTACAACAAGTTCAAGTCTGTCATTGCTCAGGTCGTCACCTTGCAGCAGTTGGTTCCTTTGGCGCCGCCCAAGCCGAAAGATGATGTGATCGGTGGCGACGCGTTGAAGGTCTCAATTGAGTTTGAGCCGGAAGAGCAAGTCATTCTCGCAGATCTGCTGCCGCGAAATCTGGCTTTCCAGATTTTCCGCTCTCTTCTTGAGAGTGCCGCGAGCGAGCAGGGGGCGCGGATGGCTGCGATGGACAACGCCACTCGCAACGCGGGCGAGATGATTCAGAAACTCACGCTCAACTACAACCGCACCCGTCAGGCCGTCATCACCAAGGAACTGATTGAAATCATTTCGGGCGCCGAGGCGCTCTGAGATCGGCAACGGGTTTAACTGGACAGTTCGGGATCCGAGGGAGCTTTACTCCATGGCTAATAATACCAAGGCGACCAACGCCGTCGGCAAAATTACGCAGGTGCTGGGCGCGGTCATCGACGTTCAGTTCGCGAGCAATTTGCCGCCGATTCTCAACGCGCTGCACGCCCAGAACGACGGCAAGACTCTGGTGCTCGAAGTCGCGCAGCATCTTGGTGAGGGTGTTGTTCGCACCATCGCCATGGACACGACCGATGGCTTGGTTCGTGGGGCCGAAGTCGTCGATACCGGCGCTCCGATCACCGTGCCGGTTGGCCCAGAGACCCTCGGTCGCATCATCAACGTCATCGGCGAACCGGTCGATGAGCGTGGTCCGGTTGGAGCCAAGCAGGGCCTGCCGATCCATCGGTCCGCCCCTGAATTTATCGAGCAGTCCACTGAGGCGCAGGTGTTGGTCACCGGCATCAAGGTCGTGGACCTTCTTGCTCCGTATGCCCGCGGTGGTAAAATCGGCCTGTTCGGCGGCGCCGGCGTCGGCAAGACCGTTCTGATCATGGAACTGATCAACAACGTCGCCAAGGCGCACGGTGGTTTCTCAGTGTTCGCCGGTGTCGGTGAGCGTACCCGCGAGGGTAACGACCTGTATCACGAAATGATCCAGTCCGGCGTTATCAAGACCGATGGCTCGCCTTCAAAGGCGGCCCTGGTGTACGGACAGATGAACGAGCCGCCCGGTGCGCGTATGCGTGTCGCGTTGACCGGTCTTACGCTCGCTGAGTACTTCCGCGATCAGGAAGGCCAGGACGTGTTGTTCTTCATCGACAACATCTTCCGCTTCACTCAGGCCGGTTCCGAAGTGTCGGCGCTCCTTGGTCGTATTCCTTCGGCGGTGGGGTATCAGCCGACCCTGGCCACCGACATGGGTGCGCTTCAAGAGCGGATCACCACCACTAAGAAGGGCTCGATCACCTCGGTGCAGGCGATTTACGTGCCTGCCGACGACTTGACTGACCCCGCACCCGCGACCTCCTTCGCTCACTTGGACGCCACCACGGTGCTCAGCCGTCAGATCGCCGAGTTGGGTATCTATCCCGCCGTGGACCCGCTGGACTCGACCAGCCGCATTCTCGATCCGCGCGTCGTCGGCGAAGAGCACTACAATGTCGCGCGCTCCGTTCAGAAGGTTCTTCAGACCTACAAGTCGTTGCAGGACATCATCGCCATCCTGGGTATGGACGAACTTTCCGAAGAAGATAAGATGGTGGTGGCGCGGGCTCGTAAGATTCAGCGCTTCCTGTCTCAGCCTTTCCATGTCGCCGAAGTCTTCACCGGTACTCCGGGCGCGCTGGTCAGCCTGGAAGACACCATCAAGGGCTTCAAGGGCATCTGCGAAGGTGAGTACGACCATTTGCCCGAATCCGCTTTCTACATGGTCGGAACCATCGAAGAGGCGGTTATCAAGGCCAAGAAGATGGCCGCCGAAGTCGCCTGATCTGCTATCCATGCGGATGAGCAGGTGTGAAAGCCGGAAAATCCCTCTCCTGGTCACAGGAGAGGGTTGAGGGAATTGATGATGTCGGAAAAGATCGAATTCGAGCTGGTCTCGCCCGAGGAACTGCTGATCTCCCGTCCGGTGGATATGGTGGTTGTTCCTGGTGGTGAGGGGTACTACGGTGTCCTTGCCGGGCACATTCCGATGATCACGACGGTTCGGCCCGGTGCCATCGCGACCTATGAGGGGAGCCAGGTTACCGACCGTATCTTCGTCAGCGGTGGCTTTGCCGAGGTCACTGGTGAACGCGTCACTGTGCTGGTTGAGGGCGCCTTGAAGGTTAGCAGTCTCGACCGGGCCAAGGTTGAGCAGGAAATCAAGAACTTCGGCGAAGATGTCGAAGACGCCAAGACCGAGGATGAGCGCAAGACAGCTGCCCATAATCTTGGTATTGCTCAGGCGAAGCTTATTGCGATTCAGGATGCCGCCAGCACTCATTGAGTAAGCATTGAGGGGCTCCGAGCGGTCCCTGGGCGTTTAAAGGTGAACCAGGAGGCTGAGCCGGTCGTTCTGCTGGTGATCGTCTTGCGGGAAAGAGCTTTTTATACTTTTTATACAAGGCAGCGCCATTCGGCGCTGCCTTTTTTGTTATTCCGGCTTGATTGCGGGCCGCAACTCGGCAACCACCGCTTGATAGACATCGCGTTTGAACGGCACGACCAGTGAAACCAGGTGTTCGGGTGGTGCCCAGCGCCATCTCGTGAATTCGGGGTGGGGCGTGGCGACGGTTATCTCGCTGTCGCTGCCGAGAAAGCGGGCGGCGAACCATTTCTGTTCTTGACCGCGCCAGCGGCCGTGCCAGACGACACCGATAAGAGCCTCCGGCAGATCATAGCGCAGCCAGCCTCGGGTTTCCGCGACCAGTACGGCGTTATTGGTGCCGATCTCTTCTTTCAGCTCCCGCAACGCCGCCTGGGCTGGAGTTTCGCCGGGATCGATGCCGCCTTGAGGCATCTGCCAAGCTCCCGGAGTATCCCCCCGTTCCCCAACGAAGGCCTGACCGCTGGCGTTAAACAGCAGAATCCCGACGCAGGGCCGGTATGGCAGCGACGCAGTATTTTTTACGGAATGCATGGTTTTCGACTCAGTGCTTTTCTTCCGCTCTTGGCGGCGGCGGCGGTGGCGGCTTCTGAAGATTGATCACCGCAGAGAGCGGTGTCAGGATCAGCTTCTTGTCGGGAAGCAGGGGCACCCATTTCGCGATGCGTTCAAGGGTGGTCGGGTAGGGTTCGCCATACCCGACCGCGCTGCCGTTCTGCAGGGCGATCGTCTCCAGCGCGGTCAGGGCAGCATCGATACCGCCGCGCGACGGATCCTGGTCGATCATGACATCGACATGGGCATGGGCAAGTCCCATATCCACGGCCAGCAGGTTTCCGACGGTATATGGGGTGCTTCGGGCGTCGACCCAGACCAGTCCGCGCTTTTTCAGGGTTTCCAGTACCGGGCGCAGGGCGCTGGGTTCGGCGGTGAAGCGCGAACCGGTGGGGCTGATGATGCCGACATAGCCGGTGAACCGACCGAGCGCCCATTCCAACCGGTCGACATTGTGAGCGGCGTTGAGGGAGAGCAGCAGAGTATTCGGCCCCGGATCGTCATGAGGATAGTTCAGCGGCTCCATCGGCACGCTGAGCATGACTTCGTGTCCCTGATTGCGCGCGGCGTCGGTCCAGCCGTCGATGCGGTCGGCAATGGGAACGAAGGAGAAGGTGACGCCGGGCGGCAAGCGCTGCATGGCCAGCCCGGTGGCGGCTCCGGCCAACCCCATCTGCCCGATGATGATGGCTATCCGGCCGCGTTTGTCGGCCTTGGAGAACGGACGGGCATAGACCTGCCAGGAAACGGCACCGTCGGCGGCGATCGTCGGCAGCGGGCCGTTCCGGCTGTCCTCGGTCATGCCCTGGACTGGCGCTTTGGTCAGCGGGAACACCTCGTCGGGACCGGGGCCGGACGCCACCGGATCAGGTGCCGTTGCCGCCTCGCCCGCCGGCGTGGCGTGGGAGTTGGTGTCGCCGTGGGCATGAGGGTCGCTTGTGGCGTGGGCGTGAGCGTCACCCGAGGGGGCTTCGTGAGAGGCGGCTTCGGCTTTGGGGGGAACACCCCCGGTCACCGGTATGGTCACCGGGTGAACTGCCTCGGCCCGTAGCTTGAGGGTATCCTCGGTGTTCAACCAGAGCCAGAGAATGGCTCCGATGGCGATGCCGACAGTCAGCAGCACCGCTGCAGGAAAAGGCGGCGGCAGCGGCAGCGCCTTGAGACGTTCCAGAATTTGGGCGAGCCTCGGCGGCAAACGCAGCCCTTCGCTTCGCAGCCGCAGGAGCGCGCCCAGATCTGGCAGTTTCGGAAGTGGCAGCTGTGGAATCTTCACCTGTTGTTCTGTGATCAGTCAGCGGTACGGTTACGGAACAGAGCGACACCGCGCAACAAGTCGAGTGCCCGCTCCAACTGATAATCGGCGGCGGTGGGCGTCGCTCCTTTGGCGCTTTCGCCTCCCTCTTCGCCGGGCGCGGGGGAAACCGGCGCCGGCGTGTTTTCATTCGGCACCGTGGCGGGCGGCGTCGCCGGCGCGGCCGGAGACGGAGCCGGCGGCGCGACCACGGCGGGCTTGGCGGCGGGAGCGGTTGCCGGCTTGGCCTTGGCGGCGGCGTTGTCGTTGCGCAGGGCGCCCTTGAGGTCGGACTCGCGGCGGCGATTGGCCGGCTGCTCGATTTCCTCGATCTTGGCCTGTCGCACCTCGATGTCCGGGGTGATGCCGAGTTGCTGGATCGAGCGCCCCGACGGCGTATAGTAGCGCGAGGTGGTGAGGCGGATCGCGCCATGTCCCTGAAGCGGAATGATGGTCTGCACCGAGCCCTTGCCGAAGGACTGGGTGCCCATGATCACCGCCCGGTGATGGTCCTGAAGCGCGCCGGCGACGATCTCGGAAGCCGAAGCCGATCCGCCATTGATCAGAACCACGATCGGCAGGCCATCGGCCTGATCGCCGGACTTGGCATTGAAGCGCTGGGTGTCCTCGGGCTTGCGGCCACGGGTCGAGACAATCTCGCCATGGTCGAGGAATGTATCGGAAACCGAAATCGCTTGATCGAGCAAGCCGCCGGGATTGTTGCGCAGATCGAGGACAAAGCCGGCCAGCTTGGGGCCCAACTCGCCTTTGATCTTGGCGATGGCCTTGTCGAGCCCGCTCTGGGTCTGCTCGTTGAAGGTGGTGATCCGCAGGTAGCCGACGGAGCCTTCGACGCGCGAGCGCACGGATTGAATCCGGATGACCGCGCGGGTCAAGGTGGCGTCGAACGGTTCGGCGGTTTCGCCCCGGCGCACGGTGATCTTGATCTCGGTTCCGACCGCGCCGCGCATCTTTTCGACCGCGTCGTTGAGAGTCATGCCCAGAATCGGTTCGCTGTTCAGGTGGGTGATCAGGTCCCCGGCCTGAAGGCCGGCACGGGCGGCCGGGGTGTCATCGATCGGGGAAACCACCTTGACCAGGCCGTTTTCCATGGTCACCTCGATGCCGAGCCCGCCGAATTCGCCGCGGGTCTGCACCTGCATGTCCTGGAAGTTCTTCTTGTTGAGGTAGCTGGAATGGGGGTCCAGCGAGGTCAGCATGCCGTTAATCGCGGACTCGATCAGCTGCTCGTCGGTGACCTTCTCGACATATTCCGAGCGCACGCGCTCGAAGACGTCGCCAAACAGATTGAGCTGACGGTAGGTTTCAGAGGTATTCGATTCGGCAAAGGCTCCGGTGCGGGCCGTAAGGAGCAAACATGCCGCCAGCACGGCGACTCTCATAACCTTGATCATCTACCCTTGTCCCTTTCCGTCCAAAGCGGGGAGCCCGTTTCGCGGATTGATCGGCTGACCGTTGCGCCTGAGTTCGAAATAAAGGTCGGGAGCGGCATCGGCCGGCTCGGCCACGACGCCGATCGGTTCCCCTGCCGAGACCGGGCGGCCGACACTGGTGTCGATCCGTCCCAGCCCGGCAATAAGGCTATGATATCCATTGCGGTGTTCCACGATCAAGATCTGCCCGTAGGTTCGGAAACGTCCGGCGAACTTTATCGTGCCATCCATCGGCGCCACCACCGGTGTCCCTGCCGGCGCGGCGATGTGCAGCCCGCGGCTGGTGGTGCCGAAGCGGTCGACCTCCCCATAGTTGGTGGCGATGCTTCCGGACACCGGCAACCGGGCGTAGGAATGGCTCGAACGAGGGGGAGGAACGGGGTCGGCGGGGGGCGCCGCCACGGACTCGGGTGATTTCGCTTGAGGCGGCGGTGGCGGAGGGAGGGCTGGCGGTGGCGGTTCCATTGCCGCCTTGCGGTGTTCGCCCTCCACCCGGTCGAGCAACTGGCGCATATCCGTGGCCTGGCCGGCGAGGGCGGCCATGCGCTGAGTGTTTTGCTGGCGCTCGGCGTCGGTCTCGCGGGCGAGGGCTTCGCGCTCGGCGACCAGATCCGTGATTTCCTGAAGCCGGACCGCGTAGGCGATGCGGGCGCCGGCCGCTTCGTCACGCTGAATCTTGAGCCGGCGCCGGGTGTTCTGAAGCCGGTCGAGGGAGGCGTTCAGCGCCTCGGAGCGTTCGCGCAGAGCGGGCAGGGCGGTTTGCAGCAGGAGGGCGGTGCGCAGAGCGTCGATCGGGGCGTCCGGACGAACGATCAGCGCCTCGGGCGGGGTCAGGCTGAGGCGGTAAAGCGCGCCCACCAGTTCGGAAATTTCCCGCCGGTGGGTGGACAAGGATGCCGCCTGACGCTGTTCCTCGATTTCGGTGCGGGCGAGCGCGGCATCGATGGCGCCAAGCGCGGCCTGCTTTTGCGCGGCCTCTTCGGCGGCGGTCACCAACCGGACGCGCAGAGCCGCGAGGTCGGCCTTGATCGCCTCGGACTGATGGTCGAGCCGGTTCTGCTTATCGCGGCTGGCGCTGATGTCTTTTTCGAGCTTGCGCAGTGTGGTCGCGGGAGGTGGCTGGTCGGCGGCCCGCGCGGGCACGGGCGCGAGCAGCAGCAGCCCCAGGCCGATGATCGCCGCCAGACTTCGCCACCCCATGTCATCGCCCTTCATGGTGGCTGTCGGAGCCCGTCTCAATCGGCGGCCTGTGGCAACGTGTCCGGCGCCGGGCCGATCAGGCTCACCCCGGTCATTTCCACGGGCTGAGGCAATCCCAGCAGGGCCAGCAGCGTCGGTGCGACGTCGGCGAGGCGGCCATCGCGGAACGCCTGGACGTCGGACGGAGCGTTGACCAGCACCGCCGGTACCAGATCGAGGGTATGGGCGGTGTGCGGCCCCCCGGTATCGGGATCGCGCATCAGTTCGCAATTGCCGTGATCGGCGGTCACCAGCAGCACGCCGCCGCGCTGCCGGACCGCTCGCTCAAGCCGGCCGAGGCTGGCGTCGACCGTCTGCACCGCCTGGATCGCGGCGCCGAGGTCGCCGGTATGGCCGACCATGTCCGGGTTGGCGTAGTTGACCACCACCAGATCGAAGACGTCGCTCTCGAGGGCGGCCACCAGCTTGTCGGTGACCTCGGCCGCTGACATCTCAGGCTGAAGATCATAGGTCGCGACCTTGGGCGAGGGCACGAGAATGCGCTCCTCGCCGGGATAAACCTTCTCCTCGCCGCCATTGAAGAAGAAGGTGACGTGGGGGTATTTCTCGGTTTCGGCGATGCGCAGCTGTTTCAGTCCGGCCTCGGAGACCACTTCGCCCAGCACCCGGGTCAGCTGCTTGGGCGGAAAGACCAGGGAGAGGAAGCGGCTGAGATCGGTCGAATACTCGACCATGCCGGCGGCGGCGGCGAAATCGACCCGGCGGCCGCGCTCGAAGCCGGTGAAGGCCGGATCAAGCAGCGCCGACAGGATCTCGCGCGCCCGGTCGGCCCGGAAATTGGCCATGATCAGGCCGTCGCCATCGGCCATGCCGACGTAATCGCCGATCACGGTCGGCAGGATGAACTCGTCGTTGACCTGCTCGGCGTAACTCCCGGTCACCGCGCTCACCGGGTCGGCGGCCCGGCGCTCGCCCTTGCCTTCGACCAGGGCGGCGTAAGCGCGCGAAACCCGCTCCCAGCGCGTGTCGCGGTCCATGGCATAGTAACGGCCGGTCACGGTGCCGACGGCGACGCCGCTCAGCCCGGCGATATCGGCGACGAAGCGGCGGAGTTGCGCGTCGGCGCTCTGGGGCGGCACGTCGCGGCCGTCGGTGAAGGCGTGGAACAGCACGGGCACGCCCGCCGCCGACAGCATGGCCGCCAGCGCCACCATATGATCCTGATGGGAATGGACGCCGCCGGGAGAGAGCAGGCCCATGATGTGCGCCTTGCCGCCGCTGGCGCGGAGCCGCGCGACCACCTCGAGCAGCGCCGGATTGCGGGGGAATTCCCCCTCGGCGATCGCCTTGTCGATCATCGGCAGGTCTTGGAACACCACCCGGCCGGCTCCGAGATTCATGTGGCCGACCTCGGAATTGCCCATCTGCCCCTTGGGCAGCCCGACCTCTTCCTCGCTGGCCTGGAGCAGGGCGCGCGGCCCCGCCGCCCACAACTGGTCCCAGACCGGGGTCTGGGCCTGGGCAATGGCGTTGTCGGCACTTTCGGGACGATAGCCCCAGCCATCGAGGACGCACAGAACCACGGGGCGTCGCCGCAGGGACTGATGTTTCATCGCACTCTCCGGACTCTCTGCCGTGCTGTCAATGATGCCCGCCCGCGGAGGGCGGGTTCAGCCACAAAATGGCGGCTCCAATCAGGAAGATGAGAACGAATAAACTCATGACGACCTCACGGGGAAACGGAACGCGTCCCTTAAGCACGATGATACGGATGACCAGCCAAAATCTGTTGAGCCCGGTAAAGCTGCTCGGCGAGCATACCGCGAACGAGCATGTGCGGCCAAGTCATCAAACCAAGTGATAGCACCAGATCCGCGTCATTGCGTAGGCTTTGATCGACGCCATCGGCGCCGCCGATTAAAAAAACCGCATCCGAGACGCTTTGATCACGCCAGTCTCCCAGGCGCCGGGCGAAATCCTCGCTGGAAACGCTGGCGCCCCGTTCGTCGAGCACGACCCGCCGGGCTCCCGGAGGAATCAAGGCCCGCAAAAGCGCGGCCTCCTGGCGCCGCCGTTCGTCCACCGCCAGGGGTTTCCTGATTTCGACTTCCCGGATGGTCATCGGCCACGTCATACGGGAGGCATACTCATCGCAAAGAGCGCGGTAAGGCCCTGCTTTCATTCGCCCAACCGCAGCGATCAGGACGCGCATGGACGGTTATGCTTCCGAGTCGACGTCATACGCGTCATCGTCATCGCAGACCTCGTCGTCCCCGTACTCGTCGTCCTCGTAGCCACCCTCGGCGGAGACGGGGGCAAGACCGGTCAGACCGGTCACCGGCGACTCGACACCCCACATTTTTTCCAGGTTGTAGAAGGCGCGAACCTCGGCGCGGAACAAATGGACGATGACGTCGCCGCCATCGATCAGCACCCAGTCGCAATGGGGCAGACCCTCGATCTCGATGCCCCGTACGCCTCTGGCCCTCAGGCGTTCGCGCAGGTTCTCGGCCATGGCGCCGACATGACGGGTCGAACGGCCGGTGGCGATGATCAGGTAATCGGCCATGCTCGACCGGCCGGCAAGGTCGATCACGATCGCGCCCTCGGCCTTATCGTCGTCGAGGGAGCGCTCGGCCGCTTCCAGCACCTCGGCGGCGGTGGGGAGCGTGGCGGCGGGGGCGGGGCTTTGCTGCCCGGCATCGGGGGAAATCACGGTTGAGATGGCGGTGCCTCGTGTGTCGTGGTTCGGGTCAGACGGCTGCGGCGGATCGCGGTCGCCGACTCAGGGTGCAGGGGGTTGCGCAGAAAACTCCAGACCGGCGGGCGAAGGCCGGCCAGACGGCCAGCGCTCCGGACATCGATCCGGTTCTTGAAATAGCGTCGCGCCGCGTGTCCCGCCAGCGCCTTCAAAGAATAGGCAGGGCGGCTGAAGGCGGCAACCGGCATTCGCTCGAAAATGCGCCGCCAGGAGCGCCAGCGCGAGATCTGTGTCAGATTGTCCGCACCCATCAGCCAGACGAAACGGGTGCGCGGATAGCGGCGGTCCAACTCGGCGAGGGTATCGGCAGTGTAGCGGGTGCCAAGGCTGGTCTCAAGGGAGGTGATCAGCGCCCGGGGATGGCGCATCGCGGCCCGCGCCCCGGCCAATCGCTGGTCGAGCGACGCCATGTCGGCGCTGGATTTCAGCGGATTTTGCGGGCTGACCAGCCACCAGACCTGATCGAGCCGGAGCGCGCGCAGGGCATAGAGGGTGATTTCGCGGTGGCCATCATGGGCGGGATTGAACGAACCGCCGAGCAGGCCGATTCGCCGCCCGGCCCAGCCGGCGCCACTCAAGGCGTGAGGATGAATGCTCAAGGGCGGACCTGACCGTTGCCGCGCACCATGTACTTGTAGCTGGTCAGCTGTTCGGCCCCGACCGGTCCCCGGGCGTGCAGCTTGCCGGTGGAGATGCCGATCTCGGCGCCCATGCCGAACTCGCCGCCATCGGCGAACTGGGTCGAGGCGTTGTGGAGCACGATGCCGCTGTCGACCCGGGCC
This sequence comes from uncultured Rhodospirillales bacterium, assembly GCA_903856295.1. Classification (GTDB taxonomy): domain Bacteria; phylum Pseudomonadota; class Alphaproteobacteria; order Azospirillales; family Azospirillaceae; genus BOG-933. Next base: position 14,779 of record CAIOBP010000003.1, on the reverse strand, counting down.
AGGAAGCGCTCGGCGGTGACGGCATTTTCGGTAATGATGCTGTCGGTGTGGTGCGAACCATAGGTGTTGATGTGGTCCACGGCCGCGTCGACGCCGCCGACCACCCGCACCGAGATGATGGCGTCGAGATATTCGGTGCGCCAGTCCTCCTCGGTGGCGGGCTTGACCCGCGCATCGACGGCCTGGGTTTCGGCGTCACCCCGGACCTCGCAGCCGGCGCCGAGCAGATCGGCGACCAGCAGCGGCAGCAGGGTGCCGGCGGCCCGGCGATCGACCAGCAGGGTCTCGGTGGCGCCGCAGATCGAGGTTCGGCGCATCTTGGAATTCAGGGTGACCTGGCGCGCCTTGGCTTCGTCGGCCGCGCCGTCGACATAGACATGACAGATGCCGTCGAGATGCTTGATCACCGGAATCCGGCTCTCCGCCGTCACCCGCTCGATCAACGACAGGCCGCCCCGGGGAATGATGACGTCCACGGACTCGGTCATGGTCAGCAGCACCCCGACCGCGGCCCGGTCGGTGGTCGGCACGAGCTGAATCGCCTCGGCGGGCAACCCGGCCGCCTCCAGCCCGGACGACAGGGCGCGGGCGATGGCGGTGGAGGAGCGGAAGCTCTCGGAACCGCCGCGCAGGATGCAGGCGTTGCCCGACATCAGGCACAATCCGCCGGCATCGGCGGTGACGTTGGGTCGGGATTCATAGATGATGCCGATCACTCCCAGCGGCACCCGCACCCGGGCGATATCAAGACCGTTGGGCCGCTGCCAGCGGGCGATCTCGGTGCCGATGGGGTCGGGCAGGGTGGCGATGTCCTCCAGCCCCTGGGCCATGGCTTCGAGTCGCTTGGCGTCGAGTACCAGACGTTCCAGCATCGGTCCGGCGAGGCCGCGCGCCTTGGCGTGTTCGACATCCTCGCGATTGGCGGCCAGAATCTCCGGTCCCGCCGCCCGCACCGCCGCCGCCGCCGCCTTCAGCGCCGCCGTCTTGGCGGCGGTCGGGGTTTGGGCGAGGATTTCAGCAGCCGCGCGCGCGGCGTGGCCCAGGCGCAGCATGTCCCGTTTCAGCGCTTCGAGATCGGAGGTCACGGCGGTAGTCCCATCAAAGTGGTCGGCGATGGTAGCGAATTGCCACCAACGGGCAAAGTCTTCTTAGGCGACGCTCAGAAATAAACGCGTCTTCTTAACCTGCTTTTCCCCGCCGTGTCTCCCGGAACACGATGAACAGGCCGCTGGCGATCACCACCGCCGCGCCCAGTATCACCCAGCGGTCGGGCAGGTCACCCCAGATCAGATAGCCGAACAGCGTCGCCCATAAAATCGCCGAGTAGTTGAACGGCCCGATCACCGCCGCCGGCCCCAATGTATAGGCATGGGTGCCGCAATACTGGACGGCGCCGCCGAGCAGGCCGCTGAGCGCCATCAGGCCGAGATCGCTTGGGGTGGGCGTCGTCCAGGCCCAGGGCAGCGCCAGTGCCGACAACGCTCCGGTGTTGAGCGTGAAATAGAAAACGATGGTGTTGGGATGCTCGGTGCGGCCAAGCTGACGCACCGCGATCACGGCCAGGGCATAGCCGAGCGCCGCGCCGACCGCCACCAGCGCCCCGAAATCGAGCACGGCGCCGCCGGGCCTGACCATCACCAGTACGCCGGAGAAACCGACCAGCACCGCGCCCCAGCGCACCGGGCCGACCTTTTCCCCCAGCAGCGGCACCGAAAGCGCGGTGAGAAACAGCGGCGCCGAAAAGCCGATGGCCACCGCGTCGGCCAGCGGCAGCAGGTGGTAGGACCAGAACATCAGCAGCATCGCCACCAGCCCGATGCTCGCCCGGGTCAGGTGGGAGCCGAAACGGCGGGTGCGCAAGCTGGCCACACCGCCCGAGGTCGTCAGCGCCAGCAAAGCCGGCCCAAGGGCGAAGACGCTGCGAAAGAAGGCGATCTCGATCACCGGATATCGCGCCGACAGCAGCTTGACCAGAACGTTGAGCAGCGCCAGGGCCAGCACGCTGGCAAGCATGTAAACGATGCCCAGTCCCACCCGGTCGCGACCGGCGGGGACGGTGTCACACTGAATGGCCATGTCAAAAACGCCCGACACCCCCGGACCCGATTGTCCCGAGGCGGTGAAGGACCTAGCAGCCGGCCATCAGGGCGAGGATTTCCCGCTCGGCCTGAAGCCAGTTTTCCGTTTCGCGTCCGCTCAACCGGCCCTGTTCTTCCCATATCTGGTAGGCGCGGTCACGCACTAAACGGTTGCGCTGGCTACGGATCAGACCCTCGGCGATGTGAAGGTTGATCCGGATCATGGTCTCGATCGTCGAAACCTTGATCTCACCGCTTCCGATGGTCAGAGTCGAGCGGATGACGAATGAGGCCAACTGCCTGAAGTTGTTGCGAACATCTTCGGGCAAGGGATTGCGCTCGGAGCCGATGATCGATTGTATCGCCACCCAGACACCGAGATTATGCACCAGGGCTCCGGCAAGCTGCTCCGGCTTTTCGGCCAGGGACAGCATGTCGGCGGCTTCCGCCAGGGCCCGGGCATCCTGATCAAGGATCGACAGATCGACGATGGAGTCGGGGATCGGCGACGGTCCGCGCGCGCTTTCCGCGGCACCCGAGGAGTCATTGGCCATTATCCGTTTCTCCACCCCGTTAGTTTCAGATGCACGAGACGATAAGGCGGGGGCAGCCTCATTGGCCGAACAGCCAACCGGTCGGAGCACGGTAGGTAAACGACAAGGCGGAACCACCAACCGGACCGCCAACGGTTTGCGCCGTGGTGGTCGTGCGGCTGTAATCCAGCGAGAACCGCGACTGATTGTCGAACCGGTAGCCCAGTTCAAGCGACGAGCGGAGTTGGTAGGCGCTGTTCTGGTCGCGGCCGAAATTCTCGGAATAGCGGCCACCGCCGATGCTGGGCGTGAAGACGAAGCTACCGAGCGGCACATCCACCAGAATTCCGCCGACGTTGAAGGAGTTCCGGCTGGCCGTCCGTTCGGTTCCGAGCCACGGTTTCAGCGAGGCGTAGGGCTCGGTCACGGAGCCCAGCGGGATATCGAACCTGGATTGCTGGGGAGCCGTTACGCCCAGCCGCTGGTCCTCGGGAGCGATCTTGAGGAAGCCGTTGCCCAGAGGATCAAGGGCGGCGCCACTGTATGAATCCTTGGCGTCGAGAGCCTGTATGCCCACCCCGGCGAACACCGGCAGCGCCACGCTCGTCGCCGCAGCCAATGCAAGACAGATATGGACAGCTTTGCTCTTCACAACCAACCTCCGCCGGACTGGCGTCCACACCGCTGCGGCCCCAATATATATGGGATTCCGCAGACAAAACCGCATCTCCAGGTTACGTCAAAAAGGTTGGGAGATGAACGAAATAAGTCGGAGCGGGCGGGCTGGACGACATGATCCTCCGGCAATGGGGCAAATTCGCCACAACACGCAAATTTGCCACAAGACGGGACCGCCGGTCAGCCGGCCTTGAGGCTCTTGCCGACGATCTCGGAAACGTCGCGCGACAACCCCGCGGCGTCGGCGAGGCGCGACAGTTGATGGCGCATCAGAGCCTGGCGTTCGGTGTCGAAGCGGTTCCAGCGCGCGAACGAGCCGGCGAGGCGGGAGGCGACCTGCGGGTTCATCGGATCGATCCGTAGAATCCGATCGGCGAGAAAGGCGTAGCCGCCGCCATCCCCGGCATGAAAACGCACCTGATTGCCCGAGGAAAAGCCGCCGATCAGCGCGTACACCTTGTTGGGATTGCGGATGTCGAACCCTGGATGTTCGAGCAGCGCGGTGACCCGCGCCAGGGTATCGCCGCGGGCCGAGCCGGCCTGAATGCCCAGCCACTTGTTGACCACCAGCGGGTCCTGGCTCCAGCGCCGGTAGAACGTTTCGAGCGCCACCTCTCTCCCGGGGGCGTCGCTGTTGGCCAGCAGCGCCAGCGCGTCGATGGCGTCGGTCATGGTGGCGGCGGCGTGGAACTGGTCGGCGGCGAGGGCGTAGGCCTCGTCGCTCTCCAGCGCCATCAGATAGGCGAGAGCGAGGTTTTTCAGCGCCCGCCGGCCGATCGCCCCGGCATCGACCGAGAATGGCTGATCGGACAGGCAAGAATGATAGGTTGCGCTCCATCCCGCCTTGAGGGATTCGGCGAGCCGCCGCCGCACGAACTCCCGCACCAGATGAATGGCGTCGACGTCGATCACCTCCATCTGCTGGGCGAGGTAGCCTTCGCCGGGCAGAGTCAGGGCTTTGGCCGCGAAGGCGCGGTCGCGCTCGGCATCCGCCAGCAGGCGCCCGAACGCCTCGATGAAACTCTGGTCGAGGTGTAACGGCCGGCCGGCGCGGTAATCCTGAATCAGGTTCAGCATCAGCCGGGTGGCCAGTGTCTGACCGGCTTCCCAGCGGTTGAAGGAGTCGCTGTCATGGGCGAGCAGGAACGCCAGATCGGCGTCGGAAAGCGGGGCCTTGAGCTTGACCGGCGCCGAGAAACCGCGCAGCAGCGACGGCACCGGCGGGTCGGCGATATCGAGAAACTCGAAAACCTGCTCGGTTGCGCGGAGGTCCAGAACCCGCGTGGTGCCCCGCGCTTCGGCTTCGCCATTCAGCCGCAACGGCAGGTCGCGGCCATCGGGGCCGAGCAGGCCCAGCACCAGCGGAATGTGCATCGGCAGCTTGAACGGCTGGCCCGGGGTCGGTGGGCAGTGCTGACGGACGGTCAGGCGGTAGCTGCGGCGGGCGCGGTCATGGTGTCCGGAAACCTCCAGCACCGGGGTGCCGGCTTGGCTGTACCAGTATTTGAATTGGCCGAGATCGGCGCCGTTGGCGTCCTCCATCGCCGCGACGAAGTCGTCGCAAGTCACGGCCTGGCCGTCATGGCGCTGGAAGTAGAGATCGATGCCCTTGCGGAAGCCGGCACCGCCAAGCAGGGTATGGATCATCCGCACCACCTCGGCCCCCTTATCATAGACGGTGGCGGTGTAGAAATTATTGATTTCGATGTAGGAATCCGGGCGCACTGGGTGGGACAGCGCCCCCGAATCCTCGGCGAACTGGCCGGCGCGCAGCTTTTGAACATCGGCGATGCGCTTGACCGCCGGGGAATTCATCTCGGCCGAGAAGTGCTGATCGCGAAACACCGTCAGCCCTTCCTTGAGGCTGAGCTGGAACCAGTCGCGGCAGGTGACCCGGTTGCCGGTCCAGTTGTGAAAATACTCGTGGGCGATCACCGTTTCGATGGCCTGGAAATCAAAATCTGTCGCGGTTTCCGGGCGGGCCAGCACATATTTCGTGTTGAAGACATTCAGGCCCTTGTTCTCCATCGCTCCCATGTTGAAGTCGCTGACTGCGACGATCATGAAAATATCCAGATCATAGTCAAGACCATAGACGTCTTCATCCCAGCGCATCGACTTCTTGAGCGAGCGCAGCGCGTGCTCGCACTTGTCCTGGTTGCCGGGTTCGACATACAGCCGGAGCGCTACCCGGCGTCCCGAGCGGGTGGTGAAGCTGTCCTCGACCAACTCCAGCTTGCCCGCGACCAGGGCGAACAGGTAGCAGGGCTTGGGAAACGGGTCTTCCCAGCGCATCCAGTGCCGTCCGTCGGCGAGGACGCCGTGGGCCACCGGATTGCCGTTGGCCAGCAGCACCGGATAACGGCTGGCGTCGGCCTCGATGGTGGTGGTGTAGCGGGCCATGACATCGGGACGGTCGAGGTAATAGGTGATCTTGCGAAAACCTTCGGCCTCGCATTGGGTGCAGAAATTGCCACTCGACTTGTAGAGTCCCTCGAGGGCCAGATTTTCCTGAGGCTTGATCGCGGTGACGATCTCAAGGGTGAAGGTCTCGGGGACCCGGGGCAGGGTGAGACTGGCTGGCGACATCTGGTATTCGGCCGCGTGCAGCACCCTATCATCAAGGGTCACCGAGCGCAGATCGAGCCGCTCGCCATCCAGGACCAAAGGGTGAGGACCGTCGTCGCGCTTGGAATTGGCGCGCATGGCTAGGCGCGAACGCACCAGCGTTTCCTCTTCACCGAGGGTGAAGTGCAAGTCCACGGTGTCGATCAGAAAAGCCGGAGGCAGGTAGTCTTTCAGGAAGGTGGCCTTCGGCATCGACGGACTCATGGCTGCGACTTTCAGGAAACGGGATAAACACCAAACAGGCCACCGGAAACGGTGGCCTGTCATCGACATTCAGGGGGTGATCATATCGTCCGGACCGCCGTCAGGGCCAGCCCGAATGGGCGCAGGCGCGGGATATCAGCGGACAGGCCGGGTGTGGGTGTGCTGCCGGGCGCGCGTGTTGGTGAACAGCGGCAGGGAATTCAGCGGTTCGCGGGGAGAGTCGACGATCACGGCCTCCTGGGCCCGGGCTTCCAGAATCGGCGGACCCGAGGGCCGGTGCCGTCCGAACGCGAAGCCGATCGGAAACATCAGCAGTCCAATGCCGATTCCCGTGGCCATCGAAGCCGAACCGCCCCCGATCGCCGAGCTTTCGCGGGCCATCTGAGTGCGCTGGGCGATGGCGGTGGAAAGCTGGCTCGCGGTCTGCTGGACGAGCAGGGCCGATTCGGCAAGTCTGGCTTCCAGCCCGCGAACCTTGGTGCCAGTCTCGGCGACCTGCGCCTCGGCCTGCCCCAGAGCAAGGGTGCACTGGCTCAACTGCTGTTCTTTGGCGATCTGAGTCGGACTGACCGGACTTTCGACCTTGACCTGAAAACCGAAGGCCAGCAGCGCGGCGATCATCGCCGCGATGGTCGAAAAGCCGAAGGCCAAAGTGCCCAGGAATTTCATCGGAGGCTCCACACAATCCGCCACACCCCGGAACCGGTTTTATTAAAGAGCGCCCGGTTCCCGGATTCCGGAGCTTGTAAACGCCATCGGACGCCAGCTTCCGGAACCGCCGCAAAGTATGCAAAGAAAACGCCGGTGTCTACAGCAATTTATCGCCGACACGTACGCCCGCCGCTTCGTCGCAGGGGCGACTCGGCGCTGCGCTGCAGCGACAAGATCAAGGGCAGGCTAACCGATTGACCCACCATGATTGGTGTTGGCATCGGCATACAATCGACATCCTTACGGCATACTCGCGACTTCGGCCGGATAGCGGCCGCTTTCCCGGGTGTACTTGGACAAGTACGGCACAGGTACGGCCGAATCCTCCGGCATCGGAGTCGGCCCCGAAATCGCATTAAGAAATCCGTTACCTTTAATATGGCGCCGTCGGGGGCGATGCCTCCGACGCTACGCGGTGACGCGGGTGGGCGGCATATTCCGTTGCAACGGCCGTTCCGGTCGCTATAGTCCGGGCGTCCGCACTTTCCGCGGCCCCGCGCCTGCCAGGGCGCGGCACGGTCACGCACGAGGAATTCAGGGATGTTGATATCCACAGCCTATGCCCAGGCGGCGGGCGGCGTCGCCCCTTCGCCGGCGATCGACTTCATGTCGTTCCTGCCGCTCATTATGATCTTCGTGGTGTTCTATTTTCTGCTGATCAAGCCCCAGCAGAAAAAGTTGAAAGAACACAAGACCATGGTCGATGCCCTGCGCCGTGGCGACCGCATCGTCACCGCCGGCGGCCTGATCGGCACCGTGACCCGGGTTGGTGGCGACGACGAAATCTCGGTTGAGATCGCCGAGGGGGTGCGGGTGCGGGTGGTTCGCTCGACCATCGCCACCGTGCTGGCCAGGACCGAGCCCACCAAGGCCGACGCCGAGGACTCCAAGAAATAACTGCCCGATCGGGACGCTCGGATCATGCTCTTCTTCGCTCGCTGGAAAGTCTACACGATCATTGGTGTGTGTTTGGCCGGGCTGGTTTTCACTCTGCCGAACTTCCTCAGCCGCGAGACCTCGGCCAGCCTGCCGCCCTGGCTCCCACATCGCCAGATTCACCTTGGCCTCGATCTTCGCGGCGGTTCGTACCTGCTGCTTGAGGTCGACATGCCGACGGTGGTCAAGGAGCGGCTGGGGTCGCTCCAGGACGGGGTGCGCGGCCAGTTCCGCACCGCCAACATCGGGTATGTCAACCTGACCAACGACGACCGGTCGGTGACCTTCACCCTGCGCGATCCCAAGGACCGCGAGGCGGCGCTGAAGGACCTCAAGACCCTGTCCAACACGGTCGGCGGTTCGGCGCTGGGCGGTGGCATCAGCGAGTTGCAGATCGACATCAGTCCCGAAGGCAACGGTGTTATTACCCTGGTCGAGGCGGCGCTGCACGACAAGGCGGCCCGCGCGGTCGAGCAGTCGATCGAGATCATCCGCCGTCGCATCGACGAGACCGGCGTCAACGAACCGACCATCGCCCGTCAGGGCGAGAACCGGATTCTGGTGCAATTGCCCGGTGTCGACGATCCTGACCGCATCAAGCGCCTGCTGGGCCAGACCGCCAAGCTGACCTTCCGCCTGCTCGGGTCCGACAGCGAGGCGGCGAGCGGCCGGGTGCCGCCGGGCTTCGAACTTCTGCCCAGCACCGACGTCGACCGTCGCTCGATGGGGCCGGCGCGTCACTTGGTGCGCAAGCGCATCGAGGTCGATGGCGGCAACCTGACCGATGCTCGCGCCGGCGCCAACAGCCAGACCAATGAGTGGATCGTCAATTTCGAGTTCGACTCGATCGGCGGCCGGCGTTTCGCTGAGGTCACCAAGGCCAATGTCGGGCGCCCCTTCGCGATCGTGCTCGACAACAAGGTGATCAGCGCCCCGGTCATCCGCGAGCCGATTCTGGGCGGGCGCGGCCAGATCAGCGGCCATTTCACCGCTCAGAGCGCCAACGATCTCGCGGTGCTGCTGCGAGCGGGCGCGCTGCCGGCGCCGCTGACGATCATTGAGGAACGCTCGATCGGTCCGGACCTTGGCGCCGACGCCATCAAGGCCGGTTTCTACTCGATCATCGCCGGCTTTCTGCTGGTCATCACCTACATGGCCGCGGCATATGGTCTCTTTGGCTTGATGGCTAACGTCGCCCTGTTGTTCAACCTGATCCTGACCCTGGGCGTGCTTTCGATCCTTCAGGCAACACTGACCCTGCCCGGTCTCGCTGGCATTCTGCTGACCCTCGGCATGTCGGTGGACGCCAATATTCTGATCAACGAGCGCATCCGTGAGGAAACCCGCAAGGGCAAGTCGCCGTTCGCGGCCATGGAGGCCGGTTTCAGGCGGGCGTTTTCGACCATCGTCGATGCCAACCTGACGACGCTGATCAAGATGCTGCTGCTGTTCGCTCTCGGCTCCGGACCGGTCAAGGGGTTCGCGGTCACCATCAGCTTCGGCATCCTGACCTCGATGTTCACCGCCACCGTGCTGGCGCGCTTGATGATGGTGAGTTGGTTGCGCTGGAAGCGGCCGCAGACGCTGCCGGTTTAGGGCAGGGTGGATGAAATAGAACGGCTTTTGACGCACAGGACTACATACCGAGAGGCATTCCCATGTTTCGGCTTCGTTTGGCCCCCGACGACACCAATATTCCGTTTATGAAGGGACGCTATGCCGGGCTGATCGTTTCGGCGGTTTTGAGCACGCTCTCGGTCATTCTGTTCTTCTATCCTGGCCTTAATTACGGCATCGACTTCGTTGGCGGTGTCGTGATCGAGGCGCGCACTCCCCAGGTCACCGACTTCCCGGCATTGCGCGGCAGTCTCAGCCATCTCGGGCTGGGGCAGGTGGCTTTGCAGCAATTCGGCTCGCCCCAGGACGTGCTGATTCGCTTCGAACGCCAAGCCGGCGGCGATCAGGCCCAGCAGGCGGCGGTGGAAAAGGTGCGCGGCGCGCTCAATAAGAATTTCGCCGGCACCCAGATTCGCCGGGTCGAGGCGGTGGGCGCCTCGGTGAGTGGCGAGTTGTTCCGCAACGGCATGCTGGCGCTTGGCCTCGCGATTGTGGCCATGCTGATTTACATCTGGTTCCGGTTCGAATGGCAGTTCGGGCTCGGTGCGGTGGTGACGTTGATCCTCGATATCACCAAAACCGTCGGCTTTTACGCCATTACCGACTTACAGTTCAATCTCACCGCTATCGCGGCGATTTTGACCATCATGGGCTATTCGATCAACGACAAGGTGGTGGTCTATGATCGGGTGCGCGAGAATCTGCGTATTTACAAGAAATTGCCCCTGCGCGAGTTGATCGACCGCTCGATCAACGAGACGTTGAACCGAACTCTCGGCACCTCGATGACCGTGTTTTTGGCCTGCCTGCCCCTGGCGCTGTTCGGTGGCGAGGCGCTGGAGGAATTCGCCTGGGTGCTGCTGTTCGGCATCGTCATCGGCACCTCGTCCTCGATCTTCATCGCGGCGCCGATTCTGCTGTTCCTCGGCGAGGGCCGGCTGCGGCGCGGATCGCTCACGGAGCAGGACGCGGCGGCATCGGAGGGAACAACGGGGGGTTAATGCGCTCCGACCGTGCGGGCGATGGTGAACACCAAGCCCGTAAGGCCGAGCGCAATGCCAACGAACCATGTCAGCATCAGGAACGTCGTTGGCATGTTTGAGAGCTTGCACTCGATAACCGACTGTCCCCGCGTCAAAGCCTTCAAGTCGGCCTTGATCTCTTTCAGGTCGCCTTCGAGGGCGGTTACGCGGCGCAAAAGGTCATCCATGCCACCACATCATGGGGTGGTCCAGACGGATCGTCAACCTTGCGGCCCCGCTGCGCCATTGCCTCTATCCAACGGAGGGTACGGGACGTGTCAAGGTTCGTCGGGTCCTGGGGCATGTTCTCCGCTCACAAGTTCCGAGGTTGTCCGCAGATACTGGATGGCCCGACTAACCGCTTCTGTGGGATCGATATTTTCCGCTATTGTATTCGCGTCGGAAGATGCCGGAGGACGTGCAATGGCAAACACAAGACTCATGGTCGCGGCTGAGAGGTTGAGCAGCGCGTTTTCCAGATTGGTTACCCGCACCTCGAGGGCCGACTGCATCATCTCCTCCACTTGACCATCGTCCTACAGTCTGGCTGGACCAGCTAAAAAATGCCAGACGGATCGCCCATCCTCCCCCGCCGAGGCAGGGGAGGCAAAGGAGTGGCGGAACTTAAGCCGCAGCCAAACGCGCGGCGGCGGCGTCCCAGTCGACCAGATTCTCAAGGAACGCCTTGAGGAAGTCGGCGCGGCGGTTCTGGAAATCGACGTAGTAGGCGTGCTCCCAAACGTCGCAGACCAGAATCGGCGTCTTGCCATGGGCGATCGGGGTGTCGGCGTTGCCGGTCTTGGTCACCGACAGCTTGCCGCCGTCGAGCACCAGCCAAGCCCAACCGCTGCCGAACTGGGTGAGGCCGGCCTGATGGAAGGCCTCCTTGAAGGCGGCGACACTGCCGAAATCGGCGATCAGCTTGGCTTCGAGCGCGGCCGGAATCGCGCCGCCGCCATTCGGCTTCATGCAGGCGAAAAACAGGTCGTGGTTGTAGATCTGGCCGGCATTGTTGAAAATGCCCTGCTGGTCGGCCTTGCCGACGGTGGCCTTCACCACGTCGACAACGCTGAGGGACGCCAGCGGGCTGTCCTTGGTCAGGTTGTTGAGGTTGGTGACGTAGGTCTGCAGGTGCTTGCCGTGGTGCAGATGCAAGGTCTGCGACGAGGTATGCGGCTCAAGGGCGTCGTGAGCGTAGGGCAGCGGGGCGAGTTCGAATGCCATGGAAAGACCTTTCGACTGGCTGAGGGGAAGAAACCCGGGAGGGCCGGGGCAGGGTGGCTGAAGCCCCCGGTAGCCCGAGCCCGAACACCAAGAGATATCGCGCATGATTGTGGATTTGAAAAGGCGCAATACCGCGTTGCAGCGATAAAAATCCCGATGGCCAACATATTTTCAGGGCGTTAACGTCGAGTTTCGAACGAGTCCAGAGAGTTTAAAAGGGGGCGCGGTGCCGAAAGATCAGCTGTCACCCTGCGGTCAGGAGGCGCGCCGCGCCGATCGCGACCGATACCTGACTTGCCTCTTCGCTCCCGCTGACCGGCGCGAGGCGTTGTTCGCGCTGCTGGCCTTCAATGCCGAGATCGCCCGCATCCGTGATTTGGTGCGCGAGCCGATGATGGGCCGTATCCGCCTCCAGTGGTGGCGCGATACCATCAAGGCGATCGGCACTTCAGACTCGGCGCTGGGTGGTCATCCGGTGGCCGGCCCACTCGGGGCCGCAATTCGTGGTCACCACCTCAGCCGGGGGCATTTCGACACCCTGATCGATGCGCGCGAGGCCGATCTGGAGGAGCATCCCTTCTCCGGTCTCGACGCTTTCACCGCCTATGCCGAAGCCAGTTCAGCGCCGCTGGTGGCGTTGTTCCTTGAGGTGCTGGGGGCGGCTGGCTGGCCCGAGGCCGGCAGGGCGGCGGCAGCGGCGGCCGGGCGTCACATCGGACTCGCCTGGGCGCTGACCGGCCAACTGCGGGCGGTGCCGTTTCACGCCGCGCACAACCGGACGATGCTGCCAGCAGAGCTTTTTGCCCGCCACCGCATTCTACCCTGCGCCGCGACCGGCAGAAGCCTTGATTCCCACGCCCTGGCACCGCTGGTTGCCGAAATCGCGACCTTGGCCCGTCACCATCTCGACGAGGCGAGACGTCCGGCGAGGCAGGTGCCCCAAGCGGCCTTGCCGGCGTTCCTGCAAGCCCCGCTTGCCGAGATGTATCTGAAAGCATTGGGCCGCGCCGGGTGCGACGTCACGGCGGCACGGGTTCAGCGCCAACCGCTGGCGCCACTGCTGCTGTGCTGGCGGAGTCTGATCGGGCGTTATTAGAGCGGGGTGTGGAGGGGCGGGAGATGAAACTGGTTACAACGCTTTGGTTGCCGATACAAAAAAAGACTCAAGCCCAGAGATGCAGGACTTGTCTGAATATACCTTGTGCACATTTAGAGCCATTTTAGTCCTTATAAACTGCCGCCATGCCGGATCAAGGCCAAGTTTAGTCGATATTTCCACGTAGCCATCAATGCCCGAGGCAATTGTTTCCGTTACGCCCATCATATTGAGAATGGCCGATGTGTGGCGGCCGCGCATAAACGCCCCTGGCGCCGTCACGATCGGAATATCATGAAGCAGGCTTTCCAGGGTTGTGTTGCATCCAGACCAATCGATGCTATCCAGAATGACGTCGCACAGCTTCTGAATCGATGAAAAGATTTCGAAGGGGACTGTTGGAAGGATGATACAATGATCATCCGAGTTCAATCCAAAGTTATTGAAGGCTTTGCAAAGCCTGGATTGGAATATTTCGGTATAGTCTTTCCCAAATGGGGGTTCATGAAATATGAATCTGCTTGCCTGAACATGTTGCGCAATTCTTGGAAAGACGCTGTCGTATTTTGGGAGAAATTTTGATAAGTTTTGCCCGCACCAGTAAACAACATTCTTCGAATTCAGGCAAAATTGATCGCGTGTCAGTGGGAGCGGGAGCGATGGCTGTGGCTGTGGTTGATAATATATCGACAGGTTGGGCAGGCGTATGAGTTGCTCGGTATAATATTTGTCAGAATCATTAACTTCCATGAGATCGCTACTGAGATAGTAGTCAATGGTCGGCATGCCGCTTGTGACAGGTTGCCCCCAGGACGTACATTGTATGGGGGCCAAGCGGAGTCCTGCCAATTTCAAGGGCATTGCCGCAATGCCGATCTCAGGATAGATCAGGATATGAGGGCGGTCAGTGGCAATTTCCGTGCGCCAGTCCGGGATAGAAAGCGGTCCCTGGACAAATCTCTCAAAAAAACTGGCCGCGATACTTGTTTCGCAATCATGGTCATGACTGGTATGGTAGCCAAAAAGCCTAAACTTATTCTTGTCAATCTGACTGACCCAACCCTTGATCGGAATTTTCCAATTGGAGTGCTGGCGAAAAAAGTCGCTGACAATCCCGATTCGGATTGGTTCTCCGTCTGTCGGCGGCCCGGCCAGATTTGCTGGTGGATATCGATCGGCCATAATTCTGCAAACAAGATTCCCATAGATGCTCTGTAATTCGCGATCATCCTCACCCTGATACGGGAGGTAAAACGGCAGAGCGACGCCGATGGCGTTTTCCCAATCCGCCCCTGGCGTGCGGTCATAAGCTTGACGAAGCGCTATCAATGATTGTGAATAAGCTTTTCTTTGGGTTTCGACTTGCGCCTCATCGGAAAAAATGCGAGGCAATGTCAATATACAGTGTAGAACATTGGCCTCCACAATATCTGGGGCAACTTTCAGCAACTGGTCGAGCCAACCGCTGGCGTCTTTGTTGCTTCCCTTGGCTAGCGCCGCCAACCCCAGGTGAGTGACGACTGAAAGCGCATTCCTCCGTGTCTCTTTATGATCAGGCTTCAGGGATAGGGCTCGCAGCAGGTAAGGAGCGGCCTTCTCATACATTCCCTGAACCGCAAGCGACAATCCCGCACGATGAAGAGCGACATGCAGATTGTTTGAGGCATCAAGATAATCTGGTTTTAGAGCCAATGCTCGTGACAGCAAATCGATACCGTCATCTCCGCCAATTATCAGGGCAAGGTTATTTAATGCAGCGGCATTATTTTGATCTAATGCAATAATTTTTAAATATATTTCTTTTGCCTCAGCACCCCTTCCCTGCTGGTGGTGTGTGATGGCTTCCAAGAGCAAGCGTGAGATTGAGTGTGGCAAGATTTCGTCCTTGTACACGCGACAATAGCACCCAAAAAAGGGCTCTTCGCTGTTTCACGTGGGTAGCTTGAGTTCTAGCTTTCCGGCGACGAGGTAGATTATCGCGGCCAGGTTGCGGGTAGAGCGGTATCCCCGTGCCTTGGCCTTGGCTGCCTGGACCAAGCTGTTGATGCCCTC
>CAIOBP010000002.1 GCA_903856295.1 uncultured Rhodospirillales bacterium | reverse complement strand
GCCTGACCGATCTCGCCAAAGCGGAGGCAGCACCCGTTTAACGGGTCCATTGTGGGGGTGTATTTCGCGTCCTTCTTTCGTACCTGCACCGCCGTCGTGAACGCGGTCATGTTCCCCAGCGATCCACTCGATCCCTGGAGATATAGACGATGCATCCCGACGCCACCCACCAGCCCATGCCGAGCGCTCACCAGCGCGGCCCAGCTCCCCCCCGTAACGCCGATCTGGCGATCGTGGTCGATCGCCTACCCGACGACGCGATGGTAACACCCGCAGAGGCGGGCGCGTTCCTCGGGTATCACCCCGTCACCCTCCGGAAATGGGTCCGTGAACAGCGCGGCCCGACTTGCCGGCTCCTGGAGAAACGCCCCCGTTACCGTATGGGCGATCTCCGGGCCTGGGCGCGCGGCCAATAAACCCACCCCCACGAAGTCGAACGGCGGGCCTCCCGAAAAGGCCCGCCGCCGGTAACACCATATTTGCGAGAACAAACGATGAATATCACAGCAATGCCCGGCGCTCAAGCCGGAACCGCCGGGGCGCTGTCGCGTAATCAGAAGCGACACGATGAGACCGAGCGGAAGAAGCGGGCCGAGACCGTCCGCCGCCGCCTCGGGCATGTCCCGTCGGCCGATGCGCTCAAGCGGCTGGACGCCGATCTGCGCCAGCACCGGCTCGCCGACCTTGGCCGGCTCGATCAGATCGAGGCGTCGGGGGGACTGGACGGCGACGACGAACGCCGGCTCGTCGCCTATGCCGAGATGGTCAAGGCGGCGGCTCCGGCCCTGGCCGAGAAGATGCTGGACACGGCCGCGCACCTGCACGGCGCTGATCGCTTTGAGATCGCTTCGCTGTCTCCGGTCGGCCGGCGCCGCGAAACCACCAGCGGACGGTTGCCAAAGAACCGGAACCAGCTGCGGGACTGGATCATGCGCCGTCTCGGCTACGAGAACCTGTACCTCGGGGCGCAGAAGCGTTCCGATGGCTGGTCCGGGACGGCGGCGGCCACGGGCGTTGAGATCGCCGATTATCCGCATTTGGTCCTGGACTTCGACCGGCCGGCGGGCGTGACGATGGCATCGTGCCGCACCGCGCATCGGGGGCATCCGGCAGTTGCCGCCGCCCTTGAGCCTCGCACCGCAGGTTAAGGCATTCTCGCCGCCTCGGGCGCTCTTGGCGCGCCCCTCCTCGAAATTCCTGCGGTGTTCTTCGTTCTGAAATTCCCCAAAGGTGCCCATGAATTTTCTCCCTGTGCCCCTCGCCCCGTAATACGTCAGCTCATGGCATGTTCACGCCATGTTCTCGACGCGACATCTGCACCCTATCTCGTCGGCCCCACCGCCGACATCCCCGCAGCGGCCAGCGGCACCGCCGCCGCCCCCGGTCCCAACCGACGCCAACCGCTCGGTCAGCGCCGCGACGGCTCCCTCAAGAATATCCAGACGCTCCCCGAGCCCGGCCCCGCCCGGCTCCAGTTCATCAAGCGCAGCGGCCAGCCGCACGGCGGCATCGGGGTCCTGGCGCAAGCGCCGTGCGATCCGGCGCAACAGCGCGTGGTGTGCCGGGTCGGCTCGGAGCGAGAGTGTCGGTAGCGGCATCGGGGCGGTCCGTGAACGTGTTACGACGTCACACAATCGTATTACGGGGGAGATGCCGGGCCAACAGACGGACCGGCCCGATACCCTCGCCCCCTGCGACATCGGGGCAACGCTTGGGCCGTCCAGGCCAGAAATCGGCATTTGGTTTGTTTTTTCCAATCTAGCAGCCTGTCGGACTTAACTGCCGGCTCAGGGTAGGATAGAATCCAGGGGCAGCTGATCGCCGTTCCCAGCCCCGGAGCTTCGTCGCATGAGCAACTTCCGTCCTGTTGATCGCGACACCGGCTTTTTGATGCCGCCGTCGGTCGACGAATGGTTGCCGGAGCGGCATCTGGCTCGGTTTGTTGTGGACGTGATCGCGAGCCTGGATTTGCGGTCGATGACGGGCAGTTACCGCGGTTCCGGCGAAGCGTCGTATCACCCGAGTGTTCTGCTGGGCATTCTGGTCTACGGCTATGCTACCGGCGTTTTCTCCAGCCGCAAGCTGGAGCGGGCGACATATGACTCGGTGGCGTTCCGCTTCGTCGCCGCCAACCAGCACCCGGACCACGACACCATCGCCGCGTTCCGGCGGCGTTTTCTCAAGAAGATCGAGGCGCTGTTCGTGCAGGTGCTGAAGCTCGCCCGCGAGATGGGGGTGCTCAAGCTGGGCACGGTGGCACTCGACGGCACCAAGGTTCACGCCAACGCCAGCCGCCACAGCGCTCTCTCCTATGAGCACGCGGGCAAGATCGAGGCGCAGTTGAAAGCCG
This sequence comes from uncultured Rhodospirillales bacterium, assembly GCA_903856295.1. Lineage (GTDB taxonomy): Bacteria > Pseudomonadota > Alphaproteobacteria > Azospirillales > Azospirillaceae > BOG-933. The sequence continues at coordinate 1,596 of CAIOBP010000002.1, read as the reverse complement.
AGGTGGCCGAGTTGATGGCCAAGGCCGAAGCGGCGGACCAGGCCGACCTCCCGGACGGGATGTCGATCCCCGAAGAGCTGGCGCGCCGCGAGCAACGTCTGGCCGAGATCGCCCGGGCGCGGGCAATCATCGAGGAACGGGCGAAGCAGCGGCAGGCTTGTGAGCAAGCCGAGTACGAGGCGAAGATAGCGGCGCGCGACGCTAAAGCGGCGGCCACCGGCAAAAAGCCCCGTGGCAGACCACCCGCGCCACCAGTTGAGGGGCCCGGTTCAACCGATCAGGTCAATCTGACTGACGAAGAAAGCCGCATCATGCCGGTGCCGGGCGGCGGCTTCGACCAATGCTATAACGCACAGGCGGCTGTGGCGGCGGGCAGCCTGCTGGTGGTCGCCACCGATGTGGTCCAGGCGGCCAACGACAAGCAGCAGATCGAGCCGATGTTGGACAAGCTCGGCGCACTGCCTGAGGAATTGGGCGCAGTAGAGACCCTGCTGGCCGACACAGGCTATTTCAGCGCCGCCAATGTTGACGCCTGTTTGGCCGCAGAGGTTAGTCCGCTGATTGCCATGGGGCGACAGCCACATCATCCCCCGCTCGCCGAGCGTTTTGCCCCCGAGCCGTCACCGCCGGACAACCCGACACCGGTCGAGGCGATGGCACATCGCCTGAAGACGCCCGAAGGCAGACAGCTCTACGCCCTGCGTAAGCAGACCCCAGAGCCGGTGTTCGGCATCATCAAATCGGCGCTTGGGTTCCGCCAGTTCCTACTTCGCGGCCTCGACAATGTCCGCGGTGAGTGGTCCCTGGTGACCATGGCATATAACATGAAGCGGCTATTCGCCCTCGCGGCGGCCGCCTGAGGCCCCAAAAGAGGCCAAAGGGAGGCTCCCCCCACTGATATCGAGCTTCAGGTGGCAAAATTCGCCGCATTGAGGCGCGATTCAAGGCTCTGGCTGAAAAACCACTGTTGCAACCATCCTCTCCGGCTCAGCGGATGCCGTATCGGCCACCACCTCGTTGACGGCAGGCGGCGTCACTCCGACAGGCTGCTAGTCTTACTGCGTCATAAGTTCGCCCGTTGGTCGTTCATGACTGGTCTGGCACAACACGGGCATCGTGGCATTTTTCGCGCCAGTGCGACGGTGAGCCTTCGGCGCATGGTCGGAATCGAGTTGGGGAAGTGTCGCTCTGGGCGTATGGGTGGCGCCTCTGGGACGGTAACGGTCGGGAACGGCAGGTTGCGAGCGGCCAGCGGTGGTACGGTGTCCTGAGGGGGGAATCGTCTCCCTCTCGGAGATCAGAAAGCCATAGGCGGCAATACAGAGGGTGGCATGGTGATGAAAACCTCGCCAACCCCGGCCTTCGTAGTGGCCGAGCCCGACCTCCTGTTTTAGTTCCTGGTAATCGCGCTCGATCCGCCACCGCAGTTTGGTCAGGTCAACGAGACGTTCGAAGGAGATGTCTTCGGAAAGATTGGAGAGCCAGTATTTGGTCGGTTCGGGCTCGCCCTCCGGCCATTCGATCATTAGCCATTCTTCGGGCCGGCATTCAGACAGTTGATAATCCCGGTGAGCAGCGCGAACCCGCAGGCGGGCG
>CAIOBP010000001.1 GCA_903856295.1 uncultured Rhodospirillales bacterium | reverse complement strand
GGGCATCAACAGCTTGGTCCAGGCAGCCAAGGCCAAGGCACGGGGATACCGCTCTACCCGCAACCTGGCCGCGATAATCTACCTCGTCGCCGGAAAGCTAGAACTCAAGCTACCCACGTGAAACAGCGAAGAGCCAAATAAATACCTGTCACTGATTGCCCGCCAGCTCGATTATGATTTGGTGTTTGTGATCAACACGGCCGGAGACTGCGTCGCCTCAAGCAACCATGCCCAATCAGACAAGCTGATGGGATTCAACTACAGTGACCGGAAATACTTTCAGTCGGCCATGAATGGCCGCCCCTATACGCAATATGCCATCGGCAGAGCCACCGGGATCGCTGGTCTGTTCTTTTCGACTCCGATCTCGGTCGATGGCCACATCGTTGGGGTTGTGGCGATCAAGATCAACGTATCGCGCATGCAGCAGTGGCTGGATAACATCAACGCCTTCATCACCGACGCCAACGGCGTGATCATCCTGTCCCATGACCCGGCGATAAAGTTCAAAGCCGTCGATATGGCGCGGATCGCGGCCATGCCCGAGACCACACGCCAAGCGATCTACCTGCGCAGCACCTTTCAGCCCCTGCACCTTGAGCCGACCGGGAATCCGAGCGTTCCCGACGAAATCCGCATCGATGGCCAGGACACGCCCTATCTGGTGCGGTCCCGTCCCCATCCCGACGACGGCCTCGTCATCTACAATCTGCTCCGTCTGGATGGCATCGAGGCGATCATCACCGATGCCCGGGTGGCCGGGGTGCTGATTTTTGTCGGCGGCGTCTCCGCGACCCTGCTGCTGGTTTGCGCCGGCTATGTCGTGCGAAGCCGGCAGCATCTGACCGAGTTGGACAACGCCCATACCAATTTGAAGAAACGCTTTGAGGACGGCACCCGCCACATTCGGGAGTTGCTTGAGTTCAACCAGAAGATCGTCAGCGAGTCGAATCTGGGCATTGCCGCCTATCACTCGGGTGGGCCATGCGTTCTGGCCAACGACGCGATCGTGCGCATTGTCGGGGCGGAGTCGAGCGCGCAGCTGCTCATGCAGAATTTCCGCACGCTCCCGTCCTGGAAAGCGTCCGGCCTTTACGAACTCGCCCTGGCCGCACTCCGGCAGGGCTGCGCGCAAACTTTGGAGACCCACTTCAAGACGACGTTTGGAACTCCGGTATGGCTCAATGTTCATCTCGTGCCCTTCGTCAAGGACAATGAGGGGCATCTGCTGTTGATCGCCTCGGATATCCGCCAGTTTCGCGAGGCCGAGCAGGCTCAGAAAGAGGCGCGGGCCGTGGCCGAGGAAGCCAGCCGCGCCAAAAGCGACTTCGTGGCGGTCATGAGCCACGAGATCCGCACGCCGATGAACGCGGTGATCGGCATGCTCGGCCTGATGGCGCGGACGCCGCTCAACGAGCAGCAGGCCGACTATCTGTCCAAGATGCGCATGGCGGCCTCGAACCTGCTGGGCATCATCAACGACATTCTGGATTATTCCAAGATCGAGGCCGGGCGGCTGGAACTGGAGGCCGCGCCATTCCGTCTCACCTCGGTGCTGGAGCAGGTTGAAAGCGTCAGCACCGATGTCGGGCGGACCAAGGCGATCGAGCTGGTTTTCGTCCTGCCCCACGACGTGCACAATGATCTGATCGGCGACTCGCTGCGCCTCGTCCAGGTTCTGCTGAACCTCACCAACAACGCCCTCAAGTTTACCGAGCGGGGCGAGGTGGTGGTCACGGTCGAACCGGTGGCGGTCGCGGACGAGTGGGCCGAACTGCGGTTTTCCGTCCGGGATACCGGCATCGGCATGTCGCCCGACCAGATCGCCCGGCTGTTCACCCCCTTCACACAGGCCGACAGCTCGATGAGCCGAAAATACGGCGGCTCCGGGCTTGGCCTCACCATCAGCCGCCAGATCGTGGAACTCATGGGCGGCACGATCAGCATCGAGAGCGAGACCGGCAAGGGCACGACCTGCTCGTTCACCATCCGGTTCGGCCGGAGCGCCAGCCCCGCCGCCGACCTCGCCGCTCCGCCCGGCGCCTTCCGCGCGTGCCGGGCGCTGGTGGTCGACGATCTGGAAATCGCCCGTCTCAGCTTGCAGGAAGCCCTGTCGCGCTTCGACATCCGCTTCACCGCGGTGTGTTCGGGGGCGGAGGCGCTGGCGGAGCTGATCCGCGCGGAAAAAGAGGGCGAAGAGCATTATACTCTGGTCTTTCTCGACTGGAAAATGCCTGGGCTGGATGGAATCGAGACCGCCCACCTCATCAGAAACAACCCGACGCTCAAGAGCACGCCGCTGCTGATCATGGTCAGCGCTTATGACCGCGATCAGGTCTTGCGCGAATCCCGGCAGTTGGACCTTGAGGGCATCCTGGTCAAGCCGGTGACGCTGTCCCGGCTGCATGACACCATCCTGTCCGCCCTGCACCTGAACGGCATGGCGCCGCGTCCTCTCGTGGACGATGGCAACCTGGCCTTCGCGATTCCCCGGATGGAGGGATTGCGGGTTTTGCTGATCGAGGACAATCCCACCAACCAGCAAATCGCCCGCGAGCTTCTTGAGCTGGCCGGAATCGCGGTCACCGTCGCCAATGACGGTCAGGAGGGGGTGGCGCTGCTGATGGCGCCCGACCAACGGTTCGATGTCGTTCTGATGGACCTGCACATGCCGGTGATGGACGGCTTCCAGGCGACCCGGCTGATTCGCGCCGAGGCCCGCAATCAGACCCTGCCCATCATCGCCATGACCGCCGATGCCATGGCCCAGGACCGGCAGAGCTGCCTCGACGCCGGCATGAACGACCATATCGCCAAGCCGATCAACGTCGACCAGCTGTTCGCCACCCTGCGGCGCTGGACCCGGGGCGCGGAAAGCGAACCGGCGGCTCAGGCCGCGGCCATGGCCCACCGGCCCTGCGCTCCGTCCGGTGATGTGGTTCAGGCGCTGCCGGGCATCGATGTCGAGTTGGCGACGCGCCGGCTCGGCGGCCAGACGCAGATATTCCTGCGGGCCTTGAAGAACTTTCTGGCCCGGAACGGCGGCGACGGCGCGCTGCTGTCCCGCGCACTCGCGGCGGACGATACCGACAGCCTGCGCCGGATCGCCCATGATCTCAAGGGCGCCGCCGCCAATCTCGGAGCCGTGCGCCTGTCGGTGGCGGCGGCGGAGCTGGAGGCGGCGGTCCGGACCGCGGAGCCCCAGCGCTACGCCCCGTTGCAGCAGGATGTGGTCCGCTGCCTGAAGGAGGTGACCGACGGCATCGCCAAGGCCGTTGAGGCTCAGGCCGCCCAGCCGCCGGGAGAGACCGGCGGCAAGGACGCCACGGCACCCGACGCGCTCGCCCCCGCCATCCACGCGCTGTCCGGGCAGCTGCGGATCAACGATCCCGACGCCATCGAGACCCTTGAGCGGCGCGTGTCACCGCTCCTGCGCGAACTGATCGACCGGGAGGCGCTGGAACGACTTGAAGCGAATGTTCAGAACCTTACTTTCGTCCAGGCGTTGCAGGAGCTGGAGCGACTCTGTACCCATCTTGGCATAAGCCTCTGATCACCCCGGGAGCGCCGCCGTGAAGCCCATCGTCGTCATTATCGATGACAGCCCCAGCAATATCACGCTGCTGCGGGCCTATCTCGGGCAGGATTTCGCCGTGCGCTTCGCCACCGACGGCGAGGCCGGCATCGCGGTCGTGCGCAAGGAAAAGCCGGATCTGGTGCTGCTGGACATCAACATGCCCGGCCTTGACGGCTACGAGGTGTGCGGCAGGCTGAAGGGCGACCCCGAGACCCGGGATATTCCGGTGATCTTCGTGACCGCCCAGAACGAGGTTGCCGACGAGGCCCAGGGGCTGGCGCTCGGTGCCGTCGACTACATCACCAAGCCGGTGACGCCCGCCATCGTGCGGGCGCGGGCCAAGGTCCATGTCGAGCTGAAGCGGTTCCGGGAGCAGAAGGTTCAGGAGTTGGCGGACCGGCTGTCGCTCGCCACCAAGGCGGCCGGAATCGGGGTCTGGGACTATGACATCGCCAGCGGCAGACTGATCTGCAACGCCGAGATGGCGCGTCTCTATGCCACCGCCCCCGACGCCCCGTTCCAGGACTTCGCCGAATGGCTGACCCGGATTCACCCGGACGACGCGGCGAGGGTCGACGCGGAGCGGCGGCGGCTGCTCGCGGGCGAAAGCCCCTACAAGTCCGAGTTCCGCATTCTCCTGCCGACCGGTGAGATCAGGACCATGAAAGGCATGGGCACCGTGTTCGCGGACGATGGCGGCCGGCCGGCGCGGGTGCTGGGCACCAACTGGGACATTACCGAGCAGCGCCAATTGATCACCGACCTGGAGGCCGCCCGGGCCGAGGCCGAAGCCGCCAGCGAGGCCAAGGGGCGCTTCATCGCCGTCGCCACCCATGAGCTGCGCACGCCGCTGAACGCGATCAACGGCTTCGGCACGATGCTGCTGGAAACCGAGGACCGGCCCGACCGCCGGAAACAGCTCCAGTTCGTCTGTGATGCCGGCAGCGCCCTCGAGGCCCTGACCAACGATATCCTCGAGTACGTTCGCATCGAAGAGGACGAAACCGCGGCCGAGGTTTCGCTGTTCAACCCGTCCAGCGAGCTTGCCGCCATCGTCGGGCAATTCCAGGCGCCAGCGGCTGACAAGGGACTGGCGCTGGCGCTGGCCGTCGATCCGGACCTGCCGGTCAAGCTGCTCGGCCCCCTGAACATGGTGCGTCTGGTGCTGGCCAGATTGATCGGCAACGGCGTGAAGTTCACCGGAGCCGGCGGCCTGACGGTCGCTGCCGAGGCGGTCGCGGCCGAGGCGGTCGGGCCGGGGGCGCTCGGGCCGGGGGCGGGAGCGAACACCGTGACGGTTCTGTTCTCCGTGCGGGACACCGGACCCGGCATTCGCAGTGAGAACCTGGAGAAGATATTCGACCTGTTCGAGCAGGAGGACAGCGCGGCCGGACGCCGGTTCGAAGGTCTCGGCCTCGGCCTGACCCTGGCCCGCCGGCTGGTGGCCCAGATGGGCGGCACCCTGTGGGCCGAGTCCGAGCTTGGGGTCGGGTCGAGCTTTTTCTTCACCGCCGCTTTCGACCTGCCGGACGGCCCGGACAAAGATGTGGCCAATTTCTCCCGATAAATGGCAGTCTGCCGCGTCATCAAGGATGGAGGGCCGCATGGGAGACAAGATTTGCCCCGATGCCGGTGTGGAGCCGGGGCTGCGCTTCGCCTGCCTGCTGGATGGTCAGGGGTCCGCGACCAACATGACGTGGGCGGGTGTTTGGGACTGGGAGCCCACCGACGGCTTGCTCTGGGTCCACCTTGAACGCGACGATCCCGCCGCCCAGGAATGGGTGCGCGTCGATAGCGGTCTCGATGCGCTGGTCGCGGAAGCCCTGCTCGCCGAGGACACGCGGCCGCGTGTCGAGACGATCGGCGACGGCTTGCTGATCGTGCTGCGCGGCATCAGCAAGAATTCGGCCGGCGCCCGTTCGCACCTTGGCGACGATGTCGGCTTCGTGCCCTTGCATCTCTGGGCCGACGGCAAGCGGGTGATCAGCCTGCGCGACAAGGGACATCAGCTGGGAGCGCTACGCGAGACGCGTCTGGCGGCGTTCCGCGGCCAGGGACCGTGCCGTCCCGGTGAGGTCCTGGCCCAGATCGCCTACCGGGTGATCATCGATATCGAACCCGTCCTCGATTCCATGGACGATCAGGTCGATGCGCTTGAGGAAATGGTGCTCGAGAACACCGAGGCGCCGCACGAAGAGGTCAGTGAAAAACTGGTGCGCCGCCAACTGAGCGAGTTGCGCCGCAAGGCGATCCATCTGCGCCGGTATCTTGCCCCGCAACGCGATGCGATCACCCGGTTGCAACGCGAAGACTGCTCCTGGCTGACCTCGCGCGACCGGATTCTTCTGAGGGAAGACTTGGACCGCTTGCTGCGCTTCATCGAATATCTCGACGCCATTCGCGACCGCTCGATTCTGCTGCACGATGATTTGTGCGCGCTGGTGTCGGAGCGCATCTCCCGCAGCTCTTTGCACATTTCCCGCACCTCCAACCGCCTGACCGCGCTCGCCGCCTTGCTGCTGCCGCCAAGCCTGGCCGCCGGCCTGCTGGGCATGAATGTCGGCGGCATTCCCTGGAATACCGATCCCCAGGGCTTTCTCTACATGGGCGTCATTTCCGCCCTGTGCTCGACGGCGGTGTTCGTGCTCCTGCGGGTGAAAAAATGGATATAGCGGCGGGATCGGCCGCGTAGAGGCCGGCGATCGTCCCGGCCAGGACTGCATCGCGGAAATCCCGCGCCGAATGTCTTGTCGGGGTATCCTCGGGCCTTTATAAAGGCTGCCGGGGCTGAAGTTTCATGCCGTGTTTGGACGGACGATCCCACCCACATTCTTCCGAGGACCGAAGTCGTGTTGATGAAGCTGTTTCAAGCGTTGATGCCGAAGGAAGAGAGATTCATCGATTATTTTCGCGCTCACTCGGAAAAGATCGTCGCCGCGGCCGAAGACCTGCACCAAATGATGGTCTCGGGGAACGATATCCAGAGCCACTGCCTTGCCATTTACACCATGGAAGGTGAGGCGGATATCATCACCCGCGACACCCTTCTCGCGATTCACCGGACATTCATTACACCATTCGACCGCGTCGACATTCACGGCTTGATTTCGGCGATGGACGACACGATCGATCTGGTCGAAAAGACCGCGCAAAAGATCGAAATGTACGAGATCACCGACTTCACCGACGAAATGAAACAGATGTCGGAAAGCGCGCGCAACTGCGCGGTCATCATCAGCCAGACCGTGATGCTCCTGGCCGCGATCAATAAGAACTCTCGTCAAATCAATGAGATGTGCGTCAAGGTCTCGAAGATCAAGGGCGAGGCCGACCACCTGCTGCGCAGTGGCCTGACGACGCTGATCAAAAGCGAGGCCGACCCCATCATCATCATGACACGCAAAGAGATCTACGAACTGATCGAGTCGGTGATCGACCGGGGCGACGACGTCATGAACTTCATCCAGGGTATCGTGATCGAGCAGGTCTGAGTCTCGGTGACAGTCTTTTCGAGTTGATACGGAGCGGTCATGGATTTGTCCCCGACAGGAATGCCGTTGCTGGTTGCGCTTATTTTGGTGGCTTTGCTCTTCGATCTTGTCAATGGACTGCATGACGCCGCCAATTCCATCGCAACCATTGTGTCGACCCGGGTCCTGTCTCCGCCCGCCGCCGTCTGCTGGGCGGCTTTTTTCAACTTCGTCGCTTTCCTGGTCTTCGGGCTGAGCGTGGCCAAGACCATCGGCACCGGCATCATTTCCCCCGGCATCATCGACACCCGGATCATCTTCGGCGCCCTGATGGGGGCGATCACCTGGAACGTGGTCACCTGGCAGCTGGGCCTGCCCTCCAGCAGTTCCCACGCGCTGATCGGCGGGTTGGCCGGGGCCGGAGTCGCCAAGGCGGGCTTCGCGGCGGTCTTGTGGGGCGGTTTCTTCAAGATCGGCGCCGCGATCGTGCTGTCGCCGTTCATCGGTTTTCTGCTCGCCCTGGTGCTGGTGCTGGCGGTGTCGTGGATTTTCGTGCGCTCGACTCCGTTCGGGGTCGACCGGCGGTTTCGCCAGCTTCAATTCGTCTCGGCATCCCTCTACAGCCTTGGGCATGGCGGCAACGACGCCCAGAAGACCATGGGCATCATCGCCATCCTGCTCTATTCTCAGGGTTATCTGGGCGACGAGTTCCATGTGCCGTTCTGGGTCGTGCTGGCCTGTCAGGCGGCAATGGGGCTGGGCACCCTGTTCGGCGGCTGGAAGATCGTGCGGACCATGGGCTCGAAAATCACCACGCTCAAGCCGATGCAGGGCTTTTGCGCCGAAACCGGTGGCGCCATCACCCTGTTCATGGCCACCGGCCTTGGCATTCCGGTCTCGACCACCCACACCATTACCGGGGCGATCATCGGAGTCGGCGCGGCGCGCAAGATGTCGGCGGTGCGCTGGAGCGTTGCCGGCAACATCGTCATCGCCTGGGTCCTGACCATCCCCTGCGCGGCCCTGCTCGGCGGCGCCTTTCAGAAGCTGGCGCTGCTGCTATGGTAGGCGCCAAGGCGTCCCGGGGCGGGCGGGCCATGGGCGAGAAGCGCCCGCGCACCCAATGCGCCGCCGTGCCTTACGCCATTGTCGACAACCGCCTGTGCGTTCTGCTGGTGACCTCGCGGGACACCGGCCGCTGGATCGTGCCCAAGGGCTGGCCGAAGAAGAAGGTCAAGCCCTGCGATCAGGCGGCCCAGGAGGCCTTTGAGGAGGCCGGGGTCATCGGCAAGATCGCCAAGAAGCCCATCGGCTCGTATCGCTATCAAAAGCGCCTGAAAAAGGGCAGCGTCGCGTGCGATGTCGAGGTTTTTTTGCTGAAAGCCGAGCGCGAGGCCGAGGATTGGCGCGAACGCCAGCAGCGGACCAAGCGCTGGATGCCCCCCGCCGAGGCGGCCGGACTGGTCTCGGAAGCCGGCCTTGCCGAACTGCTGCTGAAACTCGGCGATTTCCTGCCGTCATAAGGCGCCGGGTGGCACGGCGGGCCGGGCTCAGGACTTGAGAAGAATCCGGGACGCCGGCAGTGAGGTGATCGGGTTCATGCTCGCACGCGTCTCACCAACCACCTTGCCCGCGATATAGGCATAGCCGCTCTTATAGGCGATCCCGGAAATCGTGCTGGAGTCGACGTGCGCAATCATCGGCAGAACATGGCGGGATTTGGCATAGTGCGCGAATTCCTGGATCACGTGCTCAACAATATCGATTTCGAAGCCGAACTTTAGCACATCCCTCACATCAAGGTAGGCGGCAAGGCCTTCGATATTGGACAGCAGATTGAAATAACAATGACAGAATGGGATGCGGCAGAAAACGCTGACCTTCCGCTTTTTCAGAGATGTGATGATCTTTATTAAAAGATTCCGAGGCATTTGCTCGCTGATGTCGGTGAGCATCAGGATCAGTTGATCGCCACTGTGAAAGCCGAAAATGTCATGAATATCGCTTTCGAACTGATCAGCGGAAATACCGGTAAAGTTTTCAAATGACAAGGGAATCATCAATTTCGGCGTGAGGCCGATCGAACCTTGCTGGGCCTCCTGAGACAAGATTGTCGAAAATCCATGATTGATTTTGTAAAGCTGAAGTCTGTAGTGAAATTCGTCATTCTGCCTTCGTGTCAGAACGTCAGACTCATGCAGAAAAACTCCTGGCTCGATTTCTCGCAACGTTTCCAACTGATACAGAGAGACACTGCTGGTCCTGGCATCCCAGACCGGGGCGAAATGAAAGGTCAACTGGTTGGCGATCGTTTCGAAACCCGGATGATTGACTGCGCTGGCCGCACCATCAGGAGAGCGGGGGTGGGTATCGGCAAGAGTGGCGATTGCCCGCTTCATGTGTTTCTCGATATCGAAGTCGGTTTGAAAGGCGACATCGACTAAACTGGGGCCATCATCCGCCGCCCCTCCCGAAGCAGAGCCTCGTGGCGAGCGAACTTCGCGTTTTTCACCCACCAGTCCAAACACGGATTCAAGGATTGCCTGCTTTTTGGGGATGATGTCTTCACCGTTGGTCTTTTCAAAGAAAAACAGAAAGACGCCGCTGCCGACATAGATCATGCGATCGCCGCCATGAATCATATGCTTCAGGCCTTTGCGGATGCGATCATCGGCATTGTGACGGCCACTTACCGTAAGTCTGCAATATAGATTCGAAAAATCGGCAATCGACATCAAGAATACCCGGCTCTTCACAGGATCTGATTGCCGGGACAGTGTTATGATGAAATCGATCACATCGTCAGCGGCGCTCGACATGTCGATGCCAGCGCTTCTACCAATCGAACCTTGCAATCTGTTGCCATAAATATATGAGGGACAGTTTATACAGATATTTTCAAACGCCGGAGCCGCCTTGGGCATGAAAGCCTTGATGACATCATATATGCGCCTCATTTCATTGTCGGAGACAAAATTCTTGTTCTCCATGGCATGAGACAAGGCATCCTGGTAGGTATCAATCAAGTTCTCGGCGAGATCGATGAATTTACGGGCCCGATGCTCCACGGAGAGTCTCCCAGTTCAATCCGGCGTTCGTCTCGGTGACACAGGGCGCCAATCGTCAGAAAAGCCGCCCGCGTCCATCATTTGTGGCAATGAAAGATCTATGACACCACGAATGATTGGTCAAGATGGAAAGTTACAGATCACGCACGACAAATTATTGAAAACAAAAGCCTTATTAAAGGTTGTCATGAGATAACCTCATGTTGTGGTTGACCGTGGCAGGGGGTGCTGCCCTCAGCTCTTTCGCCGATTTTCAGGCCGCGCCGGAGCATCATGGGCGAGTTTCTGGTTTCGTTGGATAAAACGGGCCAAGGGCATATCCTCACGGAGCAAGTGGCCGGAGAGCCACTGTTCAAAAAAAGCGGCAATGACACCGATGCCAATCCGGTCGAAATCATTAATCAAATTTTGAAAGTTCTCCAGCATTACGCGATATTCACCAAGGTGCCGCTGCTCGTTATTGTAGTTGAATTCCCTCATCAAGAGTTCTTCATGTGAAAAATGCTGGGCGGTCAAGCGGTAGAGACTCCGAATGATCTCCAGACTGTAAGTCAGGGATTTCTGGTTTGGGGTCAGCTCGTCGATGATATTCAGGAACTCGATAAGTTCCTTGTGTTCTTTGTCGATGATGAGGTTTCGGGTGGCTAGGCCATCATTCCAGATCATCATGAGGATTGATCCTTAGCCAAGCGTGCGCATCGCGCGCAACCTCTAACTCTATAATTTCCGCACGCATAATGCAACCATGGTTTGATTGCCGCTCGGTTGGCGTGCTCGCTGGTTTTCGGTCCTGCGACGGGAGCGATCTCGGCCGGAAACAACCGGTTGTTTCGATCTTTCTGCGCGCCAGTATGACATGCTGTCGCGCCCGGTTGTGGCAAAACGTCGCGCCCGAGCCTTTGCCCTGGCGTTCGAACCCGGGATCCTTTGCGGAATCGAGGATAAAGAATAGCATTGCTGGCGTCAACCTGGGCAATGACGCCTCGCGCCGGCCTGGGCAATGACGCCTCGCGCCGGCATTCGGCCGTCGTCACCTCACGGCGAATTGGGCCGCACAGCAAGTTGGAAGGATAACCAGTGGTCGATTTGGGGTTTCTCGAGGGCCGGAGTCGGCTGGTGGCCATCGATGCCGAGACCACCGGCAATCGGGTGATGACCGCCGAGGATATTCGCAAGGCCCCGAAAGGGCTGCGACCGCCGGGCGTGGTGATCGAGGTCGGCTGCGTCGAGTTGCTGCGCGACGCGGAGGGCTGGCGCAAGGGCGAGAGTTGGCAGAGCCGGGTCAATCCCGAGGCGCCGATCAACCCGGCATCGATTCGCGTTCACGGCATCAAGCCCGGCGATCTCAAACAGGCGCCACGCTTCGACCAGATTGTGGATGCCCTGCTGGCCTTCATCGGTGACGATTATCTGCTCGCCCACGCCTACCGGAACGAGAAGCAGTTCTTCGATTACGAGATGGCGCGCATCAAGCGCATCGGGTGGGACGAGGAGGCCTTTCCCGAGGATCGGTTCATTTGCACCCAGGAAATCTACGCCGAGTTGTTTCCCGGCGCCCCCAAGTCCCTGGACGCCATGACCGATCGCCTGTGGGTCGACCGTTCGGATCGCTTCAAGTTCCATGGCGCCCTGCTCGACGCCGACCTGACCGCCGACGCCTTCATTGAAATGACCAGCCGGCTGCGCGCCGCCTGACACCGGCGTCAAGGCACATCGGATGGATACCAGACTTCCGCCATGGCGCGAGGTGCCGCCAGGGCTGACTTAAGTCCCGGCGGATCATCCGGCAGTCCCCCATGAATTTATCGGACCAAACCTTTCATGGCGCTATTTCCCCAAAGATTATTTGCCAGGATTTATGGGTCGTGCTAGGATACGCAAATCAATGATCAACCCTGCCAAGAAAAACTGCAACATACTTTTGTCGGGTTCTTTCGGATAACACCCATAAAATGCCCGACAAATCCTGCCGCATGCTTCTGCGCAGTCTCGCAACAAGGAGGGAGTCTCGATGGCAATCTCGGGCGTTTCCCAGGCCAGCCATGCCACGGCGCCGAGCCACTACGGCGCACAGCTGGCTTCACACTCGTCTCAAGAGCGGCTCAACCAGGAAAAAACGCGGGCCACCGCCCAGGTCAACGCCGGGCACACCACCCCTGAACGCGGCGGAAAGCTGAACATCACAGTCTGATACCGGCGCGCAAACGGAGGACTGACGAACGGCCGTGCCGGTGCTAGGATGCTGGCCAGGGAGCGCCCGGTTCGTCGGGGTCCGCGTTTAGAGGTGCCGTTGGCTCATGCTGGAGAGGTTTCTCGAGGCCGTTCTGCTCTGTGCGTTTTTTTCGGCCGCCGCCTATGTAACCGGAAGGTTGCTCGGAGCGGCGGCGGTGAGCCTGATCGAAAGAAACGCCGACGTCGACACGATCCGGATGGTTGTCGCCCGTCGCAGCGGACTCGAGCGCGGTCTTTCAGCGCGCGTCGGGGACCGCCGCAAGGCCATGGCCGAACTCGACCGCAACATCAAGGAATTGGTGCGTCATCGCTCGCACCTTGAGCAGAAGGCGACCGAGGCGCTGGAAATGCCGGATCGGATTCTGAGAACGATCGGCGAACCGGTCAAGGGCGCCCAATACTATCTGGCCCTGGTGTTCAACAAGTACGTGTCCAGTGCCGGCGTCAGCAAAGGCGCGATCGACGAAGCTTGGGCCGCGGCTCAGGAAGTCGAGGTTTGGGCCAAGACCTTGGGGGAGGCCCGGGTCGAACTGGAACGGCGCTACCAGGAGTCCCAGGGCTTCAAGATCACCAGCCTGGTCGAGCCCGGCCGGGAACCGGTCGCTTTCCTGGAAGATTGAGAACCGCCAAGCATGACAAACGGCTGCTCGACTCCTAAGGGCTTGGAAAGCTTGGAGCGGGTGAAGGGAATCGAACCCTCGTCGTAAGCTTGGGAAGCTTCTGCTCTACCATTGAGCTACACCCGCGACGCCGACGACCTTACTAGCCACCGGCGGCAAAATCAACCAAACACCGCGTGCCAGGCACTGCCGACCGTGGCGAAAATCCAGGCGAAGGTCGAGAAAATGACGCCGCCGAACAAACCGACCGCGCAGCCGACCCCCGAGGTGGCGATCATCGCGACCACCGCCGGCAGGGCGCCGGCATAGAAGGTCCAACCGATCATCGGCGGCAGCGCGGTGGCCAGGGCGCCGATGACAACGCCGGTGGCGCAGCCGAAGAACACCGATTGCGGGTTGACCAGACCGGGCGATTTTTTGCCCGCAGCTTGGCCCCCGGCGCTATCCGTGGTGTCGGCGGCGGCGATCACCAGGGTCGGGCCGGCGGCCTCGCCCGGGGAGCGGGCCAGCGGCGTGCCCTGCTGGGCCATGAAGAGACCGAAGGCGATCAGAAACAGGATCAGGGCAGAGGACCGCAACGGCTTCATGATTTGGCTCCGACGTGTGAACCCGGTGATAATGCCGTGTGGACACTCACGGGTAAAGGGTGTCGAGCGTGCCCCTGGACGCCGGGAGGCTGGGCTCTTATAAATCGGGGGCGCCCTTCCCCTTTTGAGCCGGCCCGCCATGCTTGATCTTCGTGCCATTCGTGATGATTCCGCCGCCTTCGACCGTGCCATGGCCCGTCGCGGACTGGAGCCCCTGTCCGCCACCGTGCTCGGGCTCGACGCCCGCCGCCGGGCGGCCCAGACCACGCTTCAGGAGTTGCAGCAGCGCCGCAACGAGGCCTCCAAGGAAATCGGCGCCGTGCGCAAGGCCGGCGGCAACGCCGACGCCCTCCAGGCCGAAGTCGCGACCATCAAGGCCCGCCTGCCCGAGGTCGAGGACGAGGAGCGCAGCGCCGGGGCCGAGTTGGAGCGGTTGCTGACCACCCTGCCCAACCCGCCGGCCGACGACGTGCCCGACGGCCCCGACGAGACGCATAATGTCGAGGTGCGCCGGGTCGGCACGCCGCCGGCGATCGCGAAACCGCTGGAGCATTTCGACCTCGGCGAAAAACTCGGGCTGATGGATTTCTCCGGCGCCGCCGCGCTTTCCGGGGCGCGCTTCACGGTGCTGCGCGGCGGACTGGCGCGGCTCGAGCGCGCGCTCGGCCAGTTCATGCTCGATTTGCACACCACCGAGCATGGCTACACCGAGATCAACCCGCCGCTGATGGTGCGCGACGCCACCATGTTCGGCACCGGCCAGTTGCCGAAATTCGCCGAGGATCTGTTCCAGACCACCAGCGGCCACTGGCTGATCCCGACCGCCGAGGTGCCGCTAACCAATCTCTCGGGCGACAAGATCATCGATTTGGAAGACATGCCGTTGCGCTTGACCGCCCTTACCCCCTGTTTCCGGGCCGAGGCCGGGGCGGCGGGCAAGGACACGCGCGGCATGATCCGCCAGCATCAGTTCTGGAAGGTCGAGATGGTCAGCATCACCGGCCCCGAGCAGTCGGAGGCCGAGCATGAGCGCATGACCCAATGCGCCGAGACCGTGCTGACCCGCCTGGGCCTGCCCTTCCGCACCATCGTGCTGTGTACCGGCGACATGGGCTTTTCCGCCCGCAAGACCTACGATATCGAGGTCTGGCTGCCGGGGCAGAACAGCTATCGCGAGATTTCCTCCTGCTCCAACTGCGGCGATTTCCAGGCCCGGCGCATGAAGGCGCGCTGCCGGCCGCGCGGCACCAAGGAGAACACCCGCTTCGTCCATACCCTCAACGGCTCGGGAGTGGCGGTCGGCCGGGCGCTGATCGCGGTGATCGAGAACTACCAGCAGCCCGACGGCTCGGTGGTGGTGCCCGAGGCGCTCCGGCCCTACATGGGTGGCCTTGAACTGATCAGCCGCGTCTCCTGATATGGCGTTAGATTTGTCAAAGGCGCGGATTCTGCTGTCCAACGACGATGGCATCAACGCCCCGGGCCTGTCGGTGCTCGAGCGCATCGCCCGCAGTCTGAGCGACGATGTTTGGGTGGTGGCGCCCGAGACCGAGCAATCGGCCGCCAGCCACTCCTTGACTCTGCAACTGCCGTTGCGGCTGCGCCAGATCGAGGAGCGGCGTTTCGCCGTCGACGGCAGACCAACCGATTGCGCGTTGCTAGCGATCAACATGCTGATGCGCGACCGCAAGCCCGACCTTGTGCTCTCGGGAATCAATTTCGGCCGCAATATATGCGACGACGTCACCTATTCGGGCACCATCGCGGTGGCCATGGAGGCGACCCTGCTCGGGGTGCCGGCGATCGCCCTCAGTCAGGCCGTCGATGCCGCCGGATATACCGACTGGGCGACGGCCGAGCATTGGGGCGCCGACTTGGTGCGCCGCCTCGTGCGCGCCTCCTGGCCCGACACCGTCCTGATCAACGTCAACTTTCCGGCCTGCTCCGCCGAGGCCGTGACCGGCGTCCGGGTGGTGCCCCACGGCAAGCGCAAGATCGCCGACGATGTCTGCCAGCGGGTCGACCCGCGCGGCCGCGCCTATTATTGGATCGGACCGCTTCATGAGTCCGACGAGATCAGCCCCGGCTGCGATCTCGCGGTCCTGCTGGAAAACGGCATCGCCGTGACGCCGCTGCACCTCGACCTGACCCATCGGGCGACCCTGGAGGCTCTGACCACGGCTCTCGGGTGACCGATGAGCGACGACGCGGCCATAGATCGCCTGATACGGTCAATCCGCCGCAATGGCATTACTGACGAGACGGTGTTGGCTGCCCTGGCGTCGGTGCCGCGCGACCGCTTCGTGCCGCCGGAGCTGCGGGCTTTCGCTTGGCACGATTACCCGCTGCCCATCGGCCATGACCAGACCATCAGTCAGCCCCTGGTGGTCGCCTACATGACCGAGAGATTAGAGGTTTTACCGACACACCGCGTGCTCGAAATTGGCACCGGCAGCGGTTATCAGGCGGCGGTGCTGGCGCGACTCGGCTGTCCCGTGTATACCATCGAAAGACGACCGCCCCTGCTGGTCGAGGCGCGCGGGCGCTTCGCCGAACTGGGGCTGAGCGGCATCGCCACCCGGCTTGGTGACGGCACCGAAGGCTGGCCCGACGAGGCTCCCTTCGACCGCATCCTGGTCACGGCCGCCGCCGAGGGCGGGGAGCCACCGCCGGCCCTGCTCGCGCAACTCGCGGTCGGCGGTGTTTTGGTCATTCCGTTGGGCGAGGGGCGCCATGAACAGCGTCTGGTTCGCATCCGGCGGAACGAAACCGGTTTTCAGCGGGAGGCGTTGTGGTCCGTTCGCTTCGTGCCTTTGGTGGCGGATGTTCCTGGTGGCCCTGGCGTGACGCCGGCCGCCTGACGTCGATACTGGTCGCGCTGGCCCTGCCGGTGCTGGCGGGCGGCTGCTCCCAACTCGGGCTGTCGCACGTGTTCTCCCCGGATCAGGAGGAGAGCGCGACGCGCACGGTGAGCGTGGTCTCCGGCGATTCGCTCTCGGTCATCGCCAAGCGCCACAATGTGCCGCAGCGCGAGATCATCACGCTCAACCACCTCAAGCCGCCCTATCGGCTGGAAATCGGTCAGGAGCTGCAATTGCCGGTCGCGCGGACCTACACCGTCCGCACCGGGGATTCGCTGTCGGAGATCGCCAAGCGTCACCACGCCGATACCGCCCAGCTCGCGCGCCTGAACCAGATCGCCGCCCCGGCCTACATCATCAAGGTCGGGCAGGTGCTGACGCTTCCCGGCGAGTCCGGGGAAGCCGCCGCGGCGCCGACGCCGCCGCGCAAGCCCGATCCCGCCGATGCCAATCCGATTCACGGGGTCGCCGGTCCCGGCGCCATCCAGGCCGTGCCCCTGGCGCCGCTCGCGCCGGCGGGCTCCGGGCCGGTATCGCTGACCCCGGCCGCCCCGGCCAGGGTCGGCCCCTCGGCCGCGCTGCCCAGATCGGCGCCGCCCAAGGCTTCGCCCCAGGCCGCCCGCGATCTGGCGGTGATCGCGCCGGCACGGAGCGCACCGGAAGTTGCGGCGGCGCCGGCCAGAACCGCCGCGCCCGAAACCGCCGACGCCCCGCCCAAGGTGGTGGAAGTGCCGCCGCCGCCCTCCGGGGGCGGGCGCTTCCTGTGGCCGGTCAAGGGTCCGGTGATCTCGGAATATGGCGGCAAGCCCGACGGCAGCCAGAATGACGGCGTCAACATCGCCGCCGCGCGCGGCACCCCGGTGATCGCCGCCGACAACGGCGTCGTCGCCTATGTCGGCAACGAGTTGCGCAGCTATGGCAACCTGCTGCTGATCCGCCACGCCAGCGGCCTGTTCACCGCCTACGCCCACCTCGATTCCATGCAGGTGCAGCGCGGCGCCCGGATCAGGCGCGGCCAGCAAATCGGCACCGTCGGCTCCTCGGGCAAGGTCTCGGTGCCACAGATTCATTTCGAGGTCCGGCGCGGTAATCAGGCGGTGGATCCGGGCGACTATTTGAAAAACCGCACCTGATTTCCCGCCGTTCGGGGCCGGCCCCAGCCCACGCCCCCCTTCCGCCCGGCGCGCGCGCGGCGCATAATGGCCCGTCGCGCCACACCATGAGAACCGGCGGTCCGCCAAGCGCCGCCGGCCGGACGGGAGAGCATGAGTCACCTCGAGGAATTCATCAAGTCCAACCGCGTCACCGAGGTCGAGTGCCTGGTGCCGGACATGTCGGGAATCGCGCGCGGCAAGATCGTGCCCGCCGACAAGTTTCTGCGCATCCTGCGCGATCGCGGGCTGCGCCTGCCGGAATCGATCTTCGTCCAGACCGTGACCGGCGATTTCCCCGAAGAGGACGACGTCACCTCCAACGAGAACTCCGACATCTATATGGTGCCCGATGAGCGTACCATCCGACTGGTGCCATGGTACAAGGAGCCGACCGCCCAGGTGATCAGCGACTGTTTCTACGCCGATGGCAGCCCGGTCAACATTTCGCCGCGCTGGGTGCTGCGGCGGGTGCTGGAACTCTACGAGCAGCGGGGCTGGAAGCCGATCGTGGCGCCGGAACTGGAGTTCTTCCTGGTCCAGGTCAACAAGGACCCGGACTATCCGCTGCTGCCACCGGTCGGCCGCTCGGGACGCACCGAGTCCGGCCGCCAGGCCTACGGCATCGACGCCGTCAACGAGTTCGATCCGATCTTCGAGGAGGTCTATGATTTCTGCGAGGCCCAGAACATCGACATCGACACCCTGACCCACGAGGCCGGGGTCGCCCAGATCGAAATCAATTTCAATCACGGCGACGCGCTGGAACTGGCCGACCAGACCTTCCTCTTCAAGCGCACGGTGCGCGAAACCGCGATCCGCCATCAGGTCTACGCCACCTTCATGGCCAAGCCGATGCAGGATCAACCGGGCAGCGCCCTGCACATTCATCAGAGCGTGGTCTGCACCAAGACCGGCCGCAACCTGTTTTCCGACGCGGAGGGGCAGGACACGCCGCTGTTCCTGTCATTCATCGCCGGTTTGCAGAAGTTTCTGCCGGCGGCGATGCCGCTGCTGGCGCCCAACGTCAACTCCTACCGCCGGTTGCTGCCCGGTTCGGACGCGCCGATCAATGTTCACTGGGGCCGCGACAACCGCACCGTCGGTTTCCGGGTGCCGGTGTCCGAGCCCGATGCCCGGCGGGTCGAGAACCGGGTCGCCGGGGCCGACGCCAACCCCTATCTGGCGCTGGCGGCGTCTTTGGCCTGCGGCTACATCGGCATGGTCAACGAGATGGAGCCCTCGGACCCGATCAAGGGCACCGCCCACCGCCTCGCCTTCACCCTGCCCCGCCATTTGATGGACGCGCTCAACAAGTTCAACGCCTGCAAGCCCCTGCGCGAGATCATCGGCGAGAACTTCCAGGATGCGGTCACCGCCGTCAAGACCGCCGAATATGAAGCCTATCAGCGGGTGATCAGTTCCTGGGAGCGGGAGAACCTGCTGCTGAACGTGTGACCGCGTCCCATCACCCCACTTCTTCGAGGGCCTGGACATGCGAAATCTCATGCGACTTGGTCTTGCCGTGCTGATTTTGTTGGCCGGAGGGTCGACGCCCGGGGTCGCGGCGGCCAACGAAGACGGCATGGCCGCCTACACCCAGGGAGATTTCGCCAAGGCGCTGCAAATCTGGCGGCCGCTCGCCGATCAGGGTGACGCGACCGCCCAGAAATATCTCGGCGTCATGTATGTGAACGGACAGGGCGTGCCGCAAGACAATGCCGAGGCGGTCGGCTGGTATCGCAAGGCCGCCGATCAGGGCGACGCGCCGGCTCAGCACTATCTGGCCGACATGTATCGCGATGGCCTGGGCGTCGAGGCGTCGCCGTCCGAAGCCGCCGCCTGGTACGCCAAGGCCGCGGGACAAGGCGACGCCGGGGCGCAGACCAGTCTGGCCACCCTCTATGAAACCGGTCAGGGCGTGGCCCGGGATATGGCCCAGGCCGCCAAGTGGTACGCGCTGGCGGCCGAACAGGGCGACCTGCGCGCCCAACTCGCCCTCGCAACCGCGTACGACAAGGGCCAGGGGGTGGGCCAGAGCTTCACCGAGGCCGTCAAATGGTATGCCAAGGCCGCCGATCAGGGCAGTGCCCCTGCGCAGAGCCGGCTCGGGTTTTTGTACCGGGTCGGCAAGGGGGTGAATAAGGACTTTACCGAGGCGCAGAAGTGGCTGCGCAAGGCGGCGGATCAGGGGGACTCAGCCGCCCAATACTGGCTCGGCGTGCACTACCGGCAGGGTCAGGGCGTGCCGCAGAATTTCGTTACCGCCCTGATGTGGCTCAAGCTTTCCGCCGCCCAGGGCGACAAGGACGCGGCGAAGCTCCAGGACACGGTGGCGCGCGCGATGACCGCCGCCGACATCGCGGCAGCCGACCGCCTGTCGCAAGAGTGGAAAAAGCCGTGATCCCGGTTGCGACAAATTATCCCGCGCGCGATCGGAGCCCGGCAGGTACAGTGAGCCGCTGGGTGCTCACCCCCCCCTTGGCACGCCTCGCCCTGACGCCGGAGATCGCACGCATGGACCGTCTTTCATGGAAGCTGTTGGCAAGCACGGCGCTGGTCATGACCCTCGCCCTGCCGGCTGACGCCCAGCAAAGCGGTGGTGTGCGGATCCAGGGCAACACCTCGATCAACGCCAACGGCCAGGGGCTCAGCACCACGGCCTCGGGGCAGAATTCGACCAGCGAAACCACCATCGGCGCCATCTCCGGGGATGTGCTGATTCAGGGCAACACCAGCATCAACGCCTCCGGCACCGATATTCACACCACGGCCAGCGGCCAGCACAACGCGGCGCGAACCGCTATCGGGGTGATCGGCGAGTCGCGATCGCGCCCGGCGAGTCCCGACCTGTCCCTTCCGCCCGGCGGCGTGATGCCCAGCATCGGCACCCCGCTTCAGCCAGGCGGCCCCAACCCCGCCCAGGGGCCGGGCGTCTCCCCCAACCCAACGGCCGCTCCAGCCCCAGCCCCCAAGGCAACCCCCAAGCCCACCGCCGCCCCAACACCGAAGCCCACGGCCGCACCCGCACCGACACCAAAGCCGACGGCAGCACCCGCCCCAACACCGAAGCCCACGGCCGCACCCGCACCGACACCGAAGCCGACGGCAGCACCCGCACCGACGCCGAAGCCAACGGCAGCGCCCGCCCCGACACCGAAGCCCACGGCCGCACCCGCCCCAACACCGAAGCCGACGGCAGCACCCGCGCCGACGCCGAAGCCCACGGCCGCACCCGCCCCAACACCGAAGCCGACGGCAGCGCCCGCGCC